>NZ_JAHBDD010000011.1:0-508921 GCF_019956155.1 Pseudomonas sp. BF-RE-22 | reverse complement strand
GTGATGCTGATAATCTTGTTGACTATCAGTCTGACTCCACAAGCACCCACACGAATTGCTTGATTCAGTTGTTAAAGAGCGGTTGGTTAAGATCTTTCGTCTCAACCGAGGCGCGCATTCTACAGCGTCCTCTGCATCTGTCAAGCGGTTATTTTCAGAAGTTTTCAAAGTTTCCTTTGCAACTTCAACCACTTGCGCTTCCGATCTCTCGTTAGCGGGAGGCGAATTCTACAGCGTTACTCGCTGCTGTCAACACCTCTTTTTCTCCGCTTTCGACCGAGAAGATCGAACCGTCAAAAGAGCCACACAACACCGCCCTTTCAACTCCTTCTGGGCTTCGATGACCTGAAGCAACTCGCTGTCGAAAACTGCGTAACTCTTTGTTTACCAAGGAGTTTTCCGTTTCGACTGCGCCGGAAGTGGGGCGAATTATAGACTTCTAGAATCTGCCGTCAACCCCTAATTTAGCCTTTCTATCAATAACTTGCAGAAAGCCTGAAAACAGCGCGCTTCCCTCTATATAGAAGAGCAAAACCACGCCCTCTATATAGAAGGACTCCTCAAAGCACTCCAGCGTCCTTTAATGCAGTCACCGCACAAGCGTCCAGGCCCAACACCCGCTGCAGCACCGCCATCGTATGCTCGCCCAATAAAGGAGGCGCATTGCGGTACTCCACCGGTGTCTCGGACAAACGAATCGGGCTCGCCACCTGCGGCACCATCCCTGCCAAGGCGTGAGGCAGCTCAATCGCCAAACCGCGCGCCTTTACCTGAGGGTCGGCAAACACCTGAGCCAGATCATTGATCGGACCACACGGTACGCCTGCCCGCTCCAACTGCGACACCCACTCAGCAGTGGTCTTGAACACCGTAGCCTGGCGAATCAACGGAATCAGCACCGCACGGTTCGCCACCCGCAGCTTGTTGGTGGCAAATCGCGGATCATCCGCCCACTGCGGCTGCCCGGCCACTTCCGCAAATTTGCGGAACTGCCCGTCATTACCCACAGTGAGAATGAAATCGCCATCTGCTGTAGGAAAGTCCTGATACGGCACGATGTTCGGATGTGCATTACCCAGCCGCTTCGGCGCATTGCCTGTCGTCAGGTAGTTCATCGCCTGGTTAGCCAGACATGCCACCTGGACATCCAGCAACGCCATATCGATATGTTGGCCGCCACCGTCATGATCCCGATGCGCAAGCGCTGCGAGAATCGCCACGGTCGAGTAAAGCCCGGTCAAAATGTCCGTCAGCGCCACGCCGACTTTCACCGGCCCGGCACCATCATCACCTTCTGGTCGCCCCGTCAGACTCATCAGGCCGCCCAAGCCCTGGATCATGAAGTCATAACCCGCGCGCTTGGCGTAAGGACCTGTCTGACCAAATCCGGTGATCGAGCAGTAGATCAGATTAGGATTGGCCTCTTTGAGCGACTCATAATCCAATCCATAAGCCGCAAGACCACCGACCTTGAAGTTCTCGATCAGGATGTCTGACTTCGCCGCCAGCTCACGCACCAACTTCTGCCCCTCCGGGCGAGTGAAGTCGATGGTCACCGATTGCTTGTTGCGATTGGCCGACAAGTAGTAGGCGGCCTCGCTGGTGTTCTCGCCATAGGCGTCCTTCAGAAAAGGAGGCCCCCAGGCGCGCGTGTCATCGCCATTGCCCGGACGCTCGACCTTGATTACCTCGGCGCCAAGGTCCGCCAGTATCTGACCGGACCACGGCCCGGCCAGCACCCGCGACAAATCCAGTACCCGTAGATGCGAAAGCGCGCCCATGGCCGTTCTCCTATTAATAGAACGCCTGGAGGCCAGTCTGCGCACGACCAAGGATCAGCGCGTGGACGTCATGCGTACCTTCATAGGTATTCACCACTTCCAGGTTGACCAGGTGACGCGCCACGCCGAATTCATCGGAGATACCGTTACCACCCAACATGTCACGCGCCATACGAGCAATGTCCAGGGACTTGCCGCAAGAGTTGCGCTTCATCATCGACGTGATTTCGACCGCAGCGGTGCCTTCATCTTTCATACGACCCAGACGCAGGCAGCCTTGCAGAGCCAGGGTGATTTCGGTCTGCATGTCCGCCAGTTTCTTCTGGATCAATTGAGTAGCAGCCAATGGACGACCGAACTGCTGACGATCCAGGGTGTATTGGCGAGCGGTGTGCCAGCAGAACTCGGCCGCGCCCAGCGCACCCCAGGAAATGCCATAACGTGCCGAGTTCAGGCAAGTAAACGGGCCTTTCAAACCACGGACGTCAGGGAAGATGTTCTCTTCAGGGACAAACACGTTGTCCATGACGATCTCACCCGTGATGGATGCACGCAGCCCCACTTTGCCGTGAATGGCCGGCGCGCTCAGGCCTTTCCAGCCTTTCTCCAGAACGAAGCCACGGATGTCGCCCTCGTCGTCCTTGCCCCAGACCACGAATACATCGGCGATCGGGCTGTTGGTGATCCACATCTTGCTGCCGGTCAGGCTGTAGCCGCCCTCCACTTTGCGTGCACGGGTAATCATCGCACCCGGATCAGAACCGTGGTTCGGCTCGGTCAGACCGAAACAGCCAATCCACTCACCCGAGGCCAGTTTCGGCAGATACTTCTGCTTCTGGGCCTCAGTACCGAATTCATTGATCGGCACCATCACCAAAGAGGACTGCACGCTCATCATCGAGCGATAACCCGAATCGACGCGCTCAACTTCACGAGCAATCAGACCGTAGCTGACATAGTTCAGACCGCTGCCGCCATATTGCTCAGGGATGGTTGCACCCAGCAGGCCGACTTCGCCCATTTCACGGAAGATCGCCGGGTCGGTCTTTTCATGACGGAAAGCTTCAAGAACACGCGGCGCGAGCTTCTGCTGAGCGAATTGCTCGGCAGTGTCGCGAATCATGCGCTCTTCTTCGGTGAGCTGTTGATCCAGCAGCAGGGGATCGATCCAGTTGAAGCTAGCTTTACCGCCCATGAGTGTGTCCTCTCGAATCGGGTCAAATAATGTGGACTGATCCTAGGCCGGGTTCGGCGTTACGACAAACGAGGATTTTGCATACTGTTGTGCTAATTTCTCACTCCGAAACATCGCGAAGCAGTTTTTTGTACGATGTATTAGTGAGGTTGACGTACATGCGCAGGAAGATCCCCAGCACAACCGCCCTGGTCAGCTTTGAAGCAGCGGCACGCCACGAGAGCTTTACCAAGGCAGCCCAGGAACTTTCCCTCACTCAGGGAGCGATCTGCCGACAGATCGCCAGCCTTGAGGAGTTCTTGAGTGTGGAATTGTTCCGACGCTCGCGACGCGGAGTGAAGCTGACTGAAGCCGGGCTTTCCTACAGCCGTCGGGTAGCAACACAGCTGGACGCCGTAGAGCGCGACACCCTGTCAGTGATGGGCCAACAGGGTACCAACGTGATTGAGCTGGCAGTCGTACCAACCTTCGGCACCCAATGGCTGCTGCCAAGACTCAAGGACTTCCAGCAAAAACATCCGGAAGTGACGGTCAACCTCACTAACCGCACACGCCCGTTCCTGTTTGCCGACACAGATTTCGATGCCGCCATTTACTTTGGCGATGCAGACTGGTCAGGCACTGAATCCCACAGGCTGATGGGCGAAAATCCCATGCCTGTGTGCAGCCCCAACCTACTGGGCAAAAGGACAAGCCTCACACCCGCTGAAATCGCCGAACTGCCCTTGCTGCAACAGACCACCCGCCCCTATGCCTGGCGCCAATGGTTCAACTCGCAAAACCTTAATATCCCCCGCGACATGACAGGGCCGCGCTACGAGCTATTCTCCATGCTTGCCCAAGCGGCGATGCATGACATGGGGATCGCCTTGATCCCGCCGTTCCTGATTCAGCGCGAACTGGCGGAGAAGCGGCTGGTGATTGCAAACGTTCAGGCACTGTCCAGCATCAAGGCGTATTACCTGATGATTCCTGATCGAAAGGTCGAATCTGCGTCTTTGAAGGCCTTTCGCGACTGGCTGGTAAATCAGGCACAAAGCTACAGCCTAGAAGGATAAAGGCTCTGCGCTATTAGCTGACCCCGTAGTCAACAAACTGAAAGCCCTACAGATATAAGTATTTGTCGCATACTCGCAAACTGTACCTAGAAGCTGTACAAACGTCCCACAAGCGCCTGAAAACGTGGCCTTGAGCCGCTATTGGATGGCAATAACGCTGCATTCACCGTACCGATGTGTAATTTCTTGAATTTTGGCGAAAAACCTTACAAGGCACGGCCTGCAAGGGATTGAAGCGGTTGGTTGCGACATTCGGTCACGGGGTGACTTGTAGTTAATTTTCCGTCACCCGTCATAATCCCTTGAAGGGCACAAAGTTCGCCTGCAAAATGCCGCGCCCCGCCCTGATTTGGCGGGATCGTGCTGATCGGCCGCCCCAGCCGCACCATCCGAAGTGCCTGGGTTTACTCAATAAGATCACGCAGGAGATTTGACGTGCACATTGGTGTTCCTCTCGAAACCCAGACGGGTGAAACACGGGTTGCTGCAACCCCGGAAACCATCAAGAAGCTGATCGGCCAGGGTCATAAGGTCACTGTGCAAAGCGGCGCCGGCATTAACGCCAGCGTTGTCGACAGTGCTTATGAAGCGGCAGGCGCAACCATTGGCAGCGCCAACGATGCGTTTGGTGCCGAGCTGATTCTCAAGGTGGTCGCACCCAGCGACAGCGAACTCGCTCTGATCAAGAGCGGCACCGTTGTGGTGGGCATGCTCAACCCGTTCAGCAATGAAACCATCGCCAAGCTGGCCGAGTGCGGAATCACCGCGTTTGCGCTGGAAGCCGCGCCACGCACCTCCCGCGCCCAGAGCCTGGATGTGCTGTCTTCGCAAGCCAACATCGCCGGCTATAAAGCCGTGTTGCTGGCCGCTCACCATTACCCTCGCTTCATGCCGATGCTGATGACCGCTGCGGGCACCGTGAAAGCGGCGCGCGTGCTGATTCTTGGCGCCGGGGTAGCCGGTTTGCAGGCGATCGCTACGGCGAAACGTCTGGGTGCGGTGATCGAAGCATCTGATGTGCGACCTGCGGTTAAAGAGCAGATCGAATCCCTCGGTGCCAAGTTCGTCGACGTGCCTTATGAGACCGATGAAGAGCGCGAATGCGCCGTCGGTGTCGGCGGTTACGCACGTCCAATGCCGGCGAGCTGGATGCAGCGTCAGGCCCTGGCCGTGCACGAGCGCGCCAAGCAGGCTGACATTGTCATCACCACGGCACTGATTCCGGGCCGCAAGGCACCGACGCTGTTGAGCGCGGAAACCGTGGCGCAGATGAAGCCAGGCTCGGTGGTCATCGACCTCGCCGCAGCCCAGGGCGGCAACTGCCCGCTGACCGTGGCCGATCAGGTTGTGGTCGAGAATGGCGTGACCATTTGCGGTCCTACCAATCTGGCCGGCGCAGTCGCGGCAGACGCATCGGCCCTGTACGCACGCAACCTGCTGGACTTCCTGAAGCTGGTCTTCAACAAAGAAGGCCAGTTCGAAGTGAACCTAGAAGACGACATCGTCGCCGCGTGCCTGATGTGCCGCGACGGCCAAGTCATCCGCAAAAACGCCTAAGCAGGGATTCAGACGATGGAAGAGCTTATCTCCCCCGGTATCTACAACCTGATCATCTTCGTGCTGGCGATTTATGTCGGTTATCACGTGGTCTGGAACGTTACACCTGCGCTGCACACGCCGTTGATGGCGGTCACCAACGCCATTTCGGCGATCGTGATCGTCGGCGCCATGCTCGCCGCGGCGCTGACCGTTACGCCACTGGGCAAAACCATGGGCACGCTGGCCGTGGCCCTGGCGGCAGTGAACGTATTCGGTGGCTTCCTGGTGACCCGCAGGATGCTTGAGATGTTCAAGAAAAAAGCCCCGAAAGCCGTAAAAGAAGAGGCGCCTAAGTAATGAGCATGAACCTCGTAACGACGCTCTACTTGATCGCGTCCATCTGCTTCATCCAGGCCCTGAAAGGCCTGTCGCACCCGACCACGTCGCGTCGCGGCAATCTGTACGGCATGCTTGGCATGGCCTTGGCGATCCTCACCACCGTGGGCCTCATCTATAAGCTGGGCGCTGAGCTGGCCACCGCCGGTATCGGTTACGTCATCGTCGGCCTGCTGGTCGGCGGCACCGCCGGCTCGATCATGGCCAAACGCGTTGAAATGACCAAGATGCCGGAACTGGTCGCCTTCATGCACAGCATGATCGGTATGGCCGCGGTGTTCATCGCGATCGCCGCTGTTGTTGAGCCGCAATCGCTGGGCATCGTCAAGCAATTGGGTGATTCGATTCCTGCGGGCAACCGTCTGGAGCTGTTCCTGGGTGCTGCCATCGGTGCAATCACCTTCTCTGGTTCGGTGATCGCGTTCGGCAAGCTCTCGGGCAAGTACAAGTTCCGCCTGTTCCAGGGTGCACCGGTACAGTTCGGCGGCCAGCACAAGCTGAACCTGCTGCTGGGTCTGGCGACACTGGCGCTGGGCGTCACCTTCATGCTGACCGGCAATCTCAGTGCATTCGCGCTGATGCTGGTGCTGGCCTTCGTGATGGGCGTCCTGATCATCATCCCGATTGGCGGCGCGGACATGCCGGTTGTGGTGTCGATGCTTAACAGTTACTCCGGTTGGGCAGCAGCGGGTATCGGCTTCTCGCTGAACAACTCGATGCTGATCATCGCGGGCTCGCTGGTGGGTTCCTCCGGTGCGATCCTCTCGTACATCATGTGCAAGGCGATGAACCGTTCCTTCTTCAATGTACTGCTCGGTGGTTTCGGCAATACGGCCGATGCCGGCCCGGCTGGCGCCAAGGAAGCCCGCCCGGTGAAATCCGGTTCGGCCGACGACGCGACCTTCCTGCTGACCAACGCCGATACCGTGATCATCGTTCCAGGCTACGGCCTGGCGGTAGCACGGGCGCAGCACGCACTGAAAGAGCTGACCGAAAAGCTGAGCCATCGTGGCGTGACCGTTAAATACGCGATCCACCCGGTGGCGGGTCGTATGCCTGGTCACATGAACGTACTGCTGGCCGAGGCTGAAGTGCCTTACGACCAGGTGTTCGAGATGGAAGACATCAACTCCGAGTTCGGTCAGGCCGACGTGGTGCTGGTGCTCGGCGCCAACGACGTGGTCAACCCGGCGGCGAAGAACGATCCGAAATCGCCGATTGCCGGGATGCCGATTCTCGAAGCGTTCAAGGCCAAGACGATCATCGTCAACAAACGTTCGATGGCCAGCGGTTATGCCGGCCTGGACAACGAACTGTTCTACCTCGACAAAACCATGATGGTCTTCGGCGACGCCAAGAAAGTCATCGAAGACATGGTCAAAGCCGTCGAGTAAAAACTGCTCCAGCGCAATACCCAAAACCTCAGCCTTTAGTAGGCTGGGGTTTTTTTATTCCCCGTGAAACCCGACCAAAGGCTCTAAATCAGGGGTCTGCATTCGACCATGGTAGCGGGAGGATTTTTTTTGAAATCACTAGACTGCACACCTTGCTTCCGTTGCCCGAGATAACAATCCATGTACCGTGATCGTATTCGCTTGCCTTCGTTGTTGGATAAGGTGATGAGCGCCGCTGACGCTGCCGCTCTGATTGAGGACGGCATGACCGTCGGCATGAGTGGTTTCACGCGCGCCGGCGAAGCCAAAGCCGTGCCGCATGCATTGGCCGAACGCGCCAAAGTCACCCCGCTGAAAATCACGCTGATGACCGGCGCCAGCCTGGGCAACGACCTTGATAAACAGCTCACCGAAGCCGGCGTCCTGTCGCGACGCATGCCGTTCCAGGTCGACAGCACATTGCGCAAGGCGATCAACGCCGGCGAAGTGATGTTTATTGACCAGCATCTTTCAGAAACCGTGGAGTCGCTGCGCAACCAGCAGCTGAAACTGCCGGACATCGCCGTCATCGAGGCCGTGGCAATCACTGAGCAAGGCCACATCGTGCCGACCACTTCGGTGGGCAACTCGGCCAGCTTCGCGATTTTCGCCAAACAGGTGATCGTCGAGATCAACCTGGCGCATAACCCGAACCTCGAGGGTTTGCACGACATCTATATCCCGACGTATCGCCCGACCCGCACGCCGATTCCGCTGGTGAAGGTCGACGATCGCATTGGCAGCACCGCCATTCCGATCCCGCCTGAAAAGATCGTCGCGATCGTCATCACCAATCAGTCCGACTCGCCGTCGACGGTGCTGCCACCAGACGTTGATACCCAGGCCATTGCCGACCACCTGATCGACTTCTTCAAGCAGGAAGTGGCGGCTGGGCGCATGACCAACAAGCTCGGCCCATTGCAGGCCGGCATCGGCACCATTGCCAACTCGGTGATGTGCGGACTGATCGATTCTCCGTTCGAAGACCTGACCATGTATTCCGAGGTGTTGCAGGACTCGACCTTCGACCTGATCGACGCCGGCAAGCTGAGTTTTGCGTCTGGTAGTTCGATCACCTTGTCGAGCCGCCGCAACGCTGATGTGTTCGGCAACCTGGAGCGTTACAAGGACAAACTGGTCCTGCGTCCGCAGGAAATCTCCAACCACCCGGAAGTGGTGCGCCGCCTTGGGATCATCGGCATCAACACTGCGCTGGAGTTCGACCTGTACGGCAACGTCAACTCTACCCACGTCTGCGGCACACGAATGATGAACGGCATCGGTGGCTCGGGCGACTTCGCGCGCAACGCGCACCTGGCGATCTTCGTGACCAAGTCGATTGCCAAGGGCGGCGCGATCTCCAGCGTGGTGCCGATGGTCAGCCACGTCGATCACACGGAGCATGACGTCGACATCCTCGTGACAGAGGTCGGTCTGGCGGACTTGCGCGGGCTGGCACCGCGGGAGCGGGCTCGCGTCATCATCGATAACTGCGTACACCCGGACTATCGCCAGGCGCTGGATGACTACTTCACCGCCGCTTGCGCCATCGGCGGGCACACGCCGCATATCCTGCGTGACGCCCTGAGCTGGCACATCAACCTGGAAGAAACCGGTCGAATGCTGACGGTGTAATTGATACAGATAGCCGCTGTCGCAAACACAGTTTCGACAGCGGACTATTGCCAGGCAGAAATGTGTTTAAAACTGTACTGCTGTACTGGTCTTTTCCTACCGTAATGGCCTACCTTTTCGACCTGAATCACCAAAAATGCACCATATTAGTGCTGATAGGTACAGTTGCCTCAATTTAGACCAGTACACCACCCTTTAACAGTTAACTGGTCCCTCACAATACAGGTGAACTGTATCTAGAGAGACTGGCCAAACAAGAGGATCATTGGCATCAGTTAAACCACTACCTAATCCCGCCACAAGCGGAAGGATGAAAACCATGGAACGTACACTCAGTTCCGATCTGTTCTTCGAAGACACCGCTGCAAAAACCCAGGCTTCCATGCCTCTGCGCGTTATCGCCAACCTGATGCTGTGGCAGCGCCGCATCTCCAGCCGCCACCAACTGGCTCGCCTGGATTCGCGTCTGCTGGCTGACGCCGGGATTAGCGAAGCACAACGCTACGAAGAGCTGAGCAAGCCGTTCTGGCGCTAAGTTAGCGTCGCTGGCTCTGATCTTTAAGGTCAACCGCCAGCACCCGAATTGAACAAACAAGACCCGTCGTGGGAAACCACGACGGGTTTTGTCGTTTTGGGGTGATGAAATCCTCAAAACAATAAGCACACTCAAACACAGGTACAGTTTAACTTTAATCAAAACTGAACCAGTACAATTTCAAGCGTGTGTGTCTGTCTTGGCGAACCGGGCGGGATCATCATGAAATCCCGACCTGCCAGCAAAAGGACTGCACCATGGATCATCCACTGGATCTCCCCGCGACCACTTCGCAATCCAAGCCTCGGTTTACCTGGCTTGGAAGATTGTTCAGAGGCTTCGCCAGCAGCCTCGAAAGAGCCAGAACCCGGCGTTTACTGGCGCAACTCGACGGCAGGCAGCTGTCTGACCTGGGCATCAGTCATTCAGATCGTGTCAAAGAATTGGATAAGCCGTTCTGGCGCTGATGTCCGCCTGAACAGACGGGGCTGTGCGAATCGACACCTACAGGCCTAATATCAAGCCAGAACGTGGCGATGACTGCGCGACAGGCGTCTGACTCAACAGACACCGCGCCACATCTCAATCGGTTTACCAAAAGGAGTTACACCATGTCCCGTCTTCGTCTGCTCAGCGCTGCAGCCCTGCTTGCCGTGGCTGCCAATTCCCACGCCACCAGCTTCATCGTGACCACCGATGCCGTCGTCGGTGCACTCAAGGCTACGTCCGATGCCACTTCCGATGTCACCTCGTCCTTTCGTGATGACAAGATCGTACGCGCGGCCCGTGACGACGCCGCCAGCTTCGTCGCCAGCGAAGGCGCCATTCGTGGCGTGAAACTGGAAAGCGCACTCGACCACATTCGCCACCAGGCCCCTCAACTGAACGCGACTGACGCACAACTGGCTCAGGCCATCCTGACGATCTAACCAGGCACCATCCATATCCGGGACACACCCAACGTGTCCCGATGTTTCGGCGCTGGCTCTAAACCGGGCGTTGCGCTAGCCTTGGGACTCGCTTTCAACTGTCGAGTCTCATGCGTTTTCTTACCTGTCTGTTGATCACTCCGGTACTCATGGCGGCCAGTTGGGCAAGCCTGGCCCATGCCTTCGACCTGACGACGCAAGGCGTCGTAGCTACTGGCTACGCCACAAGCATGGTGACCTCCGCACCCTTCGACCGTAAGCTTCTGCTCGCCGCCAGGGATGACGCCGCTTCATTTATCGCCAGTGACGGCCAATTGCGAGGCGCACAACTGGAGTCGGCCCTGATTTACCTGCGCCAGACCCAGCCAAAACTTCATGCAAGCGACCTTGAACTGGCACACGCTATTCTCGTCCAATAGTTATCCTCGTTCCCCCGGAGTCGTTCCATGCGTAGCCCGCTGATTGTCGCCACCCTTGGCCTGCTGCTGTTGGCCGATGTAACCCAGGCGCACACCCTGGTTGCCACCAGCAACATCCTCATCAACGCCACTCGCCGGACCCTTGATTTCACTTCCGATACCACGACGTCCATCCGTGACGCGAAAATCGTTCGAGAAGCCCATGACGATGCCGCCAGTTTCGTCGCCAGTGATGGCGATATCCGAGGCGCGCACCTGGAAGCAGCGCTCAACCTATTGCGCACCCGCGTACCGGAAGCTCGGGACGCCAGTGATCAGGTCATCGCCGAAGCCATCCTCGCACTGTGAGGTCGCTAAATGCCTGGCTTCTGATGGGGGCCATGTTGCTGCTCGGCAACACGGCTCAGGCCGGACTGCAATTACAGCTCAAGACCGAAGGCCTGAGTCCCGCGCAACAGCAGGCCAGCCAGGCGCTGCTTGATGAAGCCATGCAGGCGTTGCCGCCGCGGTTCATCGAGCAACTCGACCGGCGCATCGACGTTGGCTGGACTGATGACATGCCGAGCAATGCCTACGGCCAGGCGTCGCTGGTGTCCGAACTCGACCTGAACCGCAACCTGCTCGCCAGCCTCACCGACGGCAGCGCCGCAACCAAGAAGACTTATCGCCCTCATGGCACCGTGCGCAGGGAAATGCTGGCCACGGTGCTGCACGAACTCACCCACATCTATGACCGCTCGCGTTTTTGGCCAGCCGCCGAACGCACGCTGATCCAGCGCTGCACCCGGCGCACCAACAGTTCCGGCCTGATCGGTATTCCGGATGAATGCCGTGGCCAGTCCGACCGACGCTTCACCCTCAGCGATGACCCGCGCCTGCTCGACCTCGCAGGCTGGCCGCAATACGTGGGCCGTCGCGGCGAGCGCGAACAGTACAACCGCCAGATCGCCCGCAGCCCGGACATCTACGAGACCAGCAGTCCCAAAGAGTTCGTCGCGGTGAACATGGAGTACTTCCTCCTCGACCCGAGCTACGTCTGTCGCCGCCCTGCGCTCTACCGCTACTACAAAGAACATTTCGGCTGGGCTCCCGCCGCCAAAGACACCTGCGGCAAATCGTTCGCCTTCCTCAATGCCGGTAACGACTTCGCCAAACAGCCTTTGGGCCAGGTCGATCCAGAGCGGGTGTATGCCGTGGATTATCTGTTGGCCGAAGCCAACCAGAACTGGGTCAGCCGCTGGGGCCACAGCATGTTGCGCCTGGTGATCTGTGCTCCCGGCCGGCCACGAGGGCCGGATTGCCGGCTGGATCTGGATCAACACCTGGTGTTGTCCTACCGCGCCTTCGTCGGTGATGTACAGCTGTCGAGCTGGGATGGATTGGTCGGCAAGTACCCATCGCGCCTGTTCGTCCTGCCGCTGGCCCAGGTCATCGACGAGTACACCAAGACCGAATTGCGCAGCCTCGCCTCGGTGCCGCTGAACCTGTCGCGCAACGAGATCGAAGACGTGGTGGAACACGCCGCCGAGATGCACTGGAGCTACGACGGCAATTATTTCTTCCTGTCCAACAACTGCGCGGTAGAAGGCCTGAAGTTGCTGCGCAGCGGCACCAACAACGCAAAGCTGGTCGGGCTGGACAACATCATGCCCAACGGCTTGCTGGAAGTGCTCAAGGGTCGCGGCCTGGCGGATACCAGTGTGCTGGACGATCCTCGCGAAGCGCTGCGGCTTGGCTATCGCTTCGACTCTTTCCGAGATCGCTATCAAGCGATGTTCGAGGTGCTGAAAAAGCACCTGCCGATCAAACAGGACAAGGTCGAAGACTGGCTGGCCTTAAAGGCCGAAGAGCGTCGTAAATGGATTGATCAGGCTGACCTGCGCACCAGCGCGGCTTTGCTGCTACTGGAGCAGGCCGCTTTCCGGCAACAACTGGTGCTGGCCCAGGACGAAGTGAAGCAACGCTATCTCGGTGCCCGGGAATTGCAGAACGGCGGTATGGACAAGGCCAATGCGACGTTGAAGCAGATTCTCGCCAACAGCGGCTTCCTCAGTCGTCCGGCGGAGCTGCTTGGTACCGGCGGTTATGGTTTGCCGCAACCCAGCGAGTGGCAACGCCTGGAATCGGAAAGCAGCCTGAGGCAAAAGCAGCTCCAGGCGCTGACCGGCGACCTGGACAAGGAAGTGAGAGCGTTGCTCGACCCGAGTCGTGCGGCGGAGATGGCTGCCAACGAAGCCAACCTGAAGCAGGTTGGTGAACATTTGCGTAAATTGCATAAAGCGGCGGGCGGGTTGGAGTTGCCGTAGTAATTGCTGCCCACTGTAGGAGCGAGCCTGCTCGCGATGGACTTGAAAGCGCCGGGTTCCGTCGGGAAACACGCGTTATCGTTAACGACCATCGCGAGCAGGCTCGCTCCTACAGTTTCATCACGTCAGAGCACCCCTTCCAGAATTTCATAGACGATCCCGGTACCCACGGCGATCAGCACAATGTCGCCCCCCGCGCGGCGCCATTCGTAACCCTGGTAATACGGCAGCCGACTCAGCGCGCGGTTGTCCAGGCGCTCGCCGTAATAACCGTGCGGCAATGGCCGACCACGCTCCAGATGAATGCCTGGAGGTGGCGGCGCACCCCGTACGAAGTAGCCATGATTGTCATGAATCGTCTGGCGTACCGGACCAAAGTCCCGTGGCGGAGGGCCGCCGCGATGGTTGTCCTGCGGGCCGCGATGGTCATCGCCACGGTTATCGTAATGGCCCTGTTGCTGACCGCCGCGGTCGTGATCGTCGCGCTGATCGGCGCTGGCGTGCAGCAACGGGGTGGCACTGAGCATCAGCACACCCAGGCTGGCAATCAGACGTTTCGGCATTTTCATCGGGTCTTTCCTCACGGCACACACAGCAAAAAGGGCTTCAGAACGTAGTCCTGAAGCCCTCGGTCTTGCTGTTTAGTCTGTACCGCGAGGCTCTAATTCCTCTGTATCAGGAACTTTACCTTCAGCTGACGCGGGCCTGACGCACGCCATCGGCCAATGCCGCGCAAAGACTCAGTACGCCATCAACCGCTTGATCCGGCGTCGAGGCGTTGGCGATGTGATCGATCAACGCCGAACCCACCACCACACCGTCGGCCAGACGCGCGATTGACGCCGCTTGCTCCGGTGTACGAATACCGAAACCGATGCTGATCGGCAGATCAGTGTGGCGGCGCAGACGGGCCACCGCTTCTTCAACGTGCTCCAGCGTCGCCGCGCCGGCACCGGTCACACCGGCCACAGACACGTAGTAAACGAAACCGGAGCTGCCGTTCAAGACCGTCGGCAAACGCACATCATCGGTCGTCGGGGTAGTCAGACGGATGAAGTCCAGACCGGCAGCCTGGGCCGGGTCGCACAGTTCGCCGTTGTGCTCGGGCGGCAGGTCGACCACGATCAGGCCATCCACGCCGGCCTCTTTGGCATCGGCGATGAAGCGCGGTACGCCGTACATGTGGATCGGGTTGAAGTACCCCATCAGCACCAGCGGCGTATCGCTGTTGCCTTCGCGGAACTCGCGAACCATTTGCAGGGTTTTCGCCAGGTTCTGTTTGGCGCCCAAGGCGCGGATGTTGGCCAGCTGGATCGCCGGGCCGTCAGCCATTGGGTCGGTGAAAGGCATGCCCAACTCGATCACGTCGGCACCGGCACCAGGCAAACCTTTGAGGATCGCCAGGGAAGTGTCATAGCTCGGGTCGCCGGCGGTGACGAAGGTCACCAGGGCGGCGCGGTTTTGTTCCTTGAGTTCGGCAAAACGCGTTTGCAGGCGGCTCATCAGTGTTTCTCCTGCTGGGACTGCACTTGTTGAGAGTTTTCCATGTGGTGCATCACGGTCTGCATGTCTTTGTCCCCGCGACCGGACAGGTTGACCACCATCAGGTGATCTTTCGGCAGGGTCGGTGCGCGTTTGAACACTTCGGCCAGGGCATGGGCGCTTTCCAGTGCAGGAATAATCCCTTCCAGGCGGCAGCACTTGTGGAACGCGTCGAGGGCTTCGTCGTCGGTCACCGAGGTGTATTGAACGCGACCGATGTCATGCAACCAGGCGTGTTCCGGGCCGATGCCTGGATAGTCGAGGCCGGCGGAGATCGAGTGGGCGTCGATGATCTGGCCGTCGTCATCCTGCAGCAGGAAGGTACGGTTGCCGTGCAATACGCCCGGTACGCCGCCATTCAGGCTGGCCGCGTGCTTGCCGGTCTCGATGCCGTAACCGGCCGCTTCGACACCAATGATTTCGACGCTCTTGTCGTCGAGGAACGGGTGGAACAGGCCCATGGCGTTGGAGCCACCGCCGATGCACGCCACCAGGCTGTCGGGCAGACGACCTTCCTGGGCTTGCAGTTGGTCACGGGTTTCCTTGCCGATGACGGCCTGGAAGTCGCGAACCATTGCAGGGTAAGGGTGCGGACCGGCCACGGTGCCGATCAGGTAGAAGGTGCTGTCGACGTTGGTCACCCAGTCACGCAGCGCTTCGTTCATCGCGTCTTTCAGGGTGCCGGTGCCGGCCACGACCGGGATCACCTCGGCGCCCAGCAGTTTCATGCGGAACACGTTGGCTTGCTGACGCTCGATGTCGGTGGTGCCCATGTAGATCACGCAGTCGAGGCCAAAACGCGCGGCCACGGTGGCCGTCGCCACGCCGTGCATGCCCGCGCCGGTCTCGGCGATGATGCGTTTCTTGCCCATGCGCCGCGCCAGCAGGATCTGGCCGATGCAGTTGTTGATCTTGTGCGCGCCGGTGTGGTTCAGCTCTTCACGCTTGAGATAAATCTTCGCGCCGCCACAGAACTCGGTCAGGCGTTCAGCGAAATAGAGTGGGCTTGGACGTCCGACATAGTCGCGCTGGAAGTAGGCCAATTCTTCTTTGAATGCCGGATCTTCCTTGGCCGCTTCGTACTCGCGGGCCAGATCGAGGATCAACGGCATCAGGGTTTCGGCGACGTAGCGGCCGCCGAACGAGCCAAACAGGCCGTTGGCGTCGGGGCCGTTGCGCAGATTAGTCTGGGTCATGGGTCGCTCCGGTTGAATGGGTGAGTTGAAGCTTTTGAAAAGAGAGTGGGCTTAACTCTACCCCTGACGCCTCAGGCTGAAAACCGATAAGATCGCCACAACCTGTCAGGAAAACTCACAGATCACATGAGCCACGACCTTCCCCCGCTGAACGCGCTTCGCGCCTTCGAAGCCACTGCCCGCCTGAACAGCGTCAGCCAGGCCGCCGAACAGCTGCACGTCACCCATGGTGCCGTCAGCCGGCAATTGAAAGTGCTCGAAGAGCATCTCGGGGTGAGTCTGTTCATCAAGGAGGGTCGCGGCCTTAAACTCACAGATGCCGGCGTACGATTACGCGATGCCAGCGCTGAAGCCTTTGAGCGCTTGCGCACCGTCTGCGCCGAGCTGACCCAAAGCACCGCCGACGCGCCGTTCGTGCTCGGCTGTTCAGGCAGCCTACTGGCGCGCTGGTTTATTCCGCGACTGGGGCGGTTGAATGCTGATCTACCGGACCTGCGCCTGCACTTGTCCGCCGGAGAAGGTGATCTCGATCCCCGTCGTCCGGGGCTGGACGCCTTGCTGGTGTTCGCCGAGCCGCCATGGCCTGCGGACATGCAGGTTTACGAATTGGCCAGCGAACGCATCGGCCCGGTCATGAGCCCACGCTTCGCCGATTACGAACTGCTTCAACAGGCGCCAGCAAGCGCGCTGTTGAAGCAGCCGTTGCTGCACACCACTTCCCGTCCGCAGGCCTGGCCAAGCTGGGCGCAGCAAAGCGGCCTCGACGCCAAAGCGTTGAAGTACGGGCAGGGCTTCGAGCATTTGTATTATTTGCTGGAGGCGGCAGTGGCTGGTCTCGGTGTCGCGATTGCCCCTGAACCTTTAGTCGCCGAGGACTTGAAGGCAGGGCGCCTGGTTGCGCCGTGGGGTTTCAGCGAAACCCCGGCGCAACTGGCGTTGTGGCTACCCAAGCGCGCCGCGGACGGACGCGCTCGGCAACTGGCGCAGTGGCTGAAAAACGAGCTGCGCCAGACGGATTAATCGCCGCGTTTACACAGCAGATAGGCCGCGAGCAGACCCAACGCCCCCACCGCGACACCGGCTGTAGTCCAAGGGTGTTCCTGGGCGTAGTCCCGAGTGGCGATCCCGGTTTCACGGGTTTTGACTTTGACTTCTTCGTACGCATCGCTGAGCAAATGTCGCGAATGCTTGAGGGCGCTCTCGGCATTGGCTTTCAGCGCCTTGAGGGTTTTACGCGACTCGTCCGAGGCGTCGTCCTTCAGGTTCTCCAAAGACTTCAACAGACTCTCGATCTCGGCTTCCATGCTTTGCAATGAGGCTTTACGTAAAGAGGTATTGGCCATGGTGGCTCTCCTGCATTGATGATGAGTGGCGTGTGTTGGTTGGGACTTCAGAGGTTCAAGAAAGTGCAGTAAATCTGAACTTCTGCCTCTTGAAGGCCGGCAGAAGTAATACGAAAAATCACTGCTAGGCTGTATTTCACACCCTGAGGAGAACGCCCATGACTGACCATCACACTTACAAGAAAGTCGAACTTGTCGGCTCATCCACCAGCAGCATTGAAGACGCCATCAACAACGCGCTGGCCGAAGCCAGTAAAAGTCTCAAGTACATGGAATGGTTCGAAGTGACCGAAACCCGCGGGCACATCAAGGACGGCAAGGCAGCGCACTTCCAGGTGACGCTCAAGGTCGGGTTCCGGATTGCCAGCAGCTAAGATTGAGCTAGTCTTCTGAACTTGCGCGCTGGCCGAGTGCCATAGGGAATGGCAAAGCGCTACATGAGTGCATCCGGCTGAAGGCTGGATGCTCCCTTTGATCCGACCAGGGAATGCGACCGATGAAGAAGTTTATGTTGGCGGTAGGTTTGTTGAGCCTTGCGGGCGCGGCGTTTGCTGACGGCAAGCCATGCGAAGAGCTGAAAGCCGAAATCGCAGCGAAGCTGGATGCCAAAGGCGTTTCTGGCTACTCACTGGAAATCGTTGATAAGGGCACCGCTGCTGGCGGAAAAGTCGTCGGCACCTGTGAGAAAGGCACCAAGGAAATCGTCTACAAACGGTAGGCCGATTCCATCGTTAAACGAAAAAGCCGACGCAATGGCGTCGGCTTTTTTATGCGCGCTGTTTAAGCGTCAGCCCTTCATGACTTGCGCCAGCAGCTCATAGGAATGCACGCGATCGGCATGTTCATACAGGTCGCAGGTAAAAATCAGCTCGTCTGCCTGGGTCTGCTCGATCAATACGTCCAGCTTGGCGCGGATTTTCTGCGGGCTGCCCACCATCGCCAGTCCCAGGAAATCATGCACCGCGTCTTTCTCATGGGGCAGCCACAGGCCATCCATGGTTTTCACCGGTGGACGCTGGACCAGGCTTTGACCACGCATCAACGCGAGGATGCGCTGGTAAACCGATGTCGCCAGATACTCGGCCTGCTCGTCGGTGTCAGCCGCTACCAGCGGAACGCCAAGCATCACGTAGGGCTTGTCCAATACCGCTGAAGGCTTGAAGTGATTGCGATAGACGCGAATCGCCTCATGCATGAAGCGCGGTGCGAAATGGGAAGCGAACGCGTAGGGCAAACCGCGCTCACCTGCCAGTTGTGCACTGAACAGGCTCGACCCCAACAACCAGACCGGGACGTTGGTGCCGGTGCCCGGCATGGCGATGATTCGCTGGTCTGGCGTGCGTGGACCGAGGTAGCGCACCAGCTCCGCCACATCTTCAGGGAAATCATCGGCACTGCCGGAACGCTCGCGACGCAAGGCGCGTGCAGTCATCTGATCGGAACCGGGGGCGCGGCCCAGGCCCAGGTCGATCCGGCCCGGATACAGGCTTTCGAGGGTGCCGAACTGCTCGGCGATCACCAATGGCGCGTGGTTGGGCAACATCACGCCACCTGAACCGACCCGAATGGTCGACGTGCCGCCGGCCAGATAGCCCAGCAACACCGAGGTCGCGGAGCTGGCGATGCCGTCCATGTTGTGGTGCTCGGCCACCCAGAAGCGGTTGTAGCCAAATTTTTCGACGTGCTGCGCCAGGTCCAGGGAATTGCGCAGCGACTGGGCCGCGCTGCCGTTCTCGCGCACGGGCACCAGATCAAGGGTCGAGAACTTGATATCGGACAGTCGTTTCATAAACCTGCTTCTCCAGTTGAGGTCGCAGGTTTTTTCTTGCAAACGAAAACCTGCCGAATCCATAAGCGTGCTTCATGCAATGAGGGCATATACCCGAGTTTCAATAGCCGAGACAAAAAAACCTACGAAAACGGTAGGACTAATGAATTCAGGTGAACTTTGCACCGCCGTCTATCCTCAGAACCCTGGCAACCGAAAACCACGAAGGCGCGACGCTTCGCGCCGGATCTTGAGGAGGCAGACATGGCTATTACCAAGAAAGCATCGGCGCATTGGGAAGGTGACCTGAAAACCGGCATCGGCTCGATTTCCACCGAGACTGGTGTTCTCAGAGAAGCGCCCTACGGCTTCAAGGCACGTTTCGAAGGCGGTAAAGGCACCAATCCGGAAGAGCTGATCGGCGCGGCCCACGCCGGTTGTTTCTCCATGGCTTTTTCGATGATTCTCGGCGACGCCGGTCTCAAGGCTGACAGCATCGATACGAATGCCGAAGTCACGCTGGACCAGGTCGACGGAGGGTTTGCGATCACTGCGGTGAAGTTGATCCTGAAGGCGAAAATCCCTGGGGCGACCCAGGCGCAGTTCGAGGAACTGAGCAATAAAGCCAAAGAAGGCTGCCCGGTGTCCAAAGTGCTGAATGCGAAAATCAGCCTGGATGCGACGCTGCTCTAGACCCGTCTTATCGGGCAAAAAAAATCGCAGCCTTCGACAGGCTGCGATTTTTTTGCGCTGAAACAAAACCCGGCTGGCGTCCCTGTGGTCGAATAAATGACAGCAGTGAAAACGCATCAACCTGCGTGCTGCCTCAAAGGAGCTTCAACCATGAAACGTTTTGCCCTGGCGATTATCTGCAGTGTGCTGGCCACTTCGGCACTCTCTGCGCCCAAGGATTGCGAAGAACTCAAGAACGAGATCGAAGTGAAGATTCAGGCGAATGCCGTGCCCTCCTACACGCTGGAAATCGTGTCGAAGGAAGAGGCCGCCCAGCATGACGCCGCGATGGTCGTCGGCACTTGCGACAACGACACCAAAGCCATCATTTACCAGAAGAACGACAGTTGATCCGCCTCACATGAGGCAATAGGACGCTCGGTCTTCAGCGACGATTTCCCGCTTGGCGTTGTACAACCGAGCGCCGGGAGTGAACGCTATCGAACGGCCTTCCAGCACATAACGCTGGCCTGCTTCGAAATGATCGTAGTTGATGGTCAGGTAGCACAACCGTTCCGTGGGACCGCTCATCACACCAAAGCCCCCGCCACCGGGCACTTCAAAGTCGAATCGAACGACCAGCTCATGACTGCCGGGCGTCACCTGGAAGAAACGCCCGTCGCGCAGTCGCTGCTTGTCCAGTCGTTCCGCCATCAGCAACTTATCGTTGGGGAATGGCGTAGAAAACTCGACCCACGCCATCTGTGGATCGACCGCCGGTAACGGGCTCTGGCAACCGGCAAAGGCGCTTGCCGCGAGCAATAGCAATAACCTGCGCATGACGAATGTCCCGAGGATTGGACATTCAGCATAACGCCGATCAGGTCCGTTGACAGCCTGCCGGAGTGCCTTGGCCTATCACTTTTCGTTGTTGGTCATAGAGCTTGGCCCACGGCCGAAAACCGATATTCCCTGCTTGCAGCTGATATTTCTCACCCGCGTTGAAATTGTTGAATTTCACATTCAGTTGGCAATCGCGCCATAGCGGCTCGGCGTCCGGCCCGATGTTGCTCGGATCGACCGGGAACAGATAACGCACCGTCAATTCATGACTGCCGGGCTGGACCTCGAAGTAGCGCTTGTCGGTGGAGGCCTTGTCATCGACTTCCAGCGCTTGCAATGCGGTGTCTTCCTGCGGTGTATCGAGATCGATCCACGCTTGAGACGGATCATGGTGGGGTAATCCGAATCCTGCACAGCCTGTCAGCAACAACAGGCCTCCCGTCAGCATCATCTTGCGCATAGCGGAGCTCCAGTCAGGCGGGATAGTCTTGCGGGAAGACTCTCCAGGGATGATTTTATTTTGATCAGGCCGCTTCCAAGCCTTGGGTTACTTGATCGCGTTTTGCGTGTTTTGTTTCCGGGTGTGTTGTTTTTGTTGCTCAACGGTTGCGCCAGCGTCAGCTATTACAGCCAATTGGCCAGTGGCCAGCTGAAATTGCTGCGGGCTCGGGAGCCGGTTTCCGACGTGATTGCCGACCCCACCCGCGATCAAAAGCTGCGTGCGCATCTGGCCCAGTCGCAAAAGGCCCGGTCGTTTGCCAGCCAGCAGCTGCATCTGCCGGATAACCAGAGCTACCGTTTGTACGCCGACATTGGCCGACCGTTCGTAGTCTGGAACGTGTTCGCCACGCCGGAATTTTCCCTGACGCCGCAAAACCACTGCTTTCCCGTCGCCGGTTGCGTCGCCTACCGCGGCTATTACAACCAGAGCGCGGCCCGTGGTGAGGCGGCGTTGCTGCGACTGCAAGGTATGGACGTGTCGATCGGCGGCGTCGAGGCCTATTCGACGCTCGGCTGGTTCAACGATCCGATTATCAGTTCGATGATGGGTTGGGGCGATGAACGGTTGGCAACGCTGATCTTCCATGAACTGGCGCATCAGCGTTTTTATGTGAAGGACGACACGGAGTTCAACGAGTCTTTCGCCACGTTCGTTGAACAGGAAGGCACTCGGCAGTGGCGCGCCCATCGCGGGTTGGCGCCGGACAACGGCGCCCAAGCGCAGCGGCGTGACCAGTTCATTCAGCTGGTTCTGGATACGCGCTCGCGACTGGAAAAACTCTACGCCCTGCCGCTGCCAACCGAGCAGATGAGGCAACGCAAAGCCGCTGAGTTCGAGCGCCTACGAGCCGAATACCGGCAGATACGCGACAGCCAATGGGCTGGAGATAAACGCTATGACGCGTGGATCAACGCGCCGATGAACAATGCGCGGTTGTTGCCGTTTGGTTTGTACGACCAGTGGGTGCCGGCGTTTGCGGCGTTGTTCCGGCAAGCGGGTGGGGATTGGGTGAAGTTTTATGCGGCGGTGGAGAAGCTTGGTGCGTTGGAGGTTACTGAGCGCAAGGCGGCATTGAAGGCGTTGGCGGAATCGAAAATTTCCGGTGACTGAATAGGCCTCTTCGCGGGCAAGCCTCGCTCCTACAGGACTGATGAACATCCGTAGGAGCGAGGCTTGCCCGCGAAGGCGCCCTTAAGGTCACAACCAGATTGCATCCCACAGAGGATAATTCCCTACCTTCTCAACCAAACCCGCACGCAACGGGTTAGCGACGATGTAGCGAGCAACCGCCTGCAAGTCCTCTTCCTTTCGAATGGCGCGATCATGATAGCCGTGTTGCCAAACCGGACCTTGACGGCCAACTGAACGATTAAGCGTCACTGCAATGCGTGATTTGGTCCGAGCCATCAACTTGGGTAGCTGAGTATTTTTTAGCTCGATCAACCAATGGAAATGATCGGGCATGACGACCCAGGCTAGCGACGTCGCAAACTCTTCTCGCTCTGCCGTTCGAAAAGCATCAACCACCAAACGCCCATTGTAGAAGTCGCGGAACAACGGTTCTCGATTCAAAAGCACCGCTGTCAGTAGGTAAATCTGCCCGGACTCCGAATATCGTCCTGTGCGCAATCGGTGAGCGTGTTTTAACTCCGGCAATGATGATCCTCCTTGATCGTGGCCCGCCTCTTCAGGCTAGAACGACAAGCAGGATTTTGAGTGAGAACAGTTGATCAGGATGTGTATCGGCGGACGCCTTCGCGGGCAAGCCTCGCTCCTACAGGTTCAGCGTCGTTCGCCAATATCGTGAACGACGCTGAACCTGTAGGAGCGAGGCTTGCCCGCGAAGGCGTACTTATCAGCGCTGCAAAAACGCCTGATGCATCTCATCCAGCGTTTCAAAATGATAGGTCGGTGCTTCCGCGCTCAGTTCCTCACGGCTGCCAAAACCGTAACCCACCGCCGCCGCATCCAGCCCATTGCTGCGTGCGCCGATCAGGTCGTGTTTGCGGTCGCCGATCATCAAGGTGTTGGCCGGGTCCAGGCCTTCTTCCGCCATCAGGTGGGCGATCAACTCGACTTTGTTGGTCCGCGTGCCATCCAGCTCGCTGCCGTAAATCACCTTGAAGTGTTTGGCGAAGTCGAAGTGCCGAGCGATTTCCCGGGCGAAGATCCACGGCTTGGAGGTCGCGATGTACAGCTGACGCCCTTGCCCGCCGAGGGTTTCGAGCAGCGGGGTGACGCCATCGAACACGCGGTTTTCGTACAGGCCGGTGACCTTGAAGCGCTCGCGATAGAAATTCACCGCCTCCCACGCCTTGGGCTCGTCGAAGTCGTAGAACTGCATGAACGCCTGCAACAACGGCGGGCCGATGAAGTGTTCAAGCTTGGTCAGGTCGGGTTCTTCGATACCGAGTTTGCTCAGGGCGAACTGGATCGAACGGGTGATGCCCTCGCGCGGGTCGGTCAGGGTGCCATCGAGGTCGAACAAAACGGTTTGGTAATGCATGTTGAATCCTGAATAAGGGCGCGGGGTCAGAGCTGATCGTAGCCTTCGGCCAGATGCAGGTCCTTGAGCTTCACGTAATTCGCCGCGCTGTAGGTGAAAAAGGCTTTTTCCTTGTCCGTCAGCGGGCGGACCTGTTTCACCGGACTCCCCACATACAGAAAACCACTGTCCAGGCGTTTGCCCGGTGGCACCAGGCTACCGGCGCCGATGATCACATCATCCGCAACCACCGCACCGTCCATGACGATGCTGCCCATGCCGATCAACACCCGGCTACCCACGCTGCACCCATGGAGCATGACTTTGTGCGCGATGGTCACGTCGTCGCCGATCAGCAACGGAAAGCCATCGGGGTTGAACGGCCCGGCGTGGGTGATGTGCAACACACAGCCGTCCTGCACGCTGGTGCGCGCACCGATGCGGATGCGGTGCATGTCGCCGCGGATCACCGTCAGCGGCCAAACGGAGCTGTCATCGCCGATTTCGACGTCGCCGATCACCACCGCCGAACTGTCGACAAAAGCGCCTTTGCCCAGCAGCGGCGTGTGGTTCTGATACTTGCGAAGGGTCACGATAGGGTTTCTCTCTGTTGCCGATAGCTGCGGTGAGCGTCGATTGTAATTAAGATGGCCGCATGTTTCTTCCAGCCAAGGTGCCAAACGTGAGCGTGAACAACCCTCTTTTGCAGTCCTACGACCTGCCGCCGTTCTCGGCGATCCGGGCCGAACACGTGCAACCGGCCATTGAACAGATCCTGGCTGACAACCGCGCCGCGATTATCGAGATCCTCAAAACCCAGGGCAAACAACCAACCTGGGCCGGCCTGGTGCTGGCGATGGACGAACTCAACGATCGCCTCGGCGCTGCCTGGAGCCCGGTCAGTCACCTGAACGCCGTGTGCAACAGCCCCGAATTGCGCGAAGCCTACGAGTCCTGCCTGCCAGCGCTCAGCGCCTACTCCACCGAGCTGGGCCAGAACCGCGAACTGTTCGAGGCCTTCGAAGCCTTGGCCAACAGCCCGGAAGCCGCCGGTTTCGACGTCGCGCAGAAAACTATCCTGGAACACTCCCTGCGTGACTTCCGACTGTCGGGTATCGACCTGCCAGAAGCCGAGCAGAAGCGTTACGCCGAAGTACAAAGCAAGCTCTCCGAACTGGGCAGCCGCTTCTCCAACCAACTGCTCGACGCGACTCAAGCCTGGACCAAGCACGTTACCGACGAAGCAGCCCTCGCCGGCCTGACCGATTCGGCCAAGGCACAAATGGCTGCGGCTGCGCAGGCCAAGGATCTGGAAGGCTTCCTGATCACCCTGGAATTCCCGAGCTACTACGCGGTGATGACCTACGCCCAGGACCGTGCCCTGCGCGAAGAAGTCTACGCCGCCTACTGCACCCGTGCGTCGGACCAAGGCCCGAATGCCGGCCAGAACGATAACGGGCCGGTGATGGAAGAAATCCTCGACCTGCGTCAGGAGCTGGCAAAACTGCTGGGTTTCGCCAGTTTCTCGGAGCTGAGCCTGGCCACCAAGATGGCCGAATCCAGCGATCAGGTGCTCAGCTTCCTGCGCGATCTGGCCAAGCGCAGCAAGCCGTTCGCCGCTCAGGACCTGGACCAGCTCAAGGCTTACGCCGCCGAACAAGGCTGCCCGGACCTGCAAAGCTGGGACAGCGGTTTCTACGGTGAAAAACTCCGCGAACAACGTTACAGCGTTGCCCAGGAAGCCCTGCGCGCTTACTTCCCGATCGACAAAGTGCTGGGCGGTCTGTTCGCCATCGTTCAACGTCTGTACGGCATCGAGATCGCCGAACAGAAAGGCTTCGACACCTGGCACCCGGACGTTCGCCTGTTCGAGATCAAGGAAAACGGCCAGCACGTCGGCCGCTTCTTCTTTGACCTCTACGCCCGCGCCAACAAGCGCGGCGGCGCGTGGATGGACGGCGCCCGCGACCGTCGTCGCACGGCTGAGGGCGTGTTGCAAAGCCCGGTGGCCAACCTGGTGTGCAACTTCACCCCGGCCGACAGCGGCAAACCGGCGCTGCTGACCCACGACGAAGTGACCACCCTGTTCCACGAATTCGGTCACGGCCTGCATCACCTGCTGACCCGCGTCGAACACGCCGGCGTATCCGGCATCAACGGCGTGGCGTGGGACGCGGTCGAGTTGCCAAGCCAGTTCATGGAAAACTGGTGCTGGGAGCCGGAAGGCCTGGCGCTGATTTCCGGTCATTACGAAACCGGCGAACCGCTGCCGCAGGACCTGCTGGGCAAAATGCTCGCCGCGAAGAACTTCCAGTCCGGCCTGATGATGGTGCGTCAGCTCGAGTTCTCGCTGTTTGACTTCGAACTGCACGCCACCCACGGCGATGGCCGTAGCGTGCTGCAAGTGCTCGAAGGCATACGCGACGAGGTCTCGGTCATGCGCCCGCCGGCTTACAACCGCTTCCCGAACAGCTTTGCGCACATCTTCGCTGGCGGTTATGCGGCGGGTTACTACAGCTACAAATGGGCTGAAGTACTCTCGGCAGACGCCTTCTCGAAGTTCGAAGAGGACGGCGTGCTCAACGCCGAAACCGGTCGCGCCTTCCGCGAAGCGATCCTCGCGCGCGGTGGTTCGCAGGAGCCGATGGTGCTGTTCGTCGACTTCCGTGGCCGTGCCCCGTCGATTGACGCACTCTTGCGCCACAGCGGCCTGAGTGAGGACGCAGCAGCATGAGCGAGGGACCTGTGAAGACGAAAAAACGCTTTATCGCCGGGGCGGTCTGCCCGGCCTGCAGCGAGCCGGACAAATTGATGATGTGGAGCGAAGACGATGTCCCGCATCGCGAGTGCGTGGGCTGCGGTTATTCCGACACGTTGAATGAACAAGGCCTGTCCGTGCCCAAGGAATTGGGCACACGGGTCAACACGTCAGCGCTGAAGGCGCCGGACGCCAAGGTTCAGGCCGTGCAGTTTTTCCCGAACCCGAAGCTGAAGAAAAAGCCTGACGAACACTGAGTGCAGCAATGACCTCCCGCAGCGCAATGCTGTGGGAGGTGCTGTTACTCGACGTGGGCCGACTTGAACCAGCTCTTCATCGAGCAGGCCGCGAACGGGCTTGTACTGCATTCCCCATTGGCCAGCGCCGTGCGCAGCTTCTCGGCATCCGCCTGCATCATGTAACGAATACCGTCCTTGAAGTGGGTGCTGTCGCCAAAGCCACCTTGAGTCATCTCGTTCAGGGCGTCTTCCTTGCTCCAGCCTTGCACCACTACCCGGTACATGGCGGCCATCAGGCCGGTCCGGTCCGATCCGTGCTTGCAGTGCATCAACACCGGTCCCTTGGCTTCGGCGGCCTGAATGGTGCGAAGGGCCTTGAGTACATCCGCGTCATCCACGTGGTTGGTGCGATAGGGCAACTGCACCTGGTCTATACCGGGCGTGGCCAGCCAGCTTGAATCCGACTCGGGCAGGAAGTTGATCACGGTGGCGACCTTGAGTTTTTCCAGCAACGGGACGGCTCCGCGGTCAGGCAATGCACTGCGGTAGAGCGTTGGAGACATCTGGAAGAGGTTGTACTGCACCTCGACCGATTGAGCCCACTCCGCAGGACGGGGTGCGACCGCATCGTCAGCGTGGGCGAGCGTCAGATTGAGGAATGCGACCAGCGACAGGCACATCGCAGGGATAAGACGTAGGGACATGCTCGGCGACCGTATGCAAAGAGGCGGGATGACGACGCCAGATTGAGCCCTGATCAGTCAAAGACCTGTGAGCCGTCTGTCAAAGAATCGTGAATCATCCATTTATATACGATTGATCAACCATGGACGACGGTAGTTTCATGCCCCATTGCAACTAAGCCTGTATGAATCTCACACAGGCTTAGTTAAATAACAGGCTTAAGGATTGACGATACTGGAATACGCTTTCGCCAAGGCCAACAGTTTCTCCTTGTCATCACTGTCGATATCGCCGTCACCGTCCACATCGCTATTGACTACTTTGATAGTGAAGGACCGGCCACCATCACTGGAGACCGCCGTCACGTAGGCTGAATCCACCAGGGCCTCGGTCGACAGCTCATTCACGGCGTCCCACCCCAGCTCCTTGCGAGCCAGTTGCATCGATACCTGGGCTTCCCGCGGGTTGACAATACTCGGCGCCAGCAATTGTAAAAAGATACCGCGTTGATTAAATAACGACATTTATTAACTCCATTTAATAAGTAAATACACGGAACTTCGTGCGAAGCGAATACTACTTATCAAGTTAGCGTCGGGGCTATTCGATATTTGTTTCCCGGCGTTGCGCCAAGTTGTACTTGTCAATAAATTCCACAATAAATGGTCATCCTGCTTTGCCGGAGCGCCAAACGGCACTGGCTGGGTCGCTCAACCTTCGATACTGTATGCACATACAGCTACGAGTATTGTCAGATGAGCACTCCCTTGCCACCCCGCGGTCGCGGCACCGCCACCAACCCGCACAACCGCTTCGCGCCAAACCGCTCGGTGGCGGAGGACGATGGCTGGTATCAGGAGGCGCCGATGACCCAGGGCACCGAGGTGCGCATCGAGACCGCTAAAACCATCATCACCCGCAACAACTCGCCAGACTTGCCTTTCGATCGCTCGATCAATCCCTATCGCGGTTGCGAGCATGGCTGCATTTATTGCTACGCACGGCCCAGCCACGCCTATTGGGACATGTCGCCGGGGCTGGATTTCGAAACCCGATTGATCGCCAAGACCAACGCCGCCGACGTGCTGGAAGAACAGCTGTCCAAACGCGGCTATCAATGCGCGCCGATCAACCTGGGCTCCAACACGGATCCTTATCAACCGATCGAACGCGAACACAAAATCACCCGCAAAACCCTGGAGGTGCTGCTGCGTTACCGTCACCCGGTGACCATCATCACCAAAGGCTCGCTGATTCTTCGCGACCTGGACCTGCTGGCCGAACTTGCCGAGCAAAGGCTGGTGGCGGTGATGATCAGCCTCACCACGCTGGACGATGAACTCAAACGCATCCTCGAACCGCGTGCCGCAGCGCCCAAGGCCCGTCTCCGGGCGATCCGGGTGATGCGTGAAGCCGGGATTCCGGTGGGGGTGCTGTGTTCGCCGATGATTCCGATGATCAACGACAGCGAGCTCGAAAGCCTGTTGACCGAGGCACAGGCGGCCGGCGCGCAAAGTGCGGCCTACATGATGCTGCGCCTGCCACTGGAAGTGGCGCCGTTGTTCGAAGAATGGCTGGCAGCCCACTATCCTCAGCGGGCGGCCCATGTATTGAGCCTGATCCGCCAAAGCCGTGGTGGCGAGCTCTACGACAGTCGGTTTGGCAGCCGGATGCGGGGCGAAGGTCCATTTGCCGACCTGCTGGCGCAACGCTTTGCCAAAACCATCAAACGCCTGGGGCTCAATCAGCGGGAAGGATTCAATCTGGATTGCGAAGCCTTCTGTCCGCCGGGTCGCCAGATGTCGCTGATTTAAGGACAATTGGCCTATGGTGAGTAATGGAAAACGTGCGACGCATTTAGGCTGGTCACGTTTTTTGTGATCTGGAACACACGTTCTAGAGCGGTTCATTCAGTTTCAGTTAAGATTCGGCCGCTACCTTGTTCATCGAGTGACTGACGGGTCGAGATTTACGGCCTGGATGTTTTTTATACAGCCACTGGCTTCACACCGGACAAAACGGGAAAATTCCCTGACTCCGCCAATGAGGATGAATTCATGAGTGACAAGGATAAACAGCCGTTGGCTGCGTCGGCTTCAGCCCAAACCGAGGCAGAAACCGCCGATGCAGCGTTGAAGCATATTGTTGACGGCTTTTTGCATTTTCATCATGAGATCTTTCCGCAGCAGGAAGAACTCTTCAAAAAACTCGCCACGGCTCAACAGCCAAGGGCGATGTTCATTACCTGCGCCGACTCACGCATCGTGCCCGAACTGATTACCCACAGCTCGCCGGGTGATCTGTTCGTGACCCGCAACGTGGGCAACGTCGTACCGCCTTACGGCCAGATGAACGGTGGCGTATCCACAGCCATCGAGTACGCGGTGCTGGCGCTGGGCGTGCAACACATCATCATCTGCGGCCACTCCGATTGTGGCGCGATGCGTGCGGTGCTCAATCCCGACAGCCTGGAAAAGATGCCCACAGTCAAAGCCTGGCTGCGGCATGCGGAAGTCGCGAAAACCATGGTGCACGACAACTGCAACTGCACCGACGAAAACGAGACCATGCACATCCTCACCGAAGAGAATGTCATCGCCCAATTGCAACACTTGCGTACCCACCCCTCGGTAGCCTCGCGCATGGCGAACGGTCATCTGTTCATCCATGGCTGGGTCTACGACATCGAGACCAGCGCCATCAAAGCTTATGACGCCGATCAGGGTCGTTTCCTGCCGCTCGATGGCAGCCATCCGATTCCAGTGGCGACGCCCAAAGCGCGCTTCTAAATCTTCCTAAAAATCTGTGTGGTTTGACCCCGGCCGCTGTTTCAGCGGTCCGGCCTTGCCATGCCTGAAGAAAACTTCGGGAGAATCACCATGCGTGCAGCGCAACTCAAAGCTGTTCTGCCACGGGAGCTGCTCGCTTCAGTGGTCGTGTTTCTGGTCGCCCTGCCCTTGTGCATGGGCATCGCCATCGCCTCGGGCCTGCCACCCGCCAAAGGCCTGATCACCGGGATCGTCGGCGGTCTGGTGGTGGGCTGGCTTGCCGGCTCGCCACTGCAAGTCAGTGGCCCGGCGGCCGGGTTGGCCGTTCTGGTATTCGAACTGGTGCGCCAGCACGGCATCGCCATGCTTGGGCCGATCCTGCTACTGGCGGGTTTCCTGCAACTGGTGGCCGGGCGCTTGAAGCTGGGCTGCTGGTTTCGAGTGACGGCGCCGGCGGTGGTCTACGGCATGCTGGCCGGGATTGGCGTGTTGATCGTGTTGTCACAGGTGCATGTGATGCTCGACTCGGTGCCGAAACCTTCCGGGCTGGATAACCTGGCCGCCTTCCCCGCTGCGGTGGCTCAAGCCCTGCCTTCTTTTGGATGGCAAGCCGGCTTGCTCGGGATCGCAACCATAGCGGTGATGTGGCTGTGGGAAAAACTCCGCCCACATTCCCTGCGCTTCATTCCGGGAGCGCTACTGGGCGTAGGTCTGGCGACTGTTGCCAGCCTGATGCTCGCCTTGCAGGTCAAACGGGTGGAAGTCCCGGCCAATCTGGCGGAAGCCATCGACTGGCTGAAACCCGAAGACTTGCTCAACCTGGCCGACCCGACCCTGCTGATCGCCGCTTTCGCCGTGGCCTTCATCGCCAGCGCCGAAACCCTGCTGTCGGCCGCAGCGGTAGACCGCATGCACAGCGGCCAGCGCTCGGACTTTGACCGCGAATTGTCGGCTCAGGGTGTCGGCAACATGCTCTGCGGCCTGCTTGGTGCGCTGCCGATGACCGGCGTGATCGTGCGCAGTTCGGCCAACGTGCAGGCCGGCGCCACCACCCGAATGTCGACGATATTCCATGGCCTGTGGTTGCTGGCGTTCGTGTTGCTGCTGTCGAGCGTGCTGCAAAGCATTCCCGTGGCGAGCCTGGCGGGTGTGTTGGTTTACACAGGTTTCAAATTGGTGGACCTGAAAGCCTTTCGCAGCCTGGGCCGATACGGCCGGATGCCGATGTTCACTTACGCGGCGACAGCGCTGGCGATCATCTTTACCGATCTGTTGACGGGCGTGCTGATCGGCTTCGGACTGACGCTGGCGAAACTGGCGTGGAAGGCCTCACGGTTGAAAATCAGCCTGATCGATCTGCCCAAGGACGGCGAGATGGAATTGCGACTGATCGGGGCGGCGACCTTTCTCAAGGTGCCGGCACTGACTCAGGTGCTGGGGACCATCCCCGCCGGCGCGACGGTGCATGTGCCGCTCAATAACCTGAGCTACATCGATCATTCGTGCCTGGAATTGCTTGAGGAATGGGGGCGGGCCAATGCGGCCAAGGGTTCGACGCTGCTGATTGAGGCGCGGGGGTTGAAGCGCAGGCTGGAAGGGCGGTTGCGAACCACCACCGGAGTAGGCTCCACCGCCTAAAACACCCCTGTAGGAGCGAGGCTTGCCCGCGAAGCTTTTGGCGTATTCAAAGACGCCTTCGCGGGCAAGCCTCGCTCCTACAGGGAGCATTGGGGTTATGCGGCGGGTTGGTCCAGTTCGAGACCTACGCCCAGCCGGCGCGACATGCATGGCCAGCGTTTCCACGCAGCGCCGGTATCCGGGCTGCTGAGCTTCGCGCGGTAGGCTTCGACCGATTCCAGCGCAAAGCTTTCATCGTCGAGCATGTTATCCACCGCGTGGTGCACCACTTCATCCAGTTGGTTGGCAAATTCCTCACCGATCAGTTGGTGAGCGATCAGGTTGGCGACAGTCATGTCCAAGGGGATCAGTGGCTGGCCAAAATGCTTGATGTACAGGTCGTTGACCTCTTCGACAAACCGATGCGCCAGATAGGCCTCGTCCAGCAGGCTGTCCAGTCCGACGTGCCCTGCCATGATTTCTGGCGGCTGAAGGAAGTATTGCTCGGCAATTTTCAGCACTGGTTTGATCTGTGACTCGATACCCGCTTCCCTGGCGACTTCATTGGCTGCATCCAGCAGATCAGGAACTTCATCGATATAGGCGGCTACAAAACGCGTCAGCACGCCATTGGCATCCGCCTCCGGCAGTTGGATCGATGGGTGTAGATGAGGCAGTTTGCTTTCCAGCTGACGTGTCAGCAGGCCGGTCTCGGCTTCATGTTGTTGGGCTTTTTGGATCTGCTCGCGCAATGCGGCGGTGTTCATGAAAACTCCAGGAAACAAAGGCAATGAAATAGGGAAGACATAACTTAGCTGGCATCCAAAATCTGCTAAGACGCATTTGTCATAAATATTTCATCCTTGAGACGTCAAAGTTATATCGATGTGCCACCACTCCTCTGCATCCTTCTCCATTCGTGACCTAGAACGCAAGTCCCAGCTGTTTCAGATGATTTACGCCCTCACATTGCGAGGTAGCAGTCGCTGTCTATACTCGGGTTGGAATGGAGTTAGCTGATGACGTCCGACTGCACACGCAGCAAGACCCGGCGATTCAAGTTCGTAGTCTGAAAAAGCCGCTCCCTTGCCGCAGGTGAAAGCCGGCGGGATAACAAGAACGATAAGGGGAACCCGCAATGATGCGACATCCACACGTCTGGATGGGCCTCCTGTTGTGGTCGATTTTCAGTCAGGCACAAGCGGCCTGGACTGTGAATATGGCGCCGGGAGCGACTGAAATCAGTCACGCAGTATTTGACCTGCACATGACCATTTTCTGGATCTGTGTAGTGATCGGCATCATCGTCTTCGGCGCCATGTTCTGGTCGATGATCCTCCACCGCCGCTCGACCGGGCAGGTGGCCGCCAAGTTTCATGAAAGCACTACCGTCGAAATCCTCTGGACCATCGTGCCCTTCATCATTTTGGTGGCCATGGCGGTACCGGCGACAGCGACCCTGATCAAGATGTACGACGCCAGTGAGCCGGATATCGATATCCAGGTCACCGGCTATCAGTGGAAGTGGCACTACAAATACCTGGGCCAGGACGTCGAGTTCTTCAGCAACCTGGCCACTCCCGCCGACCAGATCCACAACAAGGAAGCCAAGGGCGAGCACTACTTGCTCGAGGTCGACAAGCCGCTGGTGCTGCCGATCGGCGCCAAGGTGCGCTTCCTGGTGACCTCTGCCGACGTCATCCACTCCTGGTGGGTGCCAGCCTTCGCGGTCAAGCGCGATGCGATCCCGGGGTTCGTCAACGAAGCCTGGACCCGCGTCGACAAGCCCGGTCTCTATCGTGGCCAGTGCGCCGAGTTGTGCGGCAAGGACCACGGCTTCATGCCGATCGTGGTCGAGGTCAAGGAAAAGGCCGATTACGAAAAATGGCTGGGCGAGCGCAAGGCAGAAGCAGCGCAACTCAAAGAACTGACCAGCAAGGAATGGACCCTCGACGAGCTCAAGGAGCGCGGCGACAAGGTCTATCACACCACTTGCGTGGCCTGTCACCAGGCCGAAGGCCAAGGCCTGCCGCCGATGTTCCCGGCGCTCAAGGGCTCGAAAATCGCCACCGGACCGATCAAGGATCACTTGGGCATTGTCTTCCACGGCAAGCCTGGCACCGCCATGGCGGCGTTCGGCAAGCAGCTGTCGGAAGTCGATATCGCAGCGGTCGTGACCTACGAACGTAACGCCTGGGGTAATAACAAAGGCGACATGGTCACGCCTAAAGAAGTGCTGGAGCTGAAACAGGCGGAAAGCAAATGACCCGGTCTATTGCGTACACCAGCAACCGGTCGGGGCTCTGCGCCCCGGCCCGCCCAGCCTCTCTGTTTGCAGGAGACATGAAATGACGGCTGTCATCGATGACCCTGTCCATACCCATACCGAGCACGCCCATGGCCCTGCCAAAGGCCTGATGCGCTGGGTGCTGACCACCAACCACAAGGATATCGGCACGCTGTACCTGTGGTTCGCGTTCTCCATGTTCCTCTTGGGCGGTTCGTTCGCGATGGTGATTCGCGCCGAACTGTTCCAGCCGGGATTGCAGATCGTCCAGCCGGAATTCTTCAACCAGATGACCACCATGCACGGTCTGGTGATGGTCTTCGGTGCGGTGATGCCGGCCTTCGTCGGCCTCGCCAACTGGATGGTCCCGCTGATGATCGGCGCGCCAGACATGGCGCTGCCGCGGATGAACAACTTCAGCTTCTGGCTGCTGCCGGCGGCGTTCCTGCTGTTGGTGTCGACCCTGTTCACCCCCGGTGGCGGGCCGAACTTCGGCTGGACGTTCTACGCGCCGCTATCCACGACCTATGCGCCGGAAAGCGTGACGTTCTTCATCTTCGCCATCCACTTGATGGGGATCAGTTCGATCATGGGCGCGATCAACGTGATCGCCACCATCCTCAACTTGCGCGCCCCCGGCATGACGTTGATGAAAATGCCGCTGTTCGTCTGGACCTGGCTGATCACCGCGTTCCTGCTGATCGCGGTGATGCCGGTACTGGCCGGTTGCGTGACGATGATGCTGATGGACATCCACTTCGGCACCAGCTTCTTCAGTGCTGCCGGTGGCGGTGATCCGGTGTTGTTCCAGCATGTGTTCTGGTTCTTCGGTCACCCGGAGGTGTACATCATGATCCTGCCGGCCTTCGGTGCCGTCAGCTCGATCATCCCGGCATTTTCGCGCAAGCCGCTGTTTGGCTACACCTCGATGGTCTATGCCACGGCATCTATTGCGTTCCTGTCCTTTATCGTCTGGGCGCACCACATGTTCGTGGTGGGCATTCCGCTGGTGGGCGAGCTGTTCTTCATGTACGCCACGCTGCTGATCGCGGTGCCGACCGGGGTGAAGGTGTTCAACTGGGCCAGCACCATGTGGCAAGGCTCGCTGACCTTCGAGACACCGATGCTGTTTGCCGTGGCGTTCGTGATCCTGTTCTCCATCGGCGGCTTCTCCGGGTTGATGCTGGCCATCGCACCGGCGGACTTCCAGTACCAGGACACCTACTTCGTGGTCGCGCACTTCCACTACGTACTGGTGCCGGGGGCAATCTTCGGGATCTTCGCGTCGGCCTACTACTGGATGCCGAAATGGACCGGCCACATGTACGACGAAACCCTCGGCAAGCTGCACTTCTGGCTGTCGTTCATCGGCATGAACATGGCCTTCTTCCCGATGCACTTCGTGGGGCTGGCAGGCATGCCGAGGCGGATTCCGGATTACAACCTGCAATTCGCTGACTTCAACATGGTGTCGTCGATCGGTGCGTTCATGTTCGGCGCCACGCAGATCTTCTTCCTGTTCATCGTGATCAAGACCATCCGTGGTGGCCCGCCAGCACCGGCCAAACCGTGGGATGGCGCGGAAGGCCTGGAGTGGAGCATCCCGTCACCGGCGCCGTATCACACGTTCACCACGCCGCCGGAAGTGAAATGAAACACCTCGGTCCTGTAGGAGCCGGCTTGCTGGCGATGAACGATTACGCGGTGCGCCTGACGCACCGCGGTGTTTGCATCGCCAGCAAGCCGGCTCCTACAGGGTTCGGTGTTGAGGGTTTGAATCATGGCTGATTCTGTTTCGATGAAAAAACTGGTCACCCGCCTGTTGCTGGTGGTGGTGGCGATGTTTGTCTTCGGCTTTGCCCTGGTGCCGATCTACGACGTGATGTGCAAGGCGTTCGGCATCAACGGCAAGACCGCCGGGCAATACGAAGGCGAACAAACCGTCGATACCTCGCGGCAGGTCCGCGTGCAGTTTTTGTCGACCAACTCTGCTGACATGTCCTGGGATTTCTACCCCAAGAGCGATGAGTTGACGGCCAACCCAGGGGCAGTCAACGAGATGATCTTCATCGCCCACAACCCGACCGACCGGCCGATGAGCGCGCAAGCGGTGCCGAGCATCGCGCCGAGCAACGCGGCGGCGTATTTCCACAAAACCGAATGTTTCTGCTTTACCCAGCAAGTGCTGCAGCCCGGTCAACGGATCGAGATGCCGGTACGTTTCATCGTTGACCGCGACATGCCCAAGGAAGTGAAGCACCTGACGCTGTCCTACACGCTGTTCGATATCACCGCCCGACATCCACCGGTGGCTGTAAATACTGGCGGCTGAGCGTGCCCGATAAGGAGAACAATAAATGGCAACTCATGAGCACTATTACGTACCGGCCCAAAGCAAATGGCCGATCATCGCCACGGTCGGGATGTTCATCACCGTGTATGGCCTGGCCACCTGGTTCAACGATCTGAAAGCGGCGCGGCCGGAATCCCACGGCCCGCTGATCTTTTTCGTCGGTGGCCTGCTGCTGGCGTACATGCTGTTCGGCTGGTTCGGCACGGTGATCAAGGAAAGTCGCAGCGGTTTGTACAGCGCGCAGATGGACCGCTCGTTCCGCTGGGGCATGAGCTGGTTCATTTTCTCGGAAGTGATGTTCTTCATCGCTTTCTTCGGTGCGCTGTTTTATGTGCGCCACGTGTCCGGACCGGCACTTGGTGGCGAAGGCACCAAAGGCCTCGCCCACATGCTGTGGCCTGCCTTCCAGTGGACCTGGCCGCTGCTGAACAACCCGGACTCCAAACTCTTTGTGCCCCCGAAGGAAGTCATCAGCCCCTGGGGCCTGCCGTTGCTCAATACCGTGTTGCTGGTGAGTTCCAGCGTCACGATAACCATCGCCCACCACGCCTTGAGAAAGGGCCATCGCGGCGCGTTGAAAATCTGGCTGGCAATCACCGTGTTGCTGGGCTGCGCGTTCCTCGGCTTCCAGGCCGAAGAGTACATCCACGCCTACCACGAACTGGGCCTGACTCTGGGCTCGGGCATCTACGGCGCGACGTTCTTCATGCTCACCGGATTCCACGGCGCCCACGTAACCATCGGCACCATCATTTTGTTTGTGATGCTGATGCGAATCCTGCGCGGACACTTCGATAACGAGCACCAATTCGGCTTCGAGGCAGCGAGTTGGTATTGGCACTTCGTGGACGTGGTTTGGATCGGGCTGTTCATTTTCGTCTACGTGCTCTGAGGCTTTACCAAGGCGCAGTAGAGACCAACTGGCCGCTGAAAAAACCCCAGGCGATCAAGCCGACGGTAACAGCGGCCAGGGCAACACGGACACTCAAGGCAATGACGAGGCGGTTCGAGCTGCTGTCGTCCTTGACCAGAAAAAACAGGCCGCTGAACAGGCTGACAACCGTGGCAATCAGCATCAGGACGATGGCTGCTTTGAGCATGGTGGGACTCCGGGGGACAGGCGATGCACTTGAGTATAGCTATCGCGATCAATGACTTTCTGGCGACGCCATGAAGCGCTTTCGGCCGGGTATCGTGCCGACGCTGGTGGTCGCCCTCCTGCTGCCGCTGCTGGTGTCGCTCGGCTTCTGGCAACTGGGCCGTGGCGCAGAGAAAAGCGCGCTGCTGCACACCTACGCCGAACGCCGTGCCGCCGAACCGATGGCCAGCACCGAACTGCCACACACCGAGGATCCGGCCTTTCGCCGGGTTCGCCTGCACGGCCAGTTCGACGCCGCGCACAGTCTGCTGCTGGATAACCGTCAACGCGACGGCAAGGTTGGCGTCGAGCTGCTGCAACCGTTTCAGGATCAGGCGACCGGGCTCTGGCTGCTGGTCAATCGCGGCTGGCTGCCATGGCCGGACCGGCGCACACCGCCGCAATTCACCACACCCGCCCAGGCATTGAGTCTCGATGCCTGGGTCTACGTTTCCCCCGGCGCGACGTTTCAATTGCACGCTGACCCGGACAGCACAACCTGGCCGCAGCTGATCACAGCGGTGGAGCCGACCAAGCTCTGGTCCGCGTTGGGTCGTGAAGGGTTTGCCTACGAATTACGCGCAGAAAACAGCCTCGCAACCTACCGGGCCGACTGGCCGATCGTTGCCACAGGGCCGGAAAAACACATCGCTTATGCCGTGCAGTGGTTCGCCATGTCGATCGCCCTGCTCGGCCTTTTTATCTACCTCGGCTGGCACAACGCAAAGGAGAAACACCATGGGAGCGGCCATGAATCCACCCAGCATGTCTGAAGCGAAAACGCCGGCGAACCGGCGCAAGGGTCGCTTGCAGCTGTTACTGATCCTGCTCGTGGTGATCGGCCCGATGATCCTCGCCACCGGCATGTACAAACTGAATTTCTGGGTGCCGGAAGGCCGCAGCTATCACGGCGAACTGATCGGCAACGGCCAGACCCGCGCCGACCTTGGCGTGCAGGCGCAGGAAGAGCGCTGGCAGTTACTGGTCACGGCACCGAAGCCGTGTGCGGTGGACTGCCAGCAACTGGTGTATCTGGCACGGCAAATCCAGATCGGCCTCGGTCGCGATGCGTCCCGCGCCAGTCATGCCATCGCCACCGCGCAGCCGCTGAACAGCGATTACGAGACTAAACTTCAACGCGAGTACCCGCAGTTGCAGCGGTATTCCCTGGACCTGCCGACCTACACAAAAGGCGCTCAGAGCAATGACACGCCGCACCTGTGGATCATCGACCCCCACGGCAATCTGGTGCTGCGCTACGACCCGACGGTGAAGGGCAAGGACTTGCTCAACGATCTGCGCCATCTGCTGAAACTGTCGAACATCGGATAAGGGCATCGTCATGGCCAAACCTGGATTTCGCCTCGCGCTGTTTGCCACCTTGCTGGCACTGATTGTGGTGCTGCTCGGCGCCTACACCCGCCTGACCCACGCCGGTCTCGGCTGCCCGGACTGGCCGGGCTGCTACGGCTTTATCAGCGTGCCGAAAAGCGAAGCCCAGCTGGCGCATGCCGAACTGCACTTTCCCGATGCGCCCGTCGAAGCGCACAAGGGCTGGAACGAGATGGTCCACCGTTACTTCGCCGGCACGCTGGGGCTGTTGATCTCGGTGCTGGCCGGTCGCGCGTGGGTGCATCGTCGTCATCCGGGGCAACCGGTGAAGCTGCCGTTGTTCCTGTTGGCGGTGGTGATTGCCCAAGCAGCGTTCGGCATGTGGACGGTGACGCTCAAGCTTTGGCCGCAAGTGGTGACGGGGCATTTGCTCGGTGGGTTCGCGACGTTGAGCCTGTTGTTTCTGCTGACCCTGCGCCTGTCCGGCGTGCTGCCTGCGCTGACCGTGCCCCGGCGCTTGCAGTACTGGGCGACGGCCGGGTTGTTGCTGGTCATTCTGCAAATCGCCCTCGGCGGATGGGTCAGCTCCAACTACGCGGCGGTGGCCTGCATCGACTTCCCGACCTGCCACGGGCAATGGCTGCCACCGGCGGACTTCGCCAACGGCTTTCACCTGACCCAACACATCGGCCCCAATTATCTCGGCGGGCAGCTCGACAGCGATGCTCGCACGGCGATTCACCTGACTCACCGTATCGGCGCGCTGTTGGTGACAGTGGTGCTGCTCGGCCTTGCATGGCAACTGAAAGTCGTCGGCATGACGCGCCTGGCCGGGCTGGTGCTGATTGCCCTCGCCGCACAAATCACCCTCGGTATCAGCAACGTGCTGTTCCACCTGCCGCTGCCGGTGGCCGTCGCGCATAACGCCGGTGGTGCAGCGCTGCTGCTGACGATGGTGCTGGTCAATTATCACGCGCGAACCAGTCTGGTTCGGGTCAAACAACCGACACGCTGGCGGTTCAGCCCGCGTAAACATTCAGCCGGGCCCATAACAATAAAAGGAGAGATGCCATGGCGACTCTGATCGGCGCACGTCACAACCAGGCGATCTGGCGTGACTACCTGGAGCTGACCAAGCCGAAAGTGGTGGTGCTGATGCTCATCACCTCGCTGGTCGGCATGTTCCTCGCGACCCGCGCCGGGGTGCCATGGACCGTGCTGGTGTTCGGTAATCTGGGGATCGCCTTGTGTGCCGGCGGTGCGGCGGCGGTGAATCATGTGGTGGACCGACGCATCGACGCGGTGATGGCCCGAACCCACAAACGCCCCTTGGCCGAAGGCCGGGTCTCACCGACGGCGGCGCTGACGTTCGCATTGGTGCTGGCGGTGCTGGGCCAGGCGTTGCTGCTGGCCTTCACCAACCCGCTGACCGCTTGGCTGACCCTGGCCTCCTTGCTCGGTTACGCGGTGGTCTACACCGGTTTCCTCAAACGCGCGACGCCGCAGAACATTGTTATCGGCGGCCTCGCCGGTGCCGCCCCGCCGCTGCTGGGCTGGACCGCCGCCACCGGCCACATCAGCGCCGAACCGTTATTGCTGGTGCTGATCATCTTCGCCTGGACCCCGCCGCACTTCTGGGCGCTGGCGATTCACCGCAAAGAGGAATACGCCAAGGCCGACATTCCGATGCTGCCGGTGACCCACGGCGAGCACTACACCAAGATTCACATCCTGCTCTATACCTTCGCGCTGCTGGCCGTGAGCCTGATGCCGTACGTGATCCACATGAGCGGCATGCTTTACCTGATTTGTGCGTTGGGACTGGGCGCAAGGTTTCTGCAATGGGCCGTGGTGCTGTACCGTGGCACTCGACCGCACGCGGCGATCAACACGTTCAAGTACTCTATTTACTACTTGTTCCTGCTGTTTATCGCGCTGCTCGTAGACCACTACCTACTGTTGAACCTATGACTCGAACCCAGAAAACCGTCTTCATCCTTGTTGCCCTGATCGCACTGGTTCTGGGCCTGACCATCAATAAAGTGCTGTCCGGCAAAGGCCAGGGCGACCCGACCGCGTTGATCGACGCCGGGATCATCCTGTTGCCGCAAAGCCGTAATCTGCCGGACGTGACGATGACCGATCAGGACGGCAAACCGGTGGCGGTCAACGCGCTGAAAGACAAGTGGAGCTTGCTGTTCTTTGGCTACACCTTCTGCCCGGACATCTGCCCAACCACCCTCGCCCAACTGCGCCAGATCAAGAGCGAACTGCCGCCTGAGGCTGTGGATAAATTGCAGATCGTGCTGGTCAGCGTCGACCCGAACCGCGACACCCCCAAGCAGCTCAAGCAGTATCTGGGCTACTTCGATCCGCAGTTCCAGGGCCTGACGGCGACGTCGGTGGAAGACATTCAGAAACTGGCCAACGCGGTGAGCATTCCGTTCATCCCGGCGGACACCAGCAAACCGAACTACACGGTTGATCACAGCGGCAACCTGGCGGTGATCGGGCCGGACGGGACACAGCGCGGGTTTATCCGGGCGCCGTTGAACAACGCGAAGCTGGTGGCGCAATTGCCCGTAATGCTCAACCGTAAATAAACACCGCGCCCCTGTAGGAGCCGGCTTGCTGGCGATGGCGTCCGATCAGCCAATTAAATGGTGACTGACCCACCGCTATCGCGAGCAAGCCGGCTCCTACAAGGGCGGTGTTTCGGGCAAAAAAAAATGGGGCGCATTCAATGCGCCCCATTTTTCGTTACAGCGTCAGATCAGAACGCCGGCACCACAGCGCCTTTGTACTTCTCAAGGATGAAGGCTTTCACTTCCGGACTGTGCAGCGCAGCAACCAGTTTCTTCATGTCTTCGCTGTCCTTGTCGTCCGGGCGGGCAACGAGGATGTTCACGTACGGCGAGTCGCTGCCTTCGATGACCAGCGCATCCTTGGCCGGATCAAGCTTGGCTTCCAGCGCATAGTTGGTGTTGATCAGCGCCAGGTCGACCTGGGTCAGCACGCGCGGGATGGTCGCGGCTTCCAGTTCGCGGAATTTCAGGTCCTTGGCGTTCTCGGTGATGTCCTTGACGGTCGACAGGATGTTGTTCGAATCCTTCAACTTGATCACACCAGCCTTGGCCAGCAGCAACAAGGCGCGGCCGCCGTTGGTGGCGTCGTTCGGGATCACCACGGTGGCGCCGCCCGGCAGTTCGGTCAGTGCCTTGTACTTGCTGGAATAAGCGCCCAGCGGTTCCAGGTGCACACCGGCTACGGAAACCAGATTAGTGCCCTTGGCCTTGTTGAACTCATCGAGGTACGGCTGGTGCTGGAAGAAGTTGGCGTCCAGACGCTTTTCCGCCACTTGCACGTTCGGCTGAATGTAATCGGTGAAGACTTTGACCTTCAGGTCCACGCCTTCTTTGGCCAGGGCCGGTTTCACGAATTCGAGGATTTCTGCGTGCGGGACCGGGGTGGCCGCAACGGTCAGGGTGTCAGCGTGGGCAGAAAAGGCTGCAACGGCAGCGAACGCGACGAGTAGTTTTTTCATTCAGCTAACTCCTTGTGAATATCCGCTTGCGGCGCCTGTTTGCGGCGCCCGCCAGCGAAGGGCCTGCTCATAAATTATTTGCGCGAGAAGTGTACGACCAACTTGTCGCCAACCGTTTGCAGCACTTGAACCAACACCAGCAGCAACACCACCGTGACGACCATCACGTCAGTCTGGAAACGCTGGTATCCGAAACGGATCGCCAGGTCACCCAGGCCACCGGCGCCAACCACACCGGCCATCGCCGTGTAGGACACCAGTGTAATAGCTGTCACCGTAATCGCCGCGAAGATGCCCGGGCGGGCTTCCGGCAGCAAGGCATTGGTGATGATCTGACGTGTCGTCGCGCCCATGGCCTGGGTCGCTTCGATGATGCCGCGATCCACTTCACGCAAGGCGGTTTCCACCAGACGCGCGAAGAACGGTGTGGCACCGACCACCAGCGGCGGAATCGCACCGGCGACACCCAGCGAAGTGCCGGTGATCAACACGGTGAACGGGATCATCACAATCAGCAAAATGATGAAGGGCAATGAACGCAGGATGTTCACCACCAGCGACAACATCGCGTATACGCCTTTGGCTTCCAGCAACTGACGCGGGCTGCAGAGAAACAACAGCACGCCCAGCGGCAGGCCCAGCAAAACGGTGAACAGCAGCGAACCGCCGAGCATCAGCAGGGTGTCGCCGGTGGCCAGCCATATTTCGAACCAATCGATGTTGGCGAAAAACGTTGTCAGAGCTTCCATTAACGAAGCACCTCCATATGAACGTCAGCTGCGGTGAAGCGGGCAAACGCCGCCTCCATGTCGCCGCCGGTGACCGCCAGGGTCAGTTGCCCATAGGGGATGTCTTTGATGCGGTCGATACGACCGGCCAGAATGCTGTAGTCCACGCCCGTTTCCCGAGCGACGGTTCCCAGCAATGGCGCGTAGGTCGCTTCGCCCTGGAAGGTCAGACGCACGATACGGCCCGGCACGTGAGCAAAGTCGTCGCGCTGTTCGCTTTCGTCGATCTGCTCGTCTTCTTGCACGAAGCGTTTAGTGGTCGGGTGTTTCGGGTGCAGGAACACTTCAGCGACCGAACCTTGCTCGACGATCACACCAGCGTCCATCACAGCCACCTGGTCGCACACGCGACGGATCACATCCATCTCGTGGGTGATCAGGACGATGGTCAGTTTCAGCTCGCGGTTGATCTCGGCCAGCAGTTGCAGGACCGACGCGGTGGTCTGCGGGTCCAGTGCACTGGTGGCTTCATCGCACAGCAGGATTTTCGGCTTGGTCGCCAGTGCGCGGGCAATGCCGACACGCTGCTTCTGGCCGCCAGACAACTGCGCCGGGTACTTTTTGGCGTGGTCGGACAAACCTACCCGCGCCAGCAACTCGGCCACACGCTGGTCGATCTCGCCACGTGACAGTTCACCGGCGAGGGTCAGCGGCAGTGCGACGTTGTCGGCCACGGTCTTGGAAGCCAGCAGGTTGAAGTGCTGGAAAATCATCCCGACCTGCTGACGGAAGCGCCGCAAGCCGCTGGCGTCGAGCGCGGTGACTTCTTCGCCGTCGACGATGATCTTGCCGCCACTGGAGTTCTCCAGGCGATTGATCAGACGCAGCAGGGTACTTTTTCCCGCACCGGAATGACCGATCAGGCCGAAAACCTGACCGTTCTCAATCGACAGACTGGTCGGGTGCAGGGCGGGAATATCCTTACCGGCGACGCGGTAGGTTTTGTGGACGTTTTGAAACTCGATCACGTAGCGAACCTTGTGGGGCGCGTTGAATAAGGATCAGCGGTTAGCCGGGCGCGCATTTTAGCCTGTCCGTATAGAGGTTATTAGCATTTATTCCGCATTCAACCTTTCATTTGGCAATAACGAACGCGTGGCGGACGCCTTCGCCGGCAAGCCGGTCTCGCTCCCACAGGGACAGCAACTCTGTGGGAGCGAGCCTGCTCGCGATGCTTTTTAGGGTTTACGCGGACTCAAGACCATCTGCGCCGGAACATTGCGCAGGATCTGCTTCTCCAGATTCAGGTCAAACCCCGAATCCAGCTTCTTTACCCGCTTGGTCAATAACGTCGCCAGCCACGGGTAGTCCTGCGTGCGCGGCGCCTGAATGCTCACGTCACATTGGTAATTCACCACATCGGCAGCGATCGCATCCAGTTGCCGGCGAAGTTTGCTCATATCGGTGAGGTTCAACGCGACGGTGGTGCTTTCAGCGGTCGGATCAATCACTTTTGCCTGAGGTTTAGCCTCGGCAGCCAACAGCGCCGCTTCAGCTTTGTCGAGCTCTGCCTTGCGTGCGTTGACGATGGCGTTGTTGACCCCACCGGTCAGCGCCGGCGCCTTGGGCATCAACGCCCGCGCACGGCTCAGTGCGGTTGCCGCAGCATTCACATCGCCTTTTTGCAGCACGATCTGGCTGCGTTGCAGATAGGCTTCGGCGAGTTGCCGTTGGTATTGCACAAGGGACGGGTCGTTTGGCGACTCAGCCTGCAAGGCAGCCAATTGATCTTCGGCAGTGGCCAGTTCGCTGCTGGCGAGGCTTTGCTCGAGCTGTGCGATGGCCGTGGCCCGCGCATCAGTGGCCTCGGTGGCCGCCGGTGGCGTGCTTTGGCATGCACCCAGTAGCAGCGAAAATGCGACAAGGAGCAGATAACGGGAGGCGAACGGCTTCATTCCTGCGACTCTCTATTTGCGCAAAAAACGAGCAAGTCTACACCCCTCGACGGGGCAGGACAAAACTCAGCAGAAACAGTGCGGCGGCCGTCACAACAATCGATGGGCCCGCCGGGGTGTCCTTGAACCAGGACAACGCCAACCCGCCACACACGGCGAGCATGCCCAGCAGGCTCGCGCCCAGCGCCATCTGTTCCGGCGACTTGGCGTGACGTTGTGCCGCAGCCGCAGGGATGATCAACAGCGACGTAATCAGCAACACACCGACGATTTTCATCGCCACCGCGATCACCACGGCGATCAGCAACATCAAGGTCAGGCGCAGCGCCGGCACGGGCAGACCTTCCACCCTCGCCAGCTCTTCATGCACCGTGATCGCCAGCAATGGCCGCCACAATGTCACCAGCAAGGCCATGACAGCGGCGCTGCCACCGAGAATCCAGGCCAGATCGGTCGGGCTGATCGCCAGCAAGTCGCCGAACAGATAGGCCATCAGGTCGATCCGCACTTCGTGCATGAAGCTTAGTACGACAAGGCCCAAAGAGAGCGTGCTCGGTGCGAGAATTCCCAAAAGCGTGTCGGACGCCAGCGGCTGACGCTGTTGCAACGTCACCAGCAACACGGCCAACAGCAAACAGCCGACGGTGACCGCCACCGTCGGACTGACATCCAGCAGGAAGCCCAACGCCACGCCGAGCAAGGCTGCGTGGGACAAGGTGTCGCCGAAATAGGCCATGCGCCGCCAGACCACGAACGAACCCAACGGGCCCGCCACCAGCGCCAGAGCCAGACCTGCAAGCAGGGCGTAGAGCAGAAAATCAGCCATGCTTGCAGCTATCTCCGTGAACGTGAGGTTGGGCCGACGGGGCCGCGCTGACGACCGAACCATGCAGATCATGGGCGTGGTCGTGATGGTGGTGATAAATCGCCAGGCTTTGTGCGTTCTTTCCGAACAGCTCGACGAAAGCGGGATCGCCGCTGACTTGCTCGGGATGGCCGGAACAGCAAACGTGACGGTTGAGGCAGACCACTTGATCGGTGGTGCTCATGACCAGATGCAAATCGTGGGAAACCATCAACACGCCGCAGCCGTGACGATCACGCAGACGGGTGATCAGGCTATAGAGTTCGGCCTGCCCCGCTACATCGACGCCTTGCACCGGCTCATCAAGGACCAGCAGTTCCGGCTCGCGCAATAGCGCCCGAGCCAGCAGCACGCGCTGCATTTCACCGCCGGAAACACTTTGCACCGGGCTGTCGATCACCTGTTCGGCGCCGACCTCCTTGAGGGCCGCCAAGGCGCGAGCACGGTCCACGCCGGGCACCAGACGCAGAAAGCGCAGCACCGACAGCGGCAGCGTCGGATCGACATGAAGTTTTTGCGGCATGTAGCCAACGCGCAGTTTCGGCTTGCGCCACACGCTGCCGCTGTCCGGCTTCAACAGACCGAGCACCGCCCGCACAAGGGTGGTCTTGCCGGCGCCATTGGGGCCGATCAGGGTGACGATCTGCCCCGGCTCGACGCTCAGCTCAATGTTATCCAGCACGCTTTGCCCGGCAAACGTGACGGCAACCTGCTCGAGGCGGATCAACGCGTTGCTCATCAAGCCCCCTGGCAACCCGAGCAGAGGCCGACCACTTCGACCGTCTGACCTTCGACAACGAACCCGACATCCTTGGCGCTGGTGATAATCGCGTCGCTGATGGATTTTTGCTCAAGCTCGATGGCGGCATGGCATTCGCGGCAGATCAGAAACTGACCCTGGTGCGCGTGCTCCGGGTGATTGCAGCCGACGAAGGCGTTCAGCGAGGAGATGCGGTGCACCAGGCCGTTTTCCAGCAGGAAATCCAGCGCGCGGTACACGGTCGGCGGCGCAGCGCGGCGGCCGTCCTGCTCGCTGAGTACCGCAAGAATGTCGTAGGCACCCAGCGGTTTATGGCTTTGCCACACCAGTTCCAGCACCCGCCGGCGCAAGGCAGTCAGGCGCAAGCCTTGCCGAGCGCACAGGGCATCGGCCTCAGACAGTGCGCTATGCACGCAATGAGAGTGGTCGTGGGGACGGCTGGCAATCGGTGTTTTAGGCATGAGCGGCGACGAGTTTTGTGAGAGACGTTATTATGTTACCCGTTCTCGCCTCTTTGAGTGGTCATCGTGTCCCGACTTTTTTCTATCTTTGTCGCATTTGTCGCCAGTTTTCTGTTGATCGGTTCTGCTCAGGCCGAAGTCAAAGTCCTCACCAGCATCAAGCCGCTGCAGCTGATTGCCGCTGCGGTGCAGGACGGTGTGGCGATTCCGGAAGTGCTGCTGCCACCGGGGGCTTCGCCGCATAACTATGCGTTGCGCCCGTCCGACGTACGGAAGGTGCAATCGGTGGACCTGGTTTACTGGATCGGACCGGACATGGAAGGTTTCCTGCCTCGCGTGCTGAACGGTCGTACGCTGCCGAGCGTTGCCGTGCAGGACCTGCCGGGGCTGAAATTGCGTCGTTTCGCCGAAGACAGTCACTCCCACGCTGAAGAAGCCGACGAGCATGATCACGATCACCGTCCGGGCAGCCTGGATGCGCATTTGTGGTTATCGCCGATCAACGCTCGCGTGATCGCGACGAAAATGGCCGCTGATTTGAGCGCTGCCGATCCGGCCAACGCAGCGCGCTATCAGAGCAATCTGAAGGCGTTCGATGAACGTCTCGACGCGCTGGACCTGCGCTTGAAGGCACGACTGGCGGGCATCGCGGGCAAACCGTACTTTGTGTTCCATGAAGCGTTCGACTACTTCGAAGAGGCTTACGGCCTGAAGCACGCTGGGGTATTCAGCGTCGCCGCCGAAGTCCAGCCGGGCGCCCAGCACGTGTCGGCAATGCGCACGCGGTTGCAGGAAGTGGGCAAGACCTGTGTGTTCAGCGAGCCGCCGTTGCGGCCGCGACTGGCGGAAACACTGGTGGCGGGTTTGCCGGTGAAACTGGCGGAGCTGGATGCTTTGGGTGGGTACACGCCGGCGACTGCTCAGGGGTATGAGCAGGTGCTGGAGAAGTTGGGGAATGATTTGGCGGGGTGTCTGGAGTCGTTGTAATTCCAGAATTGCGGCGCCCCATTCGCGGGCAAGCCTCGCTCCTACAATTTTGTGTACGACGCCAACTTGTAGGAGCGAGCGGTGCGGCGATCCGACTTGCCCGCGAAGCTTTTAGAGGGCGAAAGGTAGCGGGGTGTTGACCTTCTGCCGCTGCGCCAACCGCAACTGAAACTCCATCGGATCGTGAATCAACACGTCCTGCCCGGCGAAAGACTCCGCGGCAATCAATCGCGACAGCCAGAACCGCACACACGCCACGCGCAGCATGGTCGGCCACAACTCCGCCTCGGCAGCAGTGAACGGTCGCAACGCTGCATACGCCCCCAGCAACGCCCGCGCCCGCGGTCCGTCAATCAGACCGTCGTCATCCGAACACCAGTCATTCAAGGCAATCGCTACGTCGTAGAGCATCGGCCCCGAGCACGCGTTGTAGAAGTCGATCAACCCGGTCAGGTGCGTGCCTTCGAACATCGCGTTATCGCGGAACAGGTCCGCGTGGATGTTGGCCCGTGGCAACGCCAGAATTTTCTCTTTTTGCTGCGTGATTTCATCCAGCGCCCGTTGCAACAGATCACTCTGCTCGGCATTCAGGTGCGACAGCAGTTGCGTGCCCTCTTCCAGCATCCAGTCCAGGCCGCGATCGGTTTTGCGCTTGATCATGTTGGCCTGGGTCGCCAGGTGCAGATGGCCGAGCAAATCGCCCACCTGAGCGCAGTGTTGCGCGTTGGCTTCCTTGATGTGCTTGCCCGCCAGACGCGGTTGCAGCAGCGCAGGCTTGCCGGCCAGCTCGCGCAGGGCGACGCCATCGGTGGTGCGCAAGGCATAAGGCACCGGCAGGTTGGCTTCATGCAGCACGTCCAGCAGCTCGATGAAGAACGGCATCTCCTGAACCGGACCGCGCTCGACCAGGGTCAGGACAAATTCGCCCTGCTCCAGGCTGATAAAGAAGTTGGTGTTTTCGCTACCGGCAGCAATCCCCTGAAAATCAAGCAGGCGGCCGAGCCCGTAAGGGGCGAGAAAGGTTTCCAGCTCAGGCCGAGCCAGCGGGGTGAACACAGACATGTTTTAACTGCCAGTACGGGCGCCGCAAATGGCGGCACCGATTAAAATTAAGGACGACTTACCACTTAAATATTTCCCACGCCGGGATCAGCATATCCGGGTAGTCCGAGCGAATGAAGTTACCTTCCGAGCCATCCGCACGTACCAGGAAATAAGGTTTGCCACCTTTCGGCGTGACCTTGATGGCATACAGAAAACCATTTTGCCGATATTCCTGAATGGTTTTATCCCCTTCCGTGCGGATCGTGACATCCGGGTCTGGCGAAGGTGCGTCATCCGCCGCCATCACGACCAATGGTGCAATTGCAAACAAGCCAGCCAGCAACAGGCGATTTAGTGTGCGCATGATAACCTTGTCCCTTTGTCGTCAACGGTCCCGCTATTCTAGCGCCGGACCCGCCGAAAAGGTTGATCCTGCTCATGAGCCAAGCCCCCCTCGTCCTGGTGGACGGTTCTTCTTACCTGTACCGCGCCTTTCACGCCCTGCCGCCGCTGACCACTTCCAAGGGTCTGCCGACCGGAGCGGTCAAAGGCGTGCTGAACATGCTCAAGAGTCTGCGCAAGCAGTACCCGGACAGTCCGTTCGCCGTGGTGTTCGACGCCAAGGGTGGGACGTTTCGCGATGACATGTACGCCGAATACAAGGCCAATCGCCCGAGCATGCCCGACGACATGCGCGTACAGATCGAGCCGCTGCACCAAAGCGTGATCGCGCTGGGCTTCCCGCTGCTGTGCGTCGAAGGCGTCGAGGCCGATGACGTGATCGGCACCCTGGCCCGCAGCAGCGCAGCGGCCGACCGCCCGGTGATCATCTCCACCGGCGACAAGGACATGGCGCAACTGGTCGACGGCCACATTACCTTGGTCAACACCATGACCGGTAGCAGCATGGACGTGGAGGGCGTGAAGGAGAAATTCGGCGTCGCTCCCGAGCAGATCATCGATTATCTGGCACTGATGGGCGATTCTTCCGACAACATTCCGGGCGTTCCAGGCATTGGTCCGAAGACGGCTTCCGGCCTGCTCGTAGGCGTAAACGGCGGCCTGACCGAACTGTATGCACAGCTCGACATCGTCCCGACCCTGCCGATTCGCGGTGCGAAAACCCTGCCGGCCAAACTCGAAGAGCACAAGGAGATGGCCTTCCTCTCCTATCAGCTGGCGACGATCAAGATCGACGTGCCGCTGGACATCGGCCTTGATGACCTGCAAATGGGCAAGCCGGATCACGACAAGCTCGCCGAGCTCTACACCCTGCTCGAGTTCAAAAGCTGGTTTGAAGAAAACCAGCGCGACGCCAAGCGCTCCGGTCAGGAAGTCACCGCGCCGGTGGCTGAGGAAGCCGCCGTCGAGAGCGAACTCAAATACACCACGATCCTCACCCAGGCCGATTTCGACCTGTGGCTGAAGAAGCTCAACGACGCCAAACTGATCGCCTTCGATACCGAAACCACCGGCATCGATGCGCAGCAGGCGCAACTGGTCGGCCTGTCGTTTTCCGTAAAGGCCAACGAAGCGGCTTACATTCCACTGACCCATTCCTACATGGGCGTACCGGATCAGCTGGATCGCGACACCGTACTGCGCGCACTGAAACCGATTCTGGAAGACCCGAACAAACTCAAGGTCGGCCAGCACGCCAAGTTCGACATGAACATCCTGGCCAACTGCGCCATCGGTGGCGATCAGAGCTGCGGCATCACCGTGCAAGGCATCGCCTTCGACACCATGCTCGAATCCTACGTCCTGGACTCGACCGCGACCCGTCACGACATGGACAGCCTGGCGCTCAAGTACCTGAATCACACCACCACCAGCTTCCAGGACATCGCCGGCAAAGGCGCCAAGCAGCTGACCTTTGACCAGATCTCCCTGGAACTGGCCGGACCGTACGCCGCCGAAGACGCCGACGTAACGCTGCGCCTGCATCAAACCCTGCAGGAAAAGCTCAACGCGATTCCGAGCCTGAGCAAAGTCCTGAGCGACATCGAAATGCCGCTGGTGCCGGTGCTCGCACGGATCGAGCGTCAGGGCGCGCTGGTCGACGCCAACCTGCTGGGCATCCAGAGCGTGGAGCTGGGCGAGAAGATGGTCGCGCTGGAGCGTGAGGCATTTGCCATCGCCGGTGAGGAATTCAACCTCGGTTCGCCGAAGCAATTGGGCGTGATCCTGTACGAAAAACTCGGCTTGCCGATCCTCAGCAAAACCGCCAAGGGTCAGGCCTCCACTGCCGAAGCGGTGCTGGCGGAACTGGCCGAGCAGGATTACCCGCTGCCCAAAGTGCTGATGCAGTACCGCTCGATGAGCAAACTGAAAAGCACCTACACCGACCGCCTGCCGGAGCAAATCAACCCGCGCACCGGGCGGATTCACACGTCTTATCATCAGGCTGTCGCGGCGACTGGCCGCTTGTCGTCCAGCGATCCAAACCTGCAGAACATTCCGATCCGCACCGCCGAAGGTCGGCGGATCCGTCAGGCGTTCGTGGCGCCCAAAGGCTACAAGCTGCTGGCCGCCGACTACTCGCAAATCGAACTGCGCATCATGGCTCACCTGGCCAAGGACGAAGGTTTGCTGCACGCCTTCCGCAATGACCTGGACGTGCACAAAGCCACGGCCGCCGAAGTGTTCGGCGTCGAGTTGGCAGAGGTCACTACCGATCAGCGTCGTAGCGCCAAAGCCATCAACTTCGGTTTGATCTACGGCATGAGCGCGTTTGGCCTGGCCAAGCAGATCGGCGTGGACCGCAAACAGTCCCAGGCGTACATCGACCGTTATTTCGCCCGCTACCCAGGCGTCCTGGAATACATGGAGCGCACCCGCGCCCAGGCGGCCGAGCAAGGTTTTGTCGAGACCATCTTCGGTCGTCGTCTGTACCTGCCGGAAATCAACGCGAAAAACCCTGCCCTGCGCAAAGGCGCCGAACGCACCGCGATCAACGCACCGATGCAAGGCACTGCGGCAGACATCATCAAGAAAGCCATGGTGGCTGTGGATAACTGGCTGACGTCGTCAGGCCTCGACGCCAAAGTCATCCTGCAGGTGCACGATGAATTGGTGCTTGAGGTGCGTGAAGACCTGGTCGATCAGGTTCGCGAGGAAATTCGCGTGCACATGAGCGACGCTGCGAAGCTGAATGTACCGCTTCTGGTCGAGGTGGGTGTGGGAAATAACTGGGATGAGGCTCACTGATCCACTGTAGGAGCGAGCCTGCTCGCGATGTGCTGACAAGCAACGCGTTCATTCAGGATGAACGCGTTATCGTTAACGACCATCGCGAGCAGGCTCGCTCCTACAGGGTATTTCGCTGCGGCATAGTGTCGCGATGAAGGGGCTTATTTCTGATAGCGATCCGACTTATTTCAAATGGTTTTGGAAACACCGGAACTAAACCTGTGAAGCGCCACTCAGAGTTACTGAATGGCTGGTGAAGCCCTTCGATGCTCCTATGTTGTGTTAAGTGTTGGCAGATAATCTGGACCCCGCCCTAGCGGTCCGGAACTTGAACCCCGGAACTTCCCCCTCCCCATAAGAAGTCCGGGGTTTTTTTTGCCTGCGATTTATTGCTCGACGGGTTCAGCGCCCTTGTCCGCCAGCTCCATCCAGCCTGCCAGTACTGTGTAGGCCTCTTCCAGACCGAGGCGTTTTGGCGCCGAGAACAGCTGAATGGTGATCGCATCGCCCCAGCCTTTGCGGATATCCGACTGCACCTTGAGCAGGACGTTCTTCGCTGCGCCGTAGGTCAATTTGTCCGCTTTGGTCAGCAGAATGTGCATCGGCATGCCGCTGGCCACGGCCCAATCAAGCATCAACAGGTCGAAGTCGGTCATTGGATGACGGATGTCCATCATCAGAATCAGGCCTTTCAAACTCTCGCGACCACCCAGATAAGCTTCCAGGTGACGCTGCCAGTGCAGCTTCAACGGGATAGGTACTTTCGCGTAACCGTACCCCGGCAGGTCGACCAGACGCCGATCATCGTCTAGCTTGAAGAAGTTCAAGAGTTGCGTGCGACCCGGGGTTTTCGAGGTCCGCGCCAGGCTGGCATGCGTCAGGGTGTTCAAAGCGCTGGATTTACCGGCGTTGGAACGCCCGGCGAAGGCCACTTCGAAGCCTTCGTCGTCGGGACATTGGTCGACTTTGGCAGCGCTGAGCATGAAGGTGGACTGTTGGCACAGGCCGAGGATGGGGTTCTTGAGTTGCATGGGATTTCCGATGTGGGCGGCGCCGGGAATGGACGCGGCAAGCGGTGTCGTTTCCGTTTCAGTGACGCCAGTATATAATGCCGCAGATTTTGTGTGCGCTTTGTCCCAGCGTAGGATGAAGTTCACGAGAGCGATTGACCTTGATTGCGCATTAGAACGCAGAACGCTCTCAACCCTGAAAAGGTCGTTTTATGACGAAATGGCTGCTAGCTGCCGGTGTCTTGATACCGCTTTACAGCGCTCAGGCTACACAGGATCCGGAAGCTGTGTACAACCGTGTTTGTGGTGCCTGTCATTCCGGCCAACTACCCATGGCGCCCAAAAAGGGCGATCAGGAAGCTTGGACGCCGAGGTTGGCGAAAGGTATGGAGACGCTGGTGCAACACGTGACCCAGGGTTTCAAGGCGATGCCGCCGCGTGGTTTGTGCATGGACTGCAGTGCCGAGGATTACCAAGTCATCATCCAGTGGATGAGCGAGTGATCCCGGTCCATAACTCTTTAACCCTTAGCCGTAGTTGGATTAGCTGATGAACAAATTGATCGTGAGTCTGCTGTTGACCGTGGGCATCTCCGGCATGGCCCATGCTGCAGGTGAGGCAGTACAACCGGGTGATGCAAAAGCCGGTCAGGCCAAAGCCGCCGTATGTGGCGCCTGCCACGGCCCGGATGGCAACAGCATGGCGCCAAACTTTCCAAAACTGGCGGGACAAGGTGAACGTTACCTGACCAAGCAATTGCACGACATCAAGTCGGGCAAGCGCACCGTTCTGGAAATGACCGGCCTGCTGACCAACCTGAGCGATCAGGACCTGGCTGATATTTCCGCCTACTTCGCCAGTCAGAAAGGCAGCGTTGGCGCCGCCGACCCGAAAGTCGTGGCTCGCGGTGAAGCACTGTTCCGTGGTGGCGACCTGGCCAAGGGCCTTCCATCCTGCACCGGTTGCCACTCGCCAAATGGCGCGGGCAATGCCGCCGCCGGTTTCCCGCACCTGGGTGGCCAGCACGCTCAATACGTCGCCAAGCAACTGACCGATTTCCGCAAGGAAGAAGGCGGTCGCAACAACGACGGCGACACCAAAACCATGCAGACCATTGCCAAAAAGCTGAGCGACGAAGACATCGCAGCGGTGTCCAGCTACATTCAAGGCCTGCACTAAGACGGCGAAGCGGGCGCCGCGCGGGAAGTACATCTCCTGCAACGTTAACGCTCTATTAATCCGTCGCAGCAAGTATAAAAAGGGTGGCTCAGGCCACCCTTTTTTGTGCCTGCTGCCGTTACACTACAGAACTCAAGCCCGCCATGACCTGTCTGAAAACATGTCGCGCGAGGCGACCCAAATTGTCCAGGAGTAAAGCATGCGTAATCTGATCATCAGCGCCGCACTCGTCGCTGCCAGCCTGTTCGGCATGACTGCCCAAGCCGCCGAAGCCCCCGCCGCCCCTTATGTCGAACTGAGCAATCCGGTTCCGGTTGCAGTGCCTGGCAAGATCGAAGTGGTGGAGCTGTTCTGGTACGGCTGCCCGCATTGCTACGCGTTCGAGCCAGTGATCAATCCCTGGGTCGAGAAGCTGCCGTCCGACGTGAATTTCGTGCGTATTCCTGCAATGTTCGGCGGCCCGTGGGATGCACACGGCCAGATGTTCCTGACCCTGGAAGCCATGGGCGTCGAGAGCAAGGTTCACGCTGCGGTGTTCAACGCGATTCAGAAAGAACACAAAAAGCTGACCGATAAAGACGACATGGCCGACTTCCTGGCGACTCAAGGCGTAGACAAGGACAAGTTCCTGGCGACCTTCGATTCCTTCGCCATTAAAGGCCAAATCAACAAAGCCAAAGAACTGGCCAAGAAATATGAAATCTCCGGCGTTCCAACCATGATCGTCAACGGCAAGTATCGCTTTGACGTGGGCTCTGCCGGCGGCGCCGAGCAAGCGCTGCAACTGGCCGACAAACTGGTCGACAAAGAGCGAGCGGCTAACAAGGCTGCAGCCAACTAAGCGCGGGACCTGCCATGCGCCGCTGGGGTACTGAACGCGTCGTTGGCCTGCATGATCCGCAGGTCAACGAGCATCACCTGGAATCGACGGGCCTGCCCGCAGACAGTCGTCTGCGCTTGCTCAGCTTCAATATCCAGGTCGGTATCAGTACCGAGCGGTATCGGCACTACCTGACCCGGGGCTGGCAACACCTGTTGCCGCACACCGGGCGTGCCGACAATCTGCAAAAGATCGGCAATCTGCTGGGCGACTTCGATCTGGTTGCACTGCAGGAAGCCGATGGCGGCAGCCTGCGATCCGGCTACGTCAATCAAGTGGAACACCTGGCGCAACTCGGCGCCTTCCCCTACTGGTATCAACAACTCAATCGCAACCTCGGTCGTCTCGGCCAGCACAGCAATGGCGTGCTCAGCCGCCTGCGCCCGTGGGCGATTGAAGATCACCCGCTGCCGGGGCCCAAGGGTCGCGGGGCGATCCTGGTGCGCTTCGGCGAAGGTCCGGAATCGCTGGTGGTGGTCATGATGCATCTGGCGCTGGGCGCACGCACCCGCAGCATGCAACTGGCTTACATCCGCGAGTTGATTGGCGGCTATAAACACCAGGTGCTGATGGGTGACATGAACACTCATGCCAGTGATCTGCTGCAAAACTCCCCGTTGCGCGACCTCGGCCTGCTGGCACCGCAACTGGAAGCAACCTTCCCCAGCTGGCGCCCGCAGCGCTGCCTGGACCACATTCTGCTGAGCCCGACCCTGACGCTGGAAAAGGTCGAAGTGCTGGCTCAACCCATTTCCGATCACCTGCCGGTCGCGGTAGAAATTCGTCTGCCGGGTTCGCTCACGGCCGATGCATTCCCCGCGTTGAGTCCTGCCCCTCGCGGAACCCCTGAATGAGCGACGAAGCACAGCGCTGGAAAGAGAAATACCTCAAAAGCATCGAACAACAGGAAAAACTCGAGCGTCGCTGGGACGCCCGGCTCGACTTGCTGCGTCGGGGGTTGGTGCGCAGTACGCTGGCGGCCGAGGGCACTGACCGCGCTGTTGACCAGTGCATGAAGGAAATGCGCGAGGTCATCCGCACCAATGACATGGATGCGGGCCTGGCGGCGCTGCTTCCGCGACTGGAAAAAGCCGTACTCGACTCCGAACAGCGTCGCGAAACCCGAGTCAATCAGACCAGTGCCGCGCTGACCTCGCTGGTAACGCAACTGCAAACGTTGCCGCTGCCCCGGGAAGTGAGCCGGCCACTCAAGAACTTTGCCAAAACCCTGGACGGACGCGTCAGCCAGGCGCGCGAGATCCCGTTGCTGCTCAGCGAACTGAGCGGCCTGCAAGGCAAAGCCTTGAATCAGCTGGAGACCCCGACAGAACCCGGTCGTCCGGGCTTGCTGCAACGACTGTTCGGCAGTCGTGAAGCGGATGAAGCCACTCCGGAAGCTGCGGCTCCGCAGGCCCAGGCGTCCGCTCCAGCGCCTGTAGAAGCCATTGCTGCTTTACCTGCCGAGACGCCGCGAGTCGCCGTCGAATCCGCGCTAGTCGCCGCTGAGCCACCAGTAACCGCGCCTGACACGCCCGTGGCCGCACCCGAGCCGCCAGTGATCGAAACGCCTACAGACGCCCCGCCGCCTGCCGTCGTGACGTTTGTCCCGCCAGTTGTTGAGCCTCAGCCGGCGCCCGAGGTGGAAACACCGGCCCAGCCGCAGGCTCAACAACCGGAACAACCCGCACCCGCCGCGATGACACCGGTTGTCGAGGCTCAACCGCCTGGCAATCCCGACGAACTCACCCCGGTGGTGCTTCTCGACAGCCTGCCCCTGCCCTCGGCCGTGGCCCAGGCGCTGGCCGCCATCGATCCGGAACAACCTGAACACGATATTCTCTACGCCCTTCCGGACTCGCCCGAGCCGTCCTACAGCTCGGTGGCCAAGCACATCGAAGACACTCTACTGGGCCTGCTCGACGACCTGTCGCTCCCCGAGCGTCACCGCCCACAAGCCGAAGCCATGCGTGATCGCCTGCAAAACGGCTTGAACTGGTACGAACTGCTACCGATCCTCGACGATCTCGCAACTTTGATGCTGGCGATCAACAACAGCGGACAGCACGAGTTCGAAGTTTATTTGCAGCAACTCAACGAACGCCTCGAGTCGTTCCAGAGCAACTTGCAAGCTGCCAGCGATGGCCATGCCGACAACCAATCTGCGGCACGGCAAATGGACACGCAGATCCGCGAACAAGTCGATGGCTTGCAGAGCAGCATGCAGGAAGCCGCCGACCTGGACGACCTCAAGCACGTACTGGAGAACCACCTCGAAGGCCTGTTGGGCACCATGGACCAACACCAGAAGCAGCGCGACGAACGCGAACAGGAAGTGGCCGCCCGCCTGAAAGGCCTGGCCGAACGGGTGGCGCACATGGAGCAGGAAGCCCAGGGTTATCGCGAACATCTCGAAGAGCAGCGCCAGAAAGCCTTGATCGACCCACTGACCGGGCTGCCGAACCGGGCGGCCTGGAGCGAGCGACTCGACCACGAAATCCATCAGTGGCAGCAGCATGGCAACACCCTTCTGCTGGCCATGCTCGACCTCGACCATTTCAAACGCATCAACGATAACTATGGTCATCTGGCGGGCGACAAAGTGCTGAAAATTATCGCCACGGTGCTGCGCAAGCGCCTGCGCGGGACAGATTTCATCGCGCGTTTTGGCGGAGAAGAATTTGTCCTGTTAATGCCCGGTACCGTGCCGGCCGTCGGCGCAAAACTGTTGGAAAGCTTGCGTGCGGCGGTAGAAGCCTGCCCGTTCCATTTCAAAAGCGAGCCGGTGACCATCACCATTTCCATGGGACTGACAGCGTTCAAACCCGGCGAACACAGCGATCTGGTGCTTAAAAGAGCCGATCAGGCGCTGTATCGCGCAAAACATGCCGGGCGTAACCGAGTGGAACTGGGCTGACAGCCAATTGTTCCATTTTGTTTAAAAGCTCGCGCCGACCATTCTCGCGCAAGGCAGTACGTTACACTGTTGCATTACTGTCTTGCGCGTACTGTCTCTACCATGAAATTTCTCACCCTCTTCGTGTCGCTGATCCTGTTGGCCGGCTGTGCCAGCGGACCTCGGTTCGACACCAGCCATCCTTCGGCCAATCACGACAGCCGCGTTCAATTCGTGGTGGTGCATTACACCTCGGCATCGCTGGAACGCTCGTTGCAACTGCTGACCCACGGCGAAGTCAGCAGCCATTACCTGATCGGCGACGACAAAAACGCCACTATCTATAAGTTGATGGACGAAAACCAACGGGCATGGCACGCCGGAGAGAGTGAGTGGCAGGGTCGGACCTGGTTGAACTCCAGCTCCATCGGCATTGAAATCGTCAACCCAGGATTCAAGGAACTCCCGACCGGAGAGCGTTACTGGTATCCCTACAGCGAAGCTCAGGTCCAGTCCTTGATCGTCTTGCTAAAAGACATCAGCAAACGTCACGCCATCAGCCCCCACAGCATTATCGGCCATAGCGACATCGCGCCGTTTCGCAAGCTGGACCCGGGGCCGCTTTTTCCCTGGAAGCGCCTGGCCGCCGAAGGCCTTGGTGTTTGGCCAGACGAGCAGGCCGTGGCGCGGCAACAAGTGCAGTTCGACTCGAAATTGCCGAGCGTCAGCTGGTTTCAGGCGCAGTTGGCCCGCCTCGGTTACGCCACGCCGCAAACCGGCGAGCTGGATGTGGCAACGCGTCACGTGATCGGCGCCTTTCAAATGCATTTCCGGCCGTCGCGCTTCGACGGCATGCCGGATGCGCAGACAGCTGCACTTCTCCAAGTGTTGAATCAGACAAAATAATGACGCCCGCCCGACGGTGCGGGCTTTTTCTCAATCAGCAGCTATAACTCATTGGTAATTCTTCGGATATTCCCATATGCCTGCTGCTCGAGAGACGCTTCGTAGCTGGTTCTATCGCCCGTGGTTTTTGGCGATGCTGGCGGCCGCCCTGAGCAGCGTGTTGCTATTGGCGCTCAGCCTGTTCGTGGCCATTCATCAGATCGAGCAAAACGAAAGCCTGGAAATGAACGCGCAAGGCGAGCGATTTCTTTCGCGCCTGGAGCAGTTGTTCGGGCAACTGCGCGAAGGCCTCGATGATCTGGAGGCCCAACCGCTGCGAACCTGCGACAAAGACATGATCGCCACTTTGCAGCAGGTCACCTTCAATTACCGCTTCGTTTACGAGGCCGCGTATATGGATGCCTCGAAGATCTGCTCCAACCGACCGAGCCAGGAAGGACTGTCGCTGACACGAGCACCGGACATTCAAGACCCCACTTACAGTTATTGGCTGAACACCACCACCGAACCTGATGAAAACCGCGCCGCGCTCATGCTCGGACGGGGCAACTTCCGGGTCGCGACCTCTCGCGGACATTTGACCGACATGGTCGACCTGTCGCCGGGCAGCAGTCTTTTGGTGATACTCGACAACGGCACCCGCGCGATTCCGGTGCTGGGCTCCCCGCAAGCCTGGCCACCGACCGTGCCTTGGCCACCGAAAAGCAGCGAAGCCTTGCAAGTCACCCCGACTCGCTTGATTTACCTCATGCCGACCAAAAGCCCCGAATACCAATTGGTGCTGATCACCCCGCGCACCGCCGTGAATGTGCCCACCGCCTGGTGGTGGCTGGTGCCGGCCAGCCTGGCATTGGGAATACTGGTGGGTTTCATGGTGTTTCTGCTGGTGCGTCAGCGGCAATCGCTGGACGCCGAATTGACCGGTGCGATACGACGTGGCGAGTTGCAGGTGTTGTATCAACCGATCTTCGACCTCGACAGCCGCAACTGCGTCGGAGCCGAAGCCTTGCTGCGCTGGCGCCGGCCGGATGGCACCCTGACCAGCCCCGACCTGTTCATTCCGATGGCGGAGAACACCGGCCAGATCCGTCAGATGACCGACTTCGTCCTGCAACGCCTGCTGGAGCAGTTGGGGCAGTTGTTGCGGGCCAATCCGCAACTGTACATCTCGGTCAACCTCGCAGCGTGCGATGTCATGGTGCCGCGAATCGGTCAGGTGATGGCGCGCCTGCTGACCTTGCATCGGGTCGCGGCCAAGCAGATTGCCTTTGAGGTGACCGAGCGGGGATTGATTGACGTGGTGGTGGCCCGGGAAAACCTGCAGGCCTTGCGCGATGTCGGGCATCAGGTGTTGATCGATGACTTTGGCACCGGCTATTGCAGCCTCGCCTATCTGCAAACCCTGCCGGTGGACTGCCTGAAAATCGACAAGGCGTTCATCGATGCGCTGGGGCATGACGCCGCCAGCAGTGGCGTGGCGCCGCATATCATTCACATGGCCCAGTCGCTGCACCTGAAGGTGATTGCCGAAGGCATCGAACATGAAGCCCAAGCCGCATTTTTGAGCAGTGAAGGGGTGAAGTTCGGTCAGGGCTGGTTGTTCGCCCATGCATTGAGCGCCGTACAGTTCATCGAGCTGATCACCCGGGGTCGGCGACTGGCCGGCCGACGCCTGGACGACGAAGCGTAAACGCGCGTTAAACCGCCAACGCCATGTAGAACTGCGTGCCCTGCCCCGGCCGCGAATAAACCCCCATCCGTCCACCGTGCAACTGCACGATTTCCTTGCACAACGCCAGGCCGAGCCCCGCGCCACCCTTCTTGCGCCCGACCTGCACAAAAGGCTCGAAGATCCGCCCCTGCTGGCCGTAGGCGATGCCCTCGCCATTGTCCTCGACGCTGATGATCACCCGCTCCCCATGACGCCGCGCCTGCAAGCGTATCTGGCCGTCTGGGCCGGTATGGCGCAAGGCGTTGTCGATCAGGTTGTCGAGCACACGGTCCAGTTGCGGTTGATCGGCCTGCAACCACGGTAACGGACCTTGCACCTCCACCAGCAGGTTGATGCCCTTCTCTTGCGCTGTATCAGCGAACCGCGACCGTGCCCGCTCAAGCAGCTCCTCGATGGAACACGGCGCCAGCGAGAGTTTCTGCAGTCCGTTCTGGTAGCGGGAGAAGTTCAGCAAGTCGTTGATCAGTTGCATCAAACGCTGCATCTCTTCATTGACGGTGTCCAGCAGGTCCGCTTCTCGCGAGTCCTGCGCAAAGTGCGTGCGCTCCCGAAACAGGCCGAATGCCATGTGCATCCCGGTGACCGGCGTTCGCAGCTCATGAGACGCACGCAACACGAACTCGCTGCGCACTCGCTCGAAAGCACGCTGCTCGGTGACGTCATGCAACACCATTACCGCGCCCAGAATCTGGGCCTGGGTATGACTGACCGGCGTCAGGCTGTACGTGAGCAACCGCGACTCGCCATCGACCTCGATACTCAGGTCCTCCGGCGCCCGCTCCAACGTGCCACCACGCAGCACCAGTTGCAGCTGTTGATCCAGCTCGGGGCGTTCGAGCGCGGCACCCAGCCCCTGACCAAGACGATCGGTGTCCCAACCCAACTGGCGCTGCGCCACCGGGTTGAGGTGTTCGAGATGGCCGTCGCGGTCGATCATCAGCAGCCCGTCATCAATGCTGTCGAGCACCGCCTGCAAACGCTGCTGGCCGGCGAGCAATTCGTCGATATTAGTGGCCTGGTGCTGACGCAGAGCCTCGGCCATGATCCCGAAACGCTTGGTCAGCAGATTCATTTCCACTGCCGAGGAAATCGGCAGGGTTACCTCGAAATTGCCTTGGCCGATGTTGTCGGCGGCCTGGGCCAACGCCTCGATCGGTTCACCGAAACGACGTGCGATCGCATGAGCAGTGATGAAACCGATGATCAGCACCGCCAGCCCGACCAGACCGAGCAGGCCGGCAATCAGCAGCGCTCGTTCCCGCGCCTGACGTTGCGTTTCATTGATGGTATCCAGCGCTCGCTTTTGCTCGGTAATCAGCCCGTTGCGCAACACGTTGAGTTTTTCGGCGAGGTCTTCGTTGCCACTCAGTACATGGGACGGATCGTGTGCCTGGTCCAGCGCCTGAAGAAACCGCAGGTAATCGTCCTTGGCCTGCCTGAAACCGTGTTGGCCGCTCTCTCGATTCTGCTCATGGGCGATGCCTTCATCCACCAACTGAAGATAATGCAGCCTGGACGTTTCAAACGCCGCGGGATCCGATTTTTCGCCCAGCATGAGGATCAGTTGATCGCCCAGGGTCTGGCGCATCTTCAGGCCCAGATCCAGGGTGACGAAATTGTTGCGAATCAGCGCTTCCTGGGTTCCCGCCATCTGCATCACGCTGACCAGACCGAGCAAAAGCCCCAGCAGCGCCACGGTGATCAAGGCGGAAATACTCAGAAAAAGCCGAGTACGCAACTTCATCGCCAGTTTCATCGCGCAGGGCTCACAAGTTGTACTGCTTGCGTTTGCGGTAGAGCGTCGAAGCGTCGATGCCGAGCGTCTTGGCGGCCTGATCCAGGGTGTCGGCGGTGGCGAGGACCGCGCCGATGTGGGCCTTCTCCAGTTCATCCAGGCTCAGCGCAGCGCCGATACGTGGCGCATTGTTGACCGGGGTTTCGGCCATGCCCAAGTGGCTGATTTCAACCCGCTCCTGTGGACAAATAATGCTCGCCCGCTCGACCACGTTGCGCAGCTCGCGGATGTTCCCGGGCCAGCGATAGCTGAGCAGCGCTTCACGGGCTTCTTCACTGAAAACCCGCGCCGGACGTGCGTATTCCTTGACGAACCGGGCCAGAAAACGCTCAGCCAGGTTCAGAATATCTTCCCGCCGTTCGCGCAGCGGTGGCAGGTGCAAGGTGATGACGTTCAGGCGATAGAGCAAATCTTCACGGAAACGTCCGTCGCGGACCATGTCTTCAAGATTGAGGTTGGTGGCCGCGAGGATGCGCACATCGGCGCGGCGGGTGACCGGATCGCCGACGCGCTCATATTCCTTGTCCTGGATGAATCGCAGCAACTTTGGCTGCAATGTCAGGGGAAAATCGCCGATCTCGTCGAGAAACAGCGTTCCGCCGTCAGCCTGGTTCACTCGTCCGAGCGTGCTCTCACTGGCGCCGGTGAACGCGCCACGGCTGTGACCGAACAGCTCGCTTTCCATCAGTTCGGCGGTCAGCGATGGGCAGTTGATGGTGACGCAGGATTTTTTCGCGCGCTTGCTCCAGCCGTGAATGGCCTGGGACAGCTCCCCCTTACCGGTACCGGACTCGCCGAGGATCAGGATGTTGGCATCCGTGCTGGCCACTTGGCGGGCGGTTTCAAGCACCACTTTCATCGCCGGGCTGTGGGAATCCAGACCGTCCTTGGGTTTGCGCACTTCACCTTCCAGCGCCTCCAGACGGGCCGACAGTTGCCGCACTTCCAGTTGCTTGGCGGTGGCAAGGCGCAATTGATCGGGGCTGCACGGCTTGACCAGATAATCAGCTGCGCCGGCCTGGATGGCATCCACCGCGGTGTCCACAGCCGAATGTGCGGTGACGATCACCACGCGCATCCACGGCGCCTGAATGCGCATCTGCGCCAACACGTCGAGGCCATTGTCCTCGCCGAGGCGCAAATCGAGGAAGCACAGGTCGAACACCTGGCGTTGCAGCAGCGCATCGGCCTGCGCCGCGCTGGTGGCGGTGGCGACGCTGTAGCCTTCATCTTCGAGGCAGTATCGGAACGTTCGCAGGATGGCGGATTCGTCGTCCACCAGCAGAATGCGGCCTTGATGCTCAGTGGCTGATTCCATTTTCCTACGCTCCTTAAAGAATGATCTTGGTTTAGTCCCGGAATAATCGGGCAAGTTGCATGGTTGATTCTGGTCGATTCCGGCTACAGCAGGGTAGCTCGCCCCTCACCCTACGGCTAATCACCTGATTTTGTTGTTTTTTTATCAGATAGCCGGCTTTCAGTTGATTCCCCATCTTTCCTTGTGACATCCGCGCCCTCCCCGCAATTCAAAAAAAATGAAAGTTCCTACAAATCCATCGTGCATTACGCACGACTGTGGAAGAGCCATCGTGCAGGATGCGTCCGGCATGATTTTCATGAAAATCATAACTAGCTGATTTTATTGATATTTATCGTCGTTAAAAGCTGGCATGCAGGCTGCAACAACCTGATTAACCAGGGCATTCAGAAACGAGGCCCATAACAAGATCACTACAGAGTGGGAGGAGCTTCAGGATGAATCGCCAACGTGCCGCCCAATTGCGTATCTCGCCACTGCATATCCAGCAAGGCCTGTTTGCTGTTCTGGCGCTTTTGATCACCTTGATCGGCGGCCAGCAGTTTCAGCGTTGGGAGCAGAGCCAGCAGCAAGAAGCGCCACGCGTGTCGATTCAGCATCCGACCCAAACCCACTTCAGCGCCGTCAGCAGCAGCTTCGCTGACAGCGCCCCGACGCGAATGATGGATGTCGACCAGGCTCAGCCTGCGGACGAGCTGACACGTCAGGAGCGTTGGGTGTTCTAGACACACGAACTTGGCGCGCTCGCGGCGCCGGGAAACGCACCACAAGTAGCCTCTCTAAATAGAAGCGTAAGGAGAATCACCATGTTGAGCTGGGCAATCACATTCTTGATCATTGCCATCATCGCTGCAGTACTGGGCTTCGGTGGTATCGCGGGCACCGCCACGGGTATCGCCAAGATTCTCTTTGTCGTGTTCCTGGTGATGTTCATTGCTTCGTTCTTCTTTGGCCGTCGCGGTCGAGGTTGAAGATGAACGCTTCACCCAAAACGTTGGCAGCCGCCCTGCTCCCGGGCGGCAGTGCCATCGCGATGGCGGCCAGGCACGGCGAAGAAAACAAATGAAGAAAGATCCGGGCTGGTACCGAATTTGTCACACGAAAGAAGCAGCATTGCTTCTCTCCAATGCGCTACCTGAGGAAGGTAGACGCATGACCAAGGGGTCGGGACGTTCTGCCTGTTTCAGGGGCGGAGTGACCTACGGGTACAGGGAGTACCTGCGAAAGGGCCGGGTCAGGAAAAAGCTGCGACGCAAGTTCGTCGTCCCTCCGTGGCTCGACGGGCTTGCGAAGAGCTTGCGCGCAACGCTTTGAAATAGAGCGATCCATCCGGTTTCGCTGTTCCAACCTCTCATTCGCACGACTATTCACCGAAAAATACTTTTCCCGGTGTTTCTTTCGTGACCGTACATCGAGAAAAAACCGCCTTATTTTGCAGCGATTTCTCACCTCTGATTGTCGGATTTTTCTGAAATCCCCCTCCCGCACCACTGATCAAAAAACACCCAGCCTGCCCGGAGATGGCCGGTTCACGGCACATATGCCTGCCGAAATGTCATATTCGAACCGTTTGCGACGTCGCTTTCAGTGAAAAAACCTCATGCCGATTCGGCATAGGGTAGGCGTTTACGGCATTAGACGTCGCATCCTTGCATCGGAATAGTTGCGCCTTTTTTCGCCTGCCAGAGAGCCATAAATACTCGCTCCGGGGCACCTTATACGGGGGCAGATGCACAAGACTTTTTCGCCAAAAGCGTTCCAGTTCCCGCATCTGCCTGAGTCAAACGCAAGTAAGGGTAAAGATATGAAGAAGGCAAAGCTTAGCCTCGCCTGGCAGATCCTAATCGGTCTGGTATTGGGGATTGCAATCGGTGCGCTGCTCAACCATTTCAGTGCCGAAAAGGCTTGGTGGATCAGCAACGTTCTGCAACCAGCAGGCGATATCTTTATCCGTCTGATCAAGATGATCGTGATCCCGATCGTAATCTCGTCGTTGATCGTCGGTATTGCGGGCGTCGGTGACGCGAAGAAACTCGGCAGCATCGGCCTCAAGACGATCATCTACTTCGAAGTCGTCACCACCATCGCCATCGTCGTTGGCCTGCTGCTCGCCAACCTGTTCCACCCGGGTGCCGGCATCGACATGAGCACCCTGGGTACCGTGGATATTTCCAAGTACCAGGCGACCGCCGCCGAGGTACAGCATGAACACGCGTTCATCGAAACCATCCTCAACCTGATCCCATCCAACATCTTCGCGGCCATGGCCCGCGGCGAAATGCTGCCGATCATCTTCTTCTCGGTGCTGTTCGGTCTCGGTTTGTCGAGCCTGAAGCCCGAGTTGCGCGACCCGCTGGTAACGATGTTCCAGGGCGTGTCGGAAAGCATGTTCAAGGTCACCCACATGATCATGAACTACGCCCCGATCGGCGTATTCGCACTGATCGCGGTGACCGTAGCCAACTTCGGCTTCGCGTCCCTGCTGCCGCTGGCCAAACTGGTAATCCTGGTTTACGTCGCCATCGCCTTCTTCGCCTTCGTGGTGCTGGGCCTGATCGCTCGCCTGTTCGGTTTCTCGGTGATCAAGCTGATGCGCATCTTCAAGGATGAGCTGGTGCTGGCCTACTCCACCGCCTCCTCCGAAACCGTGCTGCCGCGCGTGATCGAGAAGATGGAAGCCTACGGCGCGCCGAAGGCCATCTGCAGCTTCGTGGTGCCGACCGGTTACTCGTTCAACCTTGACGGTTCGACCTTGTATCAAAGCATCGCGGCAATCTTCATTGCCCAGCTCTACGGCATCGACCTGTCGATCAGCCAGCAATTGCTGCTGGTACTGACCCTGATGGTCACCTCCAAAGGCATCGCCGGCGTTCCGGGCGTGTCCTTCGTGGTGCTGCTGGCAACCTTGGGCAGCGTGGGTATCCCGCTGGAAGGCCTGGCGTTCATCGCCGGTGTCGACCGCATCATGGACATGGCGCGTACCGCGCTGAACGTGATCGGCAACGCCCTGGCCGTGTTGGTCATCGCCCGTTGGGAAGGCATGTACGACGACGCCAAGGGCCAGCGCTACTGGAACTCCCTGCCGCACTGGCGCAGCAAGGAAAAGCTGCCGGTCGGCGAAGTGTCCAACAACTGACGCAGATCCCTGTAGGAGCGAGGCTTGCCCGCGAATGGGACGCCGCGGTATTTCAGTTAAACCGCGTTATCGTTCTTCGCTGGCAAGCCATGCTCCTACAGGACGCAGTTGCACGTACATTATGTGTACGACGCAACTGCACAAACGAACCCCGGAGAAATCCGGGGTTTGTCGTTTCTGGCTACCCCGCTATCATTCGCCGCATTCTTCGGGGGATTTACTGATGCTCAATGGCCTTTGGCTTGGCTTCTTCATTGTGGCGGCCGTGTCGGCGCTGGCGCAGTGGCTGATCGGCGGTAATGCCGGGATCTTCGCGGCGATGGTGGAAAGCATTTTCGCCATGGCCAAGTTGTCGGTCGAGGTCATGGTCCTGCTGTTCGGCACCCTCACCCTCTGGCTGGGTTTTCTGCGGATCGCCGAAAAGGCCGGGATCGTCGAGTGGCTGGCCAGAGCGCTGGGCCCGTTATTCCTGCGCCTGATGCCAGAAGTGCCGGCCGGTCACCCCGCCATCGGCCTGATCACCCTGAACTTCGCCGCCAACGGCCTGGGCCTGGACAACGCCGCCACGCCAATCGGCCTTAAAGCCATGAAGGCGCTGCAAGAGCTCAACCCCAGCGACACCATTGCCAGCAACGCGCAGATCCTGTTCCTGGTGCTCAACGCCTCCTCCCTGACCCTGTTGCCGGTAACGATCTTCATGTACCGCGCGCAGCAAGGCGCGCCGGATCCGACGCTGGTGTTCCTGCCGATCCTGCTGGCCACCAGTTGCTCGACCATCGTCGGTTTCCTGGCTGTCGCGTTCATGCAACGCCTGCGCGTGTGGGACCCGGTGGTGCTGGCCTATATGATTCCCGGTGCCCTGATCCTTGGTAGTTTCATGGCGTTGCTGGCAACGCTCTCGGCCACCGCGCTAGCCAGTTTGTCGTCGATCCTCGGCAATCTGACGCTCTTCGGGATAATCATGCTGTTCCTGGTGATCGGCGCGCTGCGCAAAGTGAAGGTCTACGAGGCCTTCGTCGAAGGTGCGAAAGAAGGCTTCGACGTGGCGAAGAATCTGCTGCCGTATCTGGTGGCGATGCTCTGTGCCGTCGGTGTATTACGGGCGTCCGGGGCGCTGGATTTCGGCCTCGACGGTATTCGGCACCTGGTGGAATGGGCCGGTTGGGACACGCGTTTCGTCGACGCGCTGCCGACGGCGATGGTCAAACCGTTCTCCGGCAGCGCCGCCCGGGCGATGCTGATCGAAACCATGAAGACGTCCGGGGTAGACAGCTTCCCTGCCTTGGTAGCGGCGACGATTCAGGGCAGTACCGAGACGACGTTCTATGTGCTGGCCGTGTACTTCGGCGCGGTGGGGATTCAGCGGGCACGGCATGCAGTGGGGTGTGCGTTGCTGGCGGAGCTGGCCGGGGTGCTCGGCGCCATTGGCGTCTGCTACTGGTTCTTCGGCTAACCAAATACCCCCTGTAGGAGCGAGCCTGCTCGCGATGGTGGCAGGAGCACCGCGTTCTTCCAGAATGCCCGCGTCATCGTTGACGTCCATCGCGAGCAGGCTCGCTCCTACAGGGGATTGCGTCGGCTTACGGTCGCGGTGGCGGCGCGACTTTCTGTCCTTGTTCAACCGCCCAATCCACCACCTGCGCCGTCAATTGATCACTCGCCAGGCCAAACCCGGCCACCACCGCCGGCACCTTCACATCGCTCAGCGGCTGACGCACTTCGAAGCGGCGGCTGGCGAGAATGCGCTGGTCGTAACCACGCACCAGCAACGCATCCAGACGCACAACGACACTCGCCGCGGTGCCTTGGTATTCAGTCTGGAACGCTTGCAAACTCCCGCCCAACTCCAGATCCGCCTGGAAATTGCTGTCATCGGTGCTCAACAACGGCACGCGGCCATCGCGCTGGAAACCATCGAGCAGACGATTGCGCAGCAGCACCGGCGCCGGATCGCTCCAGCGTGAAGCCTTGTAGCTGCTGATCAGATCCCCCTGAGGGATCACGGCGATTTGCGGACTGTTCAACGCCTCGCTGGCCTGCGGTTTGGTGAGGCGCAGTGACCAGCGTTGCGCCGTGCCATAACTGCCCGAAACGCTGCCCTGGACCGAAGGCAACCGATAGACGTCGGACGGTTCGGACTTGGGCAGGATCGAGCAGGCGCCGGTCAGCGTAAAAACGCCGAGGAGGGCGATGTGAGTCAGCTTCATGGCGTGAACTCCTTGTTCTTGTCATTGCCCAGCAAGTAACCGCTCGGGTTGGCTTCCAGGCGCTGGGAGATGGCGCGCAACGAGGTCAGGGTGTCGCGCAACTCACGTACAGCCGGGGCCAGGCCATTGAGGCCTTGCATGCCGCTGTTGAGCGAATCCTGGTTGTTGGTGAGCAACGTGTTGATGGTCGCGCTGCTTTGTTCCAGCGACTTCATGGCTTGCTCGGCGCTGCCGAACATCTGCTTGCCCTGATCGGTGAGCAGGCCGTTGGCGTTGCGCATCAGGGCGGCGGTCTGTTCCAGCGTCGCCGTCGCTTGTTTACCGATGGCAGAGAGTTGCTGCATCGCCTGACGGATGTCACCGCGCTGATCGGCGATGGTGCCGGTGGTTTGTTCCAGGTGTTCGAGGGTCTTGCTGATGCGCTCGACGTTCTCCGACGAAAACATCTGATTGGCGTTGTGCATCAACACGTTCACGCCGGCCATCAGGTCGTTGCTGTCGTTGAGCAAACGGGCGATGGGCGAGGGCGAGGCCACAATCGTCGGCAAGTTGCCGTCGTGGCCCTTGAGCGTCGGGCTTTGCGGTGTACCGCCACTGAGCTGGATGATCGAGGTCCCGGTGATCCCGGTCAGCGCCAGTTTGGCCTGGGTGTCTTCCTTGATCGGCGTATCGCCGCCGAGGCGAATCCGCGCCAGCACGCGACGCGGGTCTTTCGGGTCCAGGCGCAAGCTCACCACATCGCCGACCTTGATCCCGCTGTACTGCACGGCGCTGCCCTTGGACAGGCCGCTGACCGCCTCGTTGAAGACGATCTCGTAATCCTTGAACTCGGTGTCGACGCTGGACTTGGCCAGCCACAGGCCGAAGAGCAGGGCGCTTGCCACCACAATCACAGTGAACAGGCCGATCAATATGTGATGGGCTCGGGTTTCCATGTCAGACCTCGTTAAGCTGTTGAGCGGCTGACAGCGCCGCGCGGCCGCGAGGGCCATGGAAGTATTCGTGAATCCACGCGTCGTCGGTCTCCGACACCTTGTCGATGGCGTCCGCCACCAGCACTTTCTTCTGCGCCAGCACCGCCACGCGGTCGGTGATGGTGTAGAGCGTGTCGAGGTCGTGGGTCACCAGAAACACACTCAGCCCTAACGCGTCGCGCAGGGTCAGGATCAATTGATCGAAGGCTGCCGCGCCAATCGGATCGAGGCCGGCGGTGGGCTCGTCGAGGAACAGGATGTCCGGGTCCAGCGCCAGCGCCCGGGCCAGTGCCGCGCGCTTGATCATGCCGCCGGACAGCGAAGCGGGGTACTTGTCCGCTGCCGACAGCGGCAACCCGGCCAACGCCAGTTTCACCGCCGCCAGGTGTTCGGCATCGTTGCGGCTCAGGCCCGCGTGTTCGATCAGGGGCAGGGCGACGTTCTCGGTGACGGTCAGCGAAGAGAACAGCGCGCCTTTCTGAAACAGCACACCGAAGCGCCGTTCGACCATCGAGCGCTCGTGTTCGGACAGGGTCGGCAGGTTTTTACCAAACACTTTCACCACGCCTTCGCTGGGCTGGCGCAGGCCGACAATGCTGCGCAACAGCACCGACTTGCCACTGCCGGAACCGCCGACCACCGCGAGGATTTCGCCCTTGTACAAATCCAGGTCGAGGTTCTCGTGCACGCTCTGGCGACCGAAGCGATTGCACAGCCCACGGACCTCAATCACCGCCTCGGAGGGCGCTCGGGGTAGACGACTCACCAGCCCATCTCCATGAAAAACAGCGCGGCCACAGCGTCGAGCACGATCACCACGAAAATCGACTGCACCACGCTCGACGTGGTGTGCGCCCCGACGGACTCGGCGCTGCCGCTGACCTTGAAGCCTTCAAGGCAACCGATGGCGGCGATCAGGAAGGCGAAGATCGGCGCTTTGACGATGCCGACCAGAAAGTGCTGCACACCAATGTCGGTTTGCAGCAGCGATAAAAACATCGCCGGCGAGATATCCAGCGCCACGGCGCAGACCACGCCACCGCCGACAATCCCCGAAAGCATCGCCACAAAGGTCAACATCGGCAGCGCCACCAGCAACGCCAGCACGCGTGGCACCACCAGCAACTCCATCGGGTCGAGACCCAAGGTGCGGATGGCGTCGATTTCTTCGTTGGCTTTCATCGAGCCGATCTGCGCGGTAAACGCACTGGCGGTGCGCCCGGCCATCAGGATCGCGGTCAGCAACACGCCGAATTCACGGAGGAAGGAGAACGCCACCAGGTCCACGGTGAAGATGCTCGCACCGAAACTCGCCAGCACCGTTGCGCCGAGAAACGCCACCACCGCACCCACCAGGAAGGTCAGCAGGGCAACGATGGGGGCAGCGTCGAGGCCGGTCTGTTCGATGTGCGCGACCATAGGCGTGATGCGCCAGCGCTTCGGGCGGAACAGCCCACGGGCGATGGTTTCCAGAATCAGACCGACGAAGCCCAGCAGTTGCAGGGTGTCCTGCCAGACGGCATCCACTGCGCGGCCGATACGGGTCAGCAACTGAATGCCGACGCTGATTTCCGCTTCCTTGATCGGTACGCAGAAGTCGGTCATCGAGCAATAAACGGTCTGCAACAACGCACGATCGGCGACAGATAAGGTGCAATCAGGATGTTCAGCGGATTTGCCGAGACGGTCCGAACCGAGCAATTCCACCAGCAGCGATGCGCCGGCGGTATCGAGCGCGCCGAGGCCATTGAGGTCGATGTGGGTTTTGTCGTCGTATTGGCCGCGAAGCTTTTCGCTCAGGTCCTTGAGTTCGGCGTAATGGGCAAGCGTCCAGTCACCCGTCACCCGCAACTGAGCGGGGGAGTGAGCGGCGTCCAGTTGGGCATTGCCGGCCATTGTGCTGCTGGTCATAAGCTCCGTGCTTGTTCGGCTGTTACGCAGAGCTACGTAATAGCACGAACCGCATTACTTTTCTTTGGTCGGTGTGCTGTCCGTGATCGTGAAGCGCAACACCCCGATCAATTGGCCGTCTTCGGTCAGCACCCGAACCTGCCACTTGCCCGCCGGGTTACCGGGGAAGTTCTGCTTGTGGGTCCAGGCGCGATAGCCTTCCTTGCGCCCGCCGTGGATGTCCAGGGCGATGCGGTCGACCTCTTTGCCGTTGAACTGCCACACATGGTAAATGCGCTCGTCGAGACCGCGCGGGGCATTGATCGCGGTGTAGGCGTACAGGCCATCGCCACGGATCTGCTCGGCGCTGACTTCTTCCAGACTCTTGCCCGGCGTGCGGTCCTGCATTTGCGTACTGATCGCCACATCGGTCATCCACAACGTGGCCGGCGGCACCCACGAGCGCAGCACCCAACCCACGCCGCCGATGCCGACGGTGATGCTCAGGATTGCCAGCGCGTTGCGTACTGTCCGGATCGGGAAGATCGACGCCAGACTCGGGAACGACAGCACGACGGCGGTGCCCAGCGCCAGTTTGAAACTCTGGGAGGTGGTCAGGTGCAGGATGACGGGCAGGGCGGTCAGCAGCGCGGCAAACAGCGTCAGCGTATGCAACGCCAGGAACGCCCAGCGCCGGGGCGCCAGCCACTTGTAGTAGAGCGGATCAGTGATGGAAATCAGCGCGGCGATGCCCAGCAGCCCGGTGAAGAACAACTGGCCGCTGTTCCAGGTGGTGGTGATGAAAAAGAACGGCAGGACGAAAAACAGGCTTTCCTGGTGAATCATCTGCGTCGCATAACGCAGCAACGGCTGGGGAATTTCCCGTTTGAAGATTCGGGTGAAGAGCTTGGTGAGGCTGTTTTCCAGCATCAGCCAGATCCAGCTCAACACCATGATGATGGTGATCCACGTCGCCAGGCCTTGCTGACGATCCACCAGCATGAAGCTGCCGACCCCGGAAATGAAACCGCCGAGCGCAATGACCCCGGGATAGCGCTTCATCAGTTCGAGGATGCGCTGTACGAACAAGGTCAGGGTAGGCATTCGGCGGTTCACAATAGTCGTAGGAAAAAACCCCAACAGGGTACCGCCCGGGGAGCGGTGTGGCGAGGGTGAAGTAGCGTTCGCTGGCCTACGCAAAACTGTAGGAGCCGGCTTGCTGGCGATGGACTCAAAGGCACCGCGTTTATTCAGAAAATACGCGTTATCGTTGACGACCATCGCCAGCAAGCCGGCTCCTACAGGGGTTGGTTATTGCTTACGATGGATGCGCCAGGCCAACAGGCACAGCAACATCAAAGCGAACACCCCGGCAATTGCCCACAGCACCTGGTCATAACTCATCAACGGCTTCTCGATCCGCAGATAACCCGGTTGCAGGAGCAATTCGCGCATGGCCTTGTTGGCTTTTTCCAGCGTAACCCCCTGGAGCTCCTTGGCCGGGTCGGCGAAGCGGCCGTCTTCGTAGTCGCTCAACGCGCTCCAGTAGTAATCGGCCAACGCGCTGTTGCCTTGCACGGCCCAGGCCTGGCGCGCGATGGCGGCCTGCTTGAGACGGTTGAAGGTGGCGGCGTCCAGGCCGTCCTTGAGTAACCCGGCCTTCAACTCATCCAGCACCTGTTCCGCCGCTGTCACATCGTCGCGCTCAAGGTCGGCGTTGAGGCTCATGAAACCCACGCCGCCAAACACTTCGCGCTCGGCGGAGGGGCCGTAGGACAGACCATGGGCGAGGCGCATCTGACGATAGAGCGCCCAGTCCAGATAATCCTTGAGCAGGTCGAAGGTTTCGTCGTGCTGATCCGCCAGCACGGGCTCCGGCACCAGCCAGTGCAACTTGGCACCCGCGCCGACGATACCGTGGCTCAGCGTGCGTTCATGGGCTGCGCTGGCGTTGATCTGTGGCAGCGGCGGGTGATCGGTAGGGTCAACCGCATCAAGCTCGCCCCAGGCCCGTTCCAGATAACCCGGCAGCAAGCGGTCGAGGTCGCCGACCACGATCAGGGTCATGTTATTGGGCGCGTACCAGGCCTTGCGTACCTTCTCCAGTTGTTCGCGGGTCAGGTAATCGACCTCAGCCCGCTCCGGGCACTTAAGGCCCAGTTCCACGGCCAGTTGATTGCTCGCGGTGTGGCCCAGGTCCTGACGATCCAGCCACCGTTGCAGGTGCGAGTAGTGGCCGCCGTCTTCGCGCTCGACCACTTTCTTGGCGGCGTTGATGGCGTTGTCGTCGATTCGGGTCTGGGTCAACAGCGCCAACAGCAGGTCGAGGACCTTGCGCTGGTTTTTCGCCGGGGCCTCGATAACGAACGTGGTGTCGGCGTTGCTGGTGTAGGCGTTCCAATCGCCGCCCAGCGCCTGCATGCGCTCTTCCAGACCACCTTCGCCGGTGGCGTCGATGCCACTGAACAGCAGGTGTTCGAGCAGGTGCGGCAGCTCCTTGTCGGCGCAGTTGAAATCATCGATGCCGACGCCGACCACCAGACGAATCGCCACATGCCCGCGCTCGGTGCCGGGCTTGAGCAGCAATTGCAGGCCGTTGGGCAGCGTATAGCCCTCGACCTGGAAGCGGTCCAGGGCAAAGGAGGGGAATGATCCGAGCAACAGGCAGGCGAACAACAAACAACGCATAGCGAGTTTCCATACGGCTGATTTGGAGATCCGTGTTGTCAGTCAGGGCCTCTTCGCGAGCAAGTCGAACCGTCGCACCGCCGCTCCCACAGAGGAATGCATTTCAAATGTGGGAGCGGGCTTGCTCGCGAATGGCCATCAAGCTGAATACATATAACTGACTGACCACACTGCCAGACGTTCAAGGCGAATGTGTGATGTCAGCCAAATCATCTACAGCGAGCGCACCGGTGTCAGACGTTTCCAGCACCACGTAAGCACTGCTGCAAAACAGAGAATTCAGACGCTTCATGTCGGCGATCAGCTCCAGGTGCAGCGAGCTGGTCTCGATACTCTGCACAATCTTACGTTGCAACCGGCTGACGTGAGCATGGGCCAGGCGGCGTTCCTGTGCACGAAAGCGACGCTTCTCCCGCAGCAGTTGGCGGGCACTTTCCTTGTCGGCGCTGAGGAACACCGACAACCCCAGGCGCAAATTGGAAATCAGCTGGCTGTGCAGCCCCGCCAATTCGTCCAGGCCGACCTCGGAAAAAGACCGGCGCTGCGAGGTTTTCTGTTGCTGCACCTTGCGCAACATGCGCTCGATCAGATCGCTGGCGAGTTTGAGGTTGATCGCCAGTTCGATGATTTCCGCCCAACGCCGACTGTCCTGCTCACTGAGGTCTTCACGGGGCATTTGCGCCAGATAGAGTTTGATCGAGTTGTAGAGCGCATCCACATCATCGGTCAGGCGACGCATTTCCTGGGTGACGGCAGTTTGCTTGCCGCGCAGCACGTCGAGCATGGCTTCGAGCATGCTGTCGATCAGATCGCCGATGCGCAGGGTTTCCCGGACGGCGTTGGCCAGCGCCAGGCTGGGGGTCACCAGCGCCGTCGGATCAAGGTGCCGTGGTTTGGCCGTGCCGTTGATTTCCGGGCGTTCCGGCAAGAGCCATGCGCACAGCCTGGCCATTATCCCGACCGTCGGCAGCAAGATCAGGCAGCGAGCCGTGTTGTAGAGCAGGTGGAAGCCGATGACCATTTCCTGGGGGCTGAAGTCGAGGCTGTCGATCCAGTGCACCAACGGGTCGAGCACCGGAATGATCAGCAACAAGCCGATCAGCTTGTACAGCAGGCTCCCGAGCGCCACCTGACGGCCCGCGGCGTTCTGCATGCTGGTGCTCATGAACGCCAGAATGCCGCTGCCGATGTTCGCGCCGATCACCAGGCCGATGGCCACCGGCAAGCTGATCACGCTGGCCCCGGCCAGGGTCGCGGTCAGCAGGACGGCGGCCAGGCTGGAGTAGGAAACCATCGCGAACAGGGCGCCGACCAAGGCGTCGAGCAGGATGTCGCCGGTCAGCGAGGCGAAGATGACCTTGACCCCTTGCGCCTGGGTGATCGGCGCCGCCGCTTCGACGATCAGTTGCAGGGCCAGAATGATCAGGCCCAGACCGATGGCCACCCGGCCCATCTGGCCGAGCCGCGTCTGTTTGCGCGACAGGAAAAAAATCACCCCGAGGAAAATCAACAGCGGCGACAGCCATGACAAATCGAACGTCAGCACCCGCGCCATCAACGCCGTACCAACATCGGCGCCGAGCATGGTCGCCAGCGCAGGCATCAGCGCCATCAGGCCCTGGCCGACAAAGGAGGTGACGAGCATGGCGGTGGCGTTGCTGCTCTGGACCATGGCGGTCACGACTATGCCGGCGATGAACGCCAGCCAGCGCTTGGACATGTTCTGGCCGATCACATGGCGCAGGTTGGAACCGTAGACCCGCAGGATGCCGGTTCGGACGATGTGCGTGCCCCAGATCAGCAAGGCCACGGCAGATAACAAATTGAGCAGGGTGAGCATAAGGGCCCCCTGTGGTGGTAGCGCCCCAAAGGAGCAAGTTGACGGTGCCGCGCGACTTTCTACGTTGTGTACTTAAGCTGTAGTTGGCTAACGGTCTGCGCGCCAGCATCGCATAGCTAAAGAGGTGATTGAAACAAAACTGTCATGAAATCAGGGCCTGGCGGCCGCACAAAAAAAATGTGGGAGCGAGCCTGCTCGCGATGAGGCCGTCACATTCAACATTGATGTTGACTGACTGGCCGCTATCGCGAGCAGGCTCGCTCCCACAGGTTTTACATTCGGCTTATTGCCCAGGAATATCCTTGCGCAGTTTCACCGGATCCTGCTGTTTCTTCTTCTTCGCAATCGCGGTGCGCATCTTGATGTTGATCGCTTCCACCGCCAGCGAGAACGCCATGGCGAAGTAGACGTAGCCTTTTGGCACGTGCACGTCGAAGGATTCGGCAATCAGCACGGTACCGACGATCAGCAGGAACGCCAACGCCAGCATCTTCAGCGACGGGTGCTTGTCGATGAACGAGCTGATGGTGCCGGAAGCCAGCATCATCACCAGCACAGCCACAACGATTGCAGCGACCATGACCGGTACGTGGGAGACCATGCCGACGGCGGTGATCACCGAGTCCAGCGAGAACACGATGTCGATGATCGCGATCTGGATGATGGTGTAGAGGAAGTTGCCGCCCTTACCACCCGGCTCCTCGTTGGTTTCGTCTTCACCTTCCAGCGCGTGGTACATCTCTTGCGAGCTCTTCCACAGCAGGAACAGACCACCGAAGAACAGGATCAGGTCTCGCCCGGAAATGCCCTGGCCGAACACTTCGAACAAGTCAGCGGTGAGGCGCATGACCCAGGTGATCGACAGCAGCAACAGAATCCGCGTGACCATGGCCAGCGCCAGGCCGAAGATTCGGGTGCGCGCCTGCATGTGCTTGGGCATGCGGCTGACCAGGATCGAAATCATGATGATGTTATCGATACCCAGGACGATTTCCAGGGCGGTCAGGGTAAAGAAGGCAACCCAGATTTCAGGGTTGGTCAGCCATTCCATGTGTATTCCTTTGAGCGAGTGTTAAACCACAAAGGGCCCAGGCTTCAAAAAACGAAGCCTGGACCCCCAGTGGTGAGTCTTGGGCTTATAGAGTGCTGAACAGCGGAAAAATCCCCATCAGCAATGCTGCAACCAGTATGCACATGCACACCAGCACTGCCCATTTCAGGGTAAAGCGCTGATGGTCACCGAAGTCGATACCGGCCAGGGCCACCAACAAATAGGTCGATGGTACCAGCGGGCTCAGCAAGTGGACGGGCTGACCGACGATCGAGGCACGTGCCATTTCAACCGCGGTTATACCGTAATGACTGGCCGCTTCGGCAAGTACTGGTAACACGCCGTAATAAAATGCATCGTTCGACATGAAGAACGTGAACGGCATGCTCACCAGCGCGGTGATCACGGCCAGGTACGGGCCGAGGAAATCCGGGATGACCGCCAACAGGCTCTTCGACATCGCATCGACCATGCCGGTGCCCGACAGGATACCGGTGAAGATGCCTGCCGCGAAGATCAAACCGACCACTGCCAGCACGCTGCCGGCGTGGGCCGCAACGCGATCCTTCTGCTGTTGCAGGCAAGGGTAGTTGACGATCATGGCAATACTGAACGCCACCATGAACAGCACCGGCAGCGGCAGCAGGCCTGCGATCAGGGTGCACATCAGTGCGAATGTCAGGGCACCGTTGAACCAGATCAGCTTTGGACGACGGGCGTCCGGGAACTGCGAAACGCTGATTTCGCTGTGGTCGATTTCATCGCCCACCAGGTGCAGCTCACCCAGACGCGCACGTTCACGTTTGCCGTAGAAGTAAGCGATGGCCAGGATGGCCAGGACACCGGCACCCATCGCCGGAATCATCGGTACGAAGATCGCCGACGGGTCCACATGCAACGCACTGGCCGCACGGGCAGTCGGACCGCCCCATGGGGTCATGTTCATCACGCCACCGGCGAGGATGATCAGGCCAGCCATGATCCGCGGGCTCATGCCGATGCGGCTGTAGAGCGGCAGCATGGCGGCCACGCAGATCATGTAAGTGGTCGCGCCGTCACCATCGAGGGAGACGACGAGCGCCAGTACGGCGGTGCCGACCGAAACTTTCAACGGGTCGCCCTTGACCAGTTTGAGGATCTTGCGCACGGCCGGGTCGAACAGGCCGGAGTCGATCATCAGGGCGAAGTAGAGGATGGCGAACATCAGCATCACGCCGGTCGGCGCAAGCTTGGTGATGCCTTCGAGCATCATCGGGCCGATCTTCGGCGCAAAACCGCCGAACAGAGCGAAGACGATTGGAATGATGATCAGGGCGATCAGCGCGGACAGGCGCTTGGTCATGATCAGGAACATGAACGTGATGACCATGGCGAAGCCAAGGAAAGTCAGCATGGGAATACTCCAGGCGTAGCGCGGCTAGGGAATGGGCGAACCGGGTAGGTCAGCGCAGAACGGGAAGCACGAGGCGTACGGGCGGAGTTGCGGCGAAGCGGCGGGTATCAAAGGACATCAGGGTCACCATTGTTGTTGTTAAATGGGCTGTGCGAGCGATAAAACACTGGCATTGGCCGACCGGTCTGTTGCCGGTAGTGGGGGCGATCCTAATCGGGGAAGCTTTCACCCAGCTTTCGCCGATGAAAGCATTGACCGGATGTGCGACCGGTCGTCGGACGGGGGCTAGGCTTTAAACCGCGTCGACACGATCGCGAGCAGGCTCGCTCCCACATGGAAATGCGTTCCCCTGTGGGAGCGAGCCTGCTCGCGATGGCGTCGGAACATACGCAACAGGAGGAAATGTGATGAACGAACTTCACACAGGCGGCTGCCACTGCGGACATCTGCGCTATCAATTCAGCGGCCCGCTGCACGACATCGCCCACTGCCACTGTTCAATTTGCCGACGAGTCAGCGGCGGGATCGTGACCACCTGGATCACCGTGCCCGCATCGACCTTTGAATGGCTGAAAGGCACACCGGCGCAGTACGCCTCGTCATCCAGTTGCGTACGATATTTCTGCCCGAACTGTGGGGCGCAACTCGCGCTGGTGACACACCTCAGTCCCGCGAGCATCGACCTGACCATCGCCACGCTCGATCATCCCGAGCAGGCTCCGGCCGAGCGGCACATCTGGACCGACAGCCGTCTGCCCTGGCTGCACCTGGACGAACACCTGCCGGGCGAAGCCGAAGAAACACTCTGATCAAAAAATAGACAGGTCCAGCGGCCGGATCGCCCCCATCCAGATGGCATGTTCGGTGTGGTCGAGCAGATCGTCGCCGGTGTCCGGGTGCAGGAACACCACCAAACCCTTGCGGTTGAGCGCCAGCCACGGCAACACGTCGCCGATGAGTTCCGGCCCGAATGCCAGTTGGCAACTCCAGTCCGGGTGCGGGCCGACCGGACGTTCGTGCACCCGACCCATTTTCAGCGGGAACAGCTGCGCCGCCCGCTCACACAAGGCTCGCGCCTGGTCGATGGTGCTGGCATCGAAATACACGTGGGCGTGGTAACCCTTGATCTGTTGCATCTGAAACCCTCTGAATCCCTGTCGAACCCTCACCGTCTCCCACAGGTCAAATGCTATACACCCAGGAAACGGAGCCCAGCCATGAAAAATGCCGAAACCCCGGTGGTAAAAGTGGTGCTTTATGGTGCCATGAGTAGCCTGGGCAGTGCGCTGATGGCTGAGATGCTGCGGCGGCAACACGAAGTGATCGCCATTCTCGATGACTTGACGGCACTCGCGCCACGTCCGGGTTTGCGCACCAAGACGGGCGACCTGTTTGAGGCCGAGCGCGTCAAACAAAGCGTCGCGGGCTGTTCGGCCGTCATCTGTCTATTAGACGCACCAGGCTTGCCGTTCAACAGCGAACACGTTGAAAAAACCATTGTTCCGGGCCCGGTCGAACAGGTGCTCGCCGTCGATGCGCTGATAGCCGGCATGCAAGCTGCCGGCATTGCCCGACTGTTTCTGGTGGGGGATTTCGAGGTGTTGGACGATCCGGAGATCGAGGATCAACTGCAACGCCACGCCGCCGAAGAAATCCGCGAATCCCTGCAAAGCAGTAAGTTGCACTGGACGCTGGTGAATGCGCCACGTGGCGTCCCGGGGCTGACGATCGAGCATTTCAGCCACGCCAGCAGCAGCCTGGAACCGGGGCTGGCCGAACCGCTGGATCGCTTGAAACGTGTCGCGATAGGGATCGCCGATGAAATGCACTTCAATCTTCACGTGGGCGAACACGTGAATTTCGTGGCGACTTCAGAGTAGTGAACGCTCGGGTCGCGCCCGGACGACCTTTTTGCTTTCACACCGCAATCGAAGGCAAAGGCAGGCCATTCAGCGATTGCGCACTGCTGGCCTGCTCGGCCATCAACCAATCCACAAACTGTTGAATCAACAACCCACGCCGTTTGCGTTGGGGCAGGACCACGTAATAGCCCTGCCGGGACATCACCGTTTCAGCAATTGGCCGACACAACAAACCTTGCGCCAGCAAGTTATCCACAAGGTGCCGCCAGCCAATCGCCACGCCCTGGCCGCCAATCGCCGCTTGAATCAACAACGTGTAATTGTCGAATCGCAACTGCCCGGGCGCTGGCGCCGAAGTAATCCCCAATTCGCGGAACACGCCACTCCAGTCGAACCAGTTGCTGCTGTTTTCGCCACGCAGGTGCAGCAGCGGAAATTCCAGCAGCCCTTGGGGCGGCAAGGGCAGGGGACGGTCCTTCAATAGCAGCGGACTGCACACCGGGAACACTTCTTCGCTGAACAGCCAATGGCTTTCGCCCTGTTTAAAACGCCCGTCACCAAACAGCACGGCGACATCGATATCGGTACGCAGCATGTTGAGGCTGCGCTCGCTGGTGACCAGGCTAACGTCCACGTGAGGATTGGCCGCGTGAAAGCGATGCAACCGGGGCATCAGCCAGTAAGCGGCAAAGGCAAAATCGGTGGCGACCTGCAACACTTCATGCTGTTGCTGTGCACTGATTGCACTTAATCCTGCGTCGATATTCTGCAAACCGAGCTGAACCTGCTCGAAAAGAATCGCCCCGGCCTCGGTCAATTCGATCCCGCGATAAATGCGATCGAACAGCCGTGTGGCGAGTTGATCCTCCAGCCGTTTGATCTGCTGGCTGATGGCCGGTTGCGTGGTGCCGAGCTCTACCGCAGCGGCGGTGAAGCTGTGATGGCGGGCAGCCGCTTCGAAGGCGCGGAGCAGATCCAGAGACAAATCACCGAGGGCGTCATACATAAGCTGTGCTTATCCTAGTCATTGCCTGGCATGGGCTTTACCACAAATCACATGGACTCCATGCTCGATTGCAGCACTCTCGCATAAATATTCACTATGGAATGCCGCGATCACATGAAGCGCAAGAATATTCTTTTCATCATGGCCGATCAGATGGCCGCGCCAATGTTGCCGTTCTACGGCCCTTCGCCGATCAAATTGCCCAATCTCAGCCGCCTCGCCGCCGAAGGCGTGGTGTTCGACGCCGCTTATTGCAACAGCCCACTCTGCGCGCCGTCGCGTTTTACCTTGGTCAGCGGTCAGTTACCGAGCAAGATCGGCGCCTACGACAACGCGGCCGATTTCCCTGCCGACGTGCCCACCTACGCCCACTACCTGCGGCGCCTCGGTTATCGCACCGCGCTGTCCGGCAAGATGCACTTCTGCGGCCCGGACCAACTGCACGGTTACGAAGAACGCCTGACCAGCGACATTTACCCGGCCGACTACGGTTGGGCAGTGAACTGGGACGAACCGGACGTACGTCCGACCTGGTATCACAACATGTCGTCGGTGCTGCAGGCTGGGCCTTGCGTGCGTACCAATCAGCTGGATTTCGATGAAGAGGTGGTGTTCAAGGCCCAGCAGTATTTGTTTGATCACATCCGCGAAGACGGCGACCAGCCGTTCTGCCTGACCGTGTCGATGACTCACCCACACGACCCGTACACCATTCCCAAGGCTTTCTGGGATCTGTACGACGACGCCGACATCCCATTGCCCGAAACCCCGGCACAAACCGAGCTCGATCCGCACGCCCAGCGTTTGCTCAAGGTCTACGACCTGTGGGACAAGCCGCTGCCTGTGGATAAGATCCGCGATGCACGCCGGGCTTATTTCGGTGCTTGCAGCTATATCGACAGTAACGTCGGCAAACTTCTGCAAACGCTCGAAGATACCGGGCTGATCAACGACACGATCATCGTGTTCTCCGGCGACCACGGCGACATGCTCGGCGAGCGTGGCCTCTGGTACAAAATGCACTGGTACGAAATGGCCGCGCGCGTGCCCATGTTGATCAGTTCACCCGGCCAGTTTGGCGCCGGACGGGTCAGCGCAGCGGTTTCCACCGCCGACCTGCTGCCGACGTTTGTCGAGTTGGCCGGCGGCGTTCTGGAACCGGGCTTGCCGCTGGATGGCCGGTCGCTGGTTCCGCACCTGCAAGGGCAGGGCGGTCACGACGAAGTCTTCGGCGAATACATGGCCGAAGGCACCATCAGTCCGCTGATGATGATTCGCCGTGGCGCCTACAAATTCATCTACAGCGAAGATGATCCGTGCCTGCTCTTCGACGTACACAACGACCCGCGCGAACAGGAAGAACTCAGCCAGTCGCCGCAACATCGGCTCCTGTTCGAGGAATTTCTTGCCGAAGCACGGGCCAAATGGAACATCCCGGCGATACACCAACAGGTGCTCGCGAGCCAGCGTCGTCGGCGTTTCGTCGCCGAGGCGCTGACCATCGGCAAGCTGAAGAGCTGGGATCACCAGCCACTGGTGGACGCCAGTCAGCAGTACATGCGCAACCACATCGACCTCGACGATCTGGAGCGTAAAGCACGTTATCCACAACCCTGCCAAAACCAATAATGTTAAGGGGAAGTCCATGCAAAAGTTATCCACAGTACTGACGGTCGGACTGCTGGCTCTGGGCAGTGCGTCGGCGTATGCCGATCAGAGCTGCGAGACGGTGAAAATGGCCGACCCTGGCTGGAGCGACATCGCCGCAACCAACGCCATCACCGGGTTTCTGCTGGACGGCATGGGCTACAAGCCCAAAGTCGACACCCTCGCGGTGCCGATTACCTTTGGCGGGTTGAAGGATGGCCAGGTCGACGTGTTTCTCGGCAACTGGATGCCGGCGCAGCAGGGTTTCTATGACAAGTTCGTCGCCACCGGCGACGTCACGCAACTGGCGAAGAACCTCGACGGCACCGAGTTCACCCTGGCGGTGCCGGATTACGTGTGGGACGCGGGTGTGCATAACTTCGCCGACCTGAACAAGTTCGCCGACAAGTTCGACAAGAAGATCTACGGCATCGGCTCCGGCGCGCCGGCGAACATCTCACTGCAAGAAATCATCAAGAAGAACGACTTCGACATGGGTCAGTGGAAACTGGTCGAGTCCAGCGAACAGGCGATGCTGGCCGAAGTGTCTCGTGCGGTGAAGAAACAGAAATTCGTGACCTTCCTCGGCTGGACGCCGCACCCGATGAACGTGCAGCTGAAAATGCATTATCTGAAGGGCGGCGAGAAATACTTCGGCGACACCGGCAGCGTCCATACCCTGACCCGCAAGGGCTACGCCGAAGCCTGCCCGAATGTGGGCAAGTTGCTGACCAACCTGAGTTTCACCCAGGAGATGGAAAACAGCATCATGGCGGATGTGGTGAACAAGAAGGTCAGCAATGCGGATGCGGCCAAGGCGTGGATCAAGGCCAATCCGGCGGTGCTGGACAAATGGCTGGAAGGCGTGAAGACCGCAGACGGCAAGGATGCGTTGCCGGCGGTAAAAGCCAAGTTGTAAGTGATCCTATCCTCTGTAGGAGCGAGGCTTGCCCGCGAAGAACGATAACGCGGTTTTTCTAAAGAACCGCGTTACGTTCTTCGCGGGCAAGTCGGATCGCCGCATCGCTCGCTCCTACAAAGGGAAGGATCGTCGTCTCCTGATACCCTTGCGCAAAATTTTCAACCGAGAGGACCCATGGCCTTCCCCAGCCGCCATTCACTCTTCCCCTTCCTCACGTGGTTGCCCCGGCAGACCCGCGCCAGCGTCGGCCGTGACCTGATCGTCGGCCTCAGCGGCGCCATTCTCGCGTTGCCGCAATCCATTGCCTACGCGCTGATCGCCGGTCTCCCACCGGAATACGGCTTGTACGCCGCCATCATCCCGGTGCTGATCGCCTGTCTCTGGGGTTCATCGTGGCATTTGATCTGTGGGCCTACGGCAGCGATCTCCATCGTCCTGTTCGCCAGTGTCAGTCCTCTGGCCGTCCCTGCGTCCAAGGACTACATCACGCTGATCCTGCTTCTGACGCTGCTCGCCGGCATTTTCCAGTGGCTACTGGGTTTGCTGCGATTCGGCGCGCTGGTGAATTTTGTCTCGCACTCGGTGGTATTGGGCTTCACCCTCGGGGCCGCCGTGGTGATTGCCATCGGTCAAATGCCCAACCTGCTGGGGCTGGACTTGCCTAGCCAGGCCACCGCACTGGACAGCTTTTTGATGCTGCTGCAGCACCTCGATGCGGTGGATAAACCCTCGCTCGTGCTGGGGCTGGCAACAGTTGTCGTCGGCATAATCCTGAAAGGGTTGCTGCCTCGCTGGCCGACGCTGTTGATCACCCTGATCCTCGCCGGGTTGCTGGTTTGGCTGTGGCCATCGATGTTCGGCCACGTGAACCTGGTGAGCGCGTTTGTCGGGCGGTTGCCGCCCTTCAGCCCGTTGCCACTGGATCTGGACATGATTTTGCGATTGCTGCCCAGCGCAGTAGCGGTGGGGATGCTCGGGCTGGTGACGAGCCTGTCGATTGCCCGTTCCTTGTCGGCGCGCTCGCAGCAATTGCTCGATGCCAATCAGGAGGTCCGCGCGCAGGGTTTATCGAACATGGTCGGTGCGTTTTTTTCCGGTTCGCTGTCAGCCGGTTCCTTCACCCGTTCCGGCCTCAGCTACGAAGCGGGTGCCTGTTCGCCAATGGCGGGTGTGTTTTCCGCGTTGTGGGTGGCGCTGTTTGCGATCTTCGGCGCCAACCTGATTGCGCATATTCCGATCCCGGCCATGGCTGGCAGCATCCTGCTGATCGCCTGGGGGTTGGTCGATCATCGCGGCATTCGTGCGTTGCTGCGGGTCAGCCGCGCCGAGTTCATGGTGATGGCGCTGACCTGTGTCGCCACGCTGTTGCTGGAATTGCAGACAGCGATCTATGCCGGCGTGCTCGCGTCGTTGTTTTTCTACCTCAAGCGCACCTCGCAACCACGGGTGCAGCATTGGCGCGACGGCGATGAAGACATTCTGCGGGTCGGCGGTTCGATCTTTTTCGGCGCCAGCCATTACCTGCAAGTGCGCCTGCAACGCATGCACGGGGCGCGGGTGGTGATCGAGGCGCAGCAGATCAACTTCATCGACTATTCGGGGGTGGAAATGCTGCACCAGGAAGCGCGGCGACTACGCAAGCAGGACCGTAGCCTGACCTTGCGCGGGGCGAGACCGCCGGTGGTGGAGGAGTTGCGAAAGCTCGAAGGCGCAGAGAAATGTCCGATTCATTTCGAAGATTGAATCACGATCCCTGTAGGAGCCGGCTTGCTGGCGATAATGGCACTGCGGTGTATCAGGTACACCGCGTTATCGTTGAATCGCCAGCAAGCCGGCTCCTACAGTGTGTGTGTGTTTATAGCGCCAATTGGCGGCGCAGTTCGGCCAGCACCGGCGCGGTGTCCGGGCGTACGCCGCGCCACAGCAAGAAGGCTTCTGCCGCTTGTTCAGCGAGCATCCCCAAACCATCCATCGACACGGCAGCGCCATGCGCCGTAGCCCAACGGCAGAACGAGGTCGGTTCCTTGCCGTACATCATGTCGTAGCAAACGGTCTTGCCCGGCTCGATCAGACTGCCCGCAATCGGCGGTACATCGCCCGACAAACTGGCCGATGTCGCGTTGATGATCAGGTCCACCGATTCCCGCAACCAGTCGAAACCACTGGCCGACACCGGCCCCAGATCCGCAAACAACTCAGCCAGCAGCTCGGCTTTTTCCACCGTGCGGTTGGCGATGATCACCGAGGCGGGTTGCTCGGCCAGCAGTGGCTCCAGCGCTCCGCGCACTGCGCCGCCGGCGCCGAGCAGCAGGATGCGTTTGCCCTTGAGGCTGAAACCGGCGTTGACCGTCAGGTCCCGCACCAGCCCGGCACCATCGGTGTTGTCGCCCAGCAGCGTGCCATCGGCGAGCTTGCTCAGGGTGTTCACCGCGCCAGCCCGCTGCGCTCGCGCCGTCAAACTGTCGGCCAGACGGAACGCCTCTTCCTTGAACGGCACCGTCACGTTCGCCCCGCGACCTTCCAGGAAAAACTCCCGGGCAAAGTCGGAAAAATCGTCGAGCGGTGCCAGCGAAGTGCTGTAGTCCAGTTGCTGAGCGGTCTGCTCGGCGAACAGACGATGGATCAACGGCGACTTGCTGTGGCCAATCGGGTTACCGAATACGACGTAACGGTCCATCAGGATTCCTCGTTCAGGCCTGGGCCAACCAATCGCGGTCTTGCAGGAAGTACTCGGTCAGGCGTGCTTCTTCGCTGCCGGGCTCGGCTTTCCAGTCATAACTCCAGCGAACTTGCGGCGGCAACGACATGAGGATCGACTCGGTACGCCCACCCGATTGCAGGCCGAACAGCGTGCCACGGTCGTAAACCAGGTTGAACTCGACGTAACGGCCACGGCGGAATTCCTGGAATTCGCGCTGTTTTGCAGTGAACGCATCATTTTTGCGGCGCTGCACGATCGGCAAGTAGGCGTCGATGTAAGCGTCACCGATGGCACGCATGAAAGCGAAGCTGGTATCGAAATCCCACTCGTTCAAATCATCGAAGAACAGGCCGCCGATGCCGCGCGGTTCGTGGCGATGCTTGATGTGGAAATAGCTGTCGCACCAGGCTTTGTAGCGCGAATAGACGTCCGGACCGAACGGCGCGCAGGCCTGCTCGGCGACGCGGTGCCAGTGCACGCAGTCATCGATGTTGCCGTAATAAGGGGTCAGGTCGAAGCCGCCGCCGAACCACCAGACCGGTTCTTCGCCTTCTTTTTCGGCGATGAAAAAGCGCACGTTGGCGTGGGAAGTCGGCACATGCGGATTGTGCGGGTGAATCACCAGCGACACGCCCAGGGCTTCAAAGCCACGGCCGGCCAGTTCCGGTCGATGGGCGCTGGCGGACGGTGGGAGACCGCTGCCAAACACGTGGGAAAAGTTGACGCCGCCCTTTTCGATGACCGCGCCGTTCTCGATCACGCGGGTGCGACCGCCACCGCCGGCAGGCCGGGTCCAGGCGTCTTCGACGAATTGCGTGCCGCCGTCTTCGGCTTCCAGGGCAGCGCAAATGCGGTCTTGCAGGTCGAGCAGGTAGGCTTTTACGGCCTCGGTGCGGGTCGTCATGTCTTCACCTTGAATCGGGCAAAACTACGCGGCGCTCCATGGGAGCGGGGGCCGGCGCAAATGGGCGCGTAGCATAACATTGCAGATGGACTCGCCACAGTTGACGGGGATCAAGCTTGGGAGTTCGATAGGGCGCTTGGCACTACACCTCTAGTAGCTAAAGACCTAAGGAGAGTTCTGATGGCAAAGCGTATCCAGTTCCGCGCCCATGGCGGCCCCGAAGTGCTCGAGTATGTGGATTACCAACCGGCCGAGCCCGGCCCGCAGCAAGTGCGCGTGACCAACAAGGCCATCGGCCTGAACTTCATCGACACCTATTTCCGCAGCGGCCTCTATGCGCCGCCCGCCTTGCCGTCGGGCGTGGGTTCGGAAGGTGCAGGCGTGGTCGAGGCGGTGGGCAGCGAAGTCACCCGCTTCAAGGTCGGTGATCGCGTGGCGTACGGCAGCGGCCCATTGGGCGCCTACAGCGAGGTTCACGTATTGCCGGAAGCCAATCTGGTGCACCTGCCGGACGCGATCAGCTTCGAACAGGCCGCCGGGGTGATGCTCAAGGGCCTCACCGTGCAGTACCTGTTGCGTCAGACCTATGAACTCAAGGGTGGCGAAACCATTCTGTTTCACGCCGCTGCCGGGGGTGTCGGTTCGCTGGCCTGCCAATGGGCCAAGGCGCTGGGCGTGAAGTTGATCGGCACGGTCAGCTCGCCGGAGAAAGCCGCGTTGGCAATGGCCAACGGTGCGTGGGCGACCATCGACTACAGCCACGAAAACGTCGCTCAACGCGTACTGGAATTGACCGACGGCAAAAAAGTCCCGGTGGTGTACGACGGTGTCGGCAAAGACACCTGGCTGACTTCGCTGGATAGCACAGCGCCTCGGGGCCTGGTGGTGAGTTTTGGCAACGCTTCGGGCGCGGTGGATGGGGTCAACCTGGGGATTCTGTCGGCGAAGGGATCGCTGTACGTGACCCGGCCGACACTGGCGACTTATGCCAACAACGCTGAAAACCTGCAGCGGATGGCGGATGAGTTGTTTGAGATGATCATCAGCGGGAAGCTGAAGGTGGAGATCAGCCAGAAGTATTCACTGGCTGACGCGGCGAAGGCGCAGACCGAGTTGTCGGCGCGGCGGACGACAGGTTCGACTGTTTTGTTGCCTTGAGGGCCTCTTCGCGGGCAAGCCTCGCTCCTACAGTTTGTATGCGATCCCTGTAGGAGCGAGGCTTGCCCGCGAAGAACGATGACGCGGTCTCAACCCGGGCGAATGACGTTCCCGGTCGCCAGATCGCGAATCACGCTCGGATTCTTGCGCCCACCGAGGTTGCCGCCAAGAATCAAATCAAGCTGCCCGCTGAAATACTGCTCCACGCGAATCCGCGTCCGCGCCGCCGGCCGGCCCTGCGGGTTGGCCGAGGTCGACACCAACGGCCCGACCAATGCGCACAAATCCCGCACCAACGGGTGATCGCTGACCCGCAACGCCACCGTTTCGTGCACGCCGGTAATCCACTGCGGCAACTGATTCCGATGCGGCACCAGCCAGGTATTCGGCCCCGGCCAGGTGCTCGCCATCCGATCCATCCACAGCTCAGGGAAATCTTCGAACAGGAAGTCGAACTGGCGGATGTTGTCGGCGATCAGAATCAGGCCCTTGTCCACCGACCGGCCCTTGAGCATCAGCAGACGTTCGACCGCTTCTTCATCCCACGGGTCGCAACCCAGGCCCCAGACCGCCTCGGTTGGATAGGCAATCACCGCCCCTGCGCGAATGGCTTGCGCGGCTTGTTGCACACGCCAACTGTTGACCATGAAAAACTCTCCGGAATAAGGCTCTGCGCAGTTTACCGATGTTCCTTATAAAACCTAGCTCACCCGCGCAAACCAGCGCCCGCTTTCGCAGACCGCCCGGCCGTCCATTTCCAGTTCCGTCAGCGCCGCCAGCACTTTGGGCAGCGCCCAGCCGCTGGAGACGGACAACGCTTCACTGGTGTGCGGCGCCGCGTGCAGCAGCATCAACAGAGGATGAGCCACCGACGGAGCCTGCATGGCTAACGGCAACTGCTGCCAGCCGCGCAACGCTTCGAGGATATGTTCGATGGTTTCCACCAGCATCGCGCCGTCGCGAATCAGCTGATGACACCCCTTCGCGCCGGGATGATGGATAGATCCCGGAATCGCATACACCTCACGACCTTGTTCCGCCGCCAGCCTCGCGGTGATCAAGGAACCGCTGGCGACACTGGCCTCGACCACCAGCACGCCGAGGGACAAACCACTGATGATTCGATTGCGTCGCGGGAAGTTGCTGGCCGTAGGCCCGGCGTCCAGCGGGAACTCTGAAAGCACCGCGCTGCCCGACGCAATCATGGCATCGGCAAGCCTGCGGTTGCGCTGTGGATAAAACTTTTCAAGTCCCGTGCCAAGTACGCCGACCGTTTGCCCGCCCACGTCTAGAGCGGCTTGGTGCGCGGCGGCATCGATCCCCAGCGCCAGACCGCTGGTGATGACAAAACCGGCGCCAGCCAGACTGCGCGAAAACGCGGCGGCCGTGTCCATCCCCGGACGGGAAGCGCGACGACTGCCGACCATCGCCAATTGCGGTTTTTCCAGTATGCCCGGATCGCCCGCGACGAATAGCAGTGGCGGCGCGTCGCTGATTTCCGCCAGCAATGCCGGGTAGTCAGGCTGGTCCCACATCAGTAAATGCTGGCCGGGACGGTCTAGCCAGGCCAATGCGTGGCTGGCGCCGTCCCGGACATCATCGGCCCGGCGAGCCTCGGCGCAAGCAAACGGCAAGCCCAGCGAACGCCAGGCACTGGCCGGCGCGCTGATGGCTTTGGACGCCGAGCCGAAGGCTTCGAGCAGTTTCCTGAAACGTGCAGGACCGAGCTCCGGCAAACGATGCAGACGTAAACGGGCTTCCAGTTCCGCAGGGGAAACCGGTGTAACAGCAGGCAGCGACATGGATCATCCTTGATCGTTATGAGCCCCGTTCAAACGGGAATAAGCTGTGGATAACTCTGTTGGTAACTTGTGGAGCCTGCTTACGGATTTCGCACCTTGTCCATCACTGCCAAGGAGCGCGATGCGGTGAGCACCAATCCGTAACTGAGTTTGTCGTAGGTGCGGAACACCATCAGCAAACCGGCGCGTTCATCGGGAATTTTCAGAGGCTGGCCGGAGACCCGGTCGCGCACGGTTTCGCCGGTTTTCATCACCACCAACACGTTGCCTTCGGCGAGACCGTCGCGTTGGCCCCGGTTCAGCGTCACGACATCCATCGCGCCGATCTGGGTAACCCCGCGCGGTACGTCGATGATCAGGCCGTTGATCGGTTTTTTTGGCGCACTGGGCATGAAGGTCGAGTTGATAGATCGTTCCTCGCCGCTGAACAAGCGATCGCCGAGGCGCACTTCCTGAGTGGTGCGTTGCAGTGCAAGCGTCGCGACATCACCCTCGGTAGCGACGATTTCACCACCGCCGATGTCGTCGGCATTGATCCCCAGGAACTCCTTGCTCTCGGGGTCGGTATAAACCTTGCCTTGGCGGAAGATGCCGTAGACCGGCTGGTTCGGATCGAAATGGCCGCGGGCGAAAATCCGGTCGCCGGTGCCGCTGAGCACCCGTTCGGCATCGCCGGCGACGATGTAAGGCGCCTTGTCGAAATCCTCGACCTTGTCGACGATGCGGTTGCTCAGCAGAAAACTGTTGATCGACTGCAACGGAATGCTCGGGATGGCGTCGGCCACCGGCGAACTGTGCACCCGTGGCGAGAGCTTGATGGTGCCCCGGGAAGCCCCGCGATTGAGGGTCAGGCGCGGCTGCCCGTCAACGTAGACCAGCGACAGCAAATCGCCGGGGTAGATCAGATTGGGGTTCTGGATCTGCGGATTGGCCTGCCAGAGCTCGGGCCACTTCCACGGCTCACGGAGGAATTTCCCGGAGATGTCCCAAAGTGTGTCACCCGCCGCCACTGTGTATTGCTGTGGAAAACCTTCCTTGAGTTGCACTTGCCCATGCGCCAAACCGGCCGAGGCCAGAAGGAGCAAGGCGAGTAGTGATTTCCTCATGCGGTGAATCCCTTTATTATGTGCGTTCGCGTGAAACGCCAGAGCCCTCGTGGCTCGCTCCCGACTCTTTACCTAAAAGAAAAGGAGCTACGCTTCACAACGGTAGCCTGCATCTTCGGACCTGCCAGGCCATCGACCCGACTTTACCTCACACGTGCAGCAATCAAGCTTATGGCCATTTTAGACATCCTCGAATTCCCCGACTCGCGCCTGCGCACTATCGCCAAACCTGTGGCCGTAGTGGACGACGAAGTGCATCAGTTGGTCGATGATATGTTTGAAACAATGTATGAAGCGCCAGGCATCGGCCTCGCCGCGACCCAGGTCAACGTGCACAAACGTATCGTCGTGATGGACCTCTCCGAAGACCGCACCGAACCGCGGGTGTTCATCAACCCCGAGTTCGAGCCCCTGACCGACGAGATGGAGCAATACCAGGAAGGCTGCCTCTCGGTGCCGGGTTTCTACGAAAACGTCGATCGCCCACAGAAGGTCAAGGTCAAGGCCCTGGACCGCGACGGCCAGCCTTACGAACTGATCGCCGAAGGCCTGCTCGCCGTGTGCATCCAGCATGAATGCGACCACCTGAACGGCAAATTGTTCGTCGACTACCTGTCGAATCTCAAACGTGACCGAATCAAGAAAAAACTGGAAAAGCTCCATCGCCAGAACGCTTGATGCCCTCCTTTCAAAGGCTTGCTGCGGCAAGCCTTTTTCTTTTGCGACTGCTTTGTAAATGAGAGCTTCCCATGACTGAGCCACTGCGCATCGTCTTTGCCGGCACCCCGGAATTCGCCGCCGAACACCTCAAGGCCCTGCTCGACAGCCCTTACGAGATCGTCGCGGTCTACACCCAACCGGACCGTCCGGCAGGTCGCGGGCAAAAGCTGATGCCGAGCCCGGTCAAGCAGTTGGCACTGGAAAACAATATCCCGGTGCTGCAACCGCCAACCCTGCGCAACGAAGACGCTCAAGCCGAACTGGCCGCGCTGAAGCCGGATTTGCTGGTAGTGGTCGCCTACGGCCTGATCCTGCCGCAAGTGGTACTGGATATTCCGCGCCTGGGTTGCATCAACAGCCACGCGTCGTTGCTGCCACGCTGGCGCGGTGCGGCGCCGATCCAGCGCGCCGTCGAAGCCGGCGACAGCGAAAGCGGCGTGACCGTGATGCGCATGGAACTGGGCCTCGACACCGGGCCGATGCTGCTCAAGGTCACTACGCCGATCAGCGCTGAAGACACTGGCGGCAGCCTCCACGACCGCCTGGCGGAACTCGGCCCACCGGCAGTGATTCAAGCCATCGCCGGCCTCGCCGCCGGCACGCTGGAAGGCGAAGTGCAGGACGACAGCCTCGCCACCTACGCACACAAATTGAACAAGGACGAAGCGCGCATCGACTGGACCCGCCCGGCCATTGAGCTGGAACGTCTGGTCCGCGCCTTCAACCCGTGGCCGATCACCCACAGCACGTTGAATGGCGAAGCGCTGAAAGTGCTGGCCGCGAGCCTCGCCGAAGGCAAGGGCGCACCAGGTGAAATCCTCAGCGCCAGCAAAGACGGTCTGATCGTCGCTTGCGGTGAGCAGGCTCTGTGTCTGACCCGTCTGCAATTGCCCGGCGGCAAGGCGCTGAACTTCAGCGATTTGTTCAACAGCCGTCGTGAGAAATTCGCCGTCGGCACCGTGCTCGGTCAAACGGCGGACGCTCAATGAATCCACGTCTGGCCGCCGCCAAGGCACTTGCTGCAGTTCTCAACGGAAAAGCCTCACTCAACAGTTCGCTGCCGACACAAATGGACAAGGTCGAAGACCGCGATCGCGGCTTCACCCAGGACCTGGCGTTCGGCACCGCGCGCTGGCAGCCACGTTTGTCGGCGCTCGCGGCCAAGTTGCTGCAGAAGCCGTTCAAGGCTGCCGACGCCGATGTCGAGGCGTTGCTGCTGGTCGGTCTCTATCAACTGCTTTACACCCGCGTCCCGGCTCACGCCGCCATCGGCGAAACCGTTGGTTGCGCCGACAAGCTGAAGAAGCCGTGGGCCAAAGCCTTGCTCAACGCCGTGTTGCGCCGCGCCCAACGTGAAAGCGAAGCGCTGCTGGCCGAGCTGGAACACGACCCGGTGGTGCGCACCGCCCACCCACGCTGGCTGCAAAAATCCCTGAAAGCGTTTTGGCCTGAGCAGTGGGAAGCCATTTGCGCGGCAAACAACGCGCATCCGCCGATGATTCTGCGGGTCAACCGTCGCCATCACAGCCGCGATGCCTACTTGGGTCTGCTGACCGAAGCGGGCATCACCGCCACGGCGTGCGTTTACAGCCGGGACGGCATCATTCTCGACGCCGCCGCCGACGTACGCAGCCTGCCGGGCTTCGCCGAAGGCTGGATCAGCGTGCAGGACGAAGCGGCGCAACTGGCCGCCGACCTGCTCGACCTTGCGCCGGGTCAACGGGTGCTCGACGCCTGCTGCGCTCCGGGCGGCAAGACCTGTCACATCCTCGAAGCCGAACCCGCACTGGCGGGCGTCGTCGCCGTGGATCTGGAAGCCAAGCGTCTGGTGCGTGTGCGAGAAAACCTCGCACGTCTGGGCCTGAGCGCCGAACTGATCGCCGCCGACGGCCGCGACACGGCCACTTGGTGGGATGGCAAACCGTTCCAACGCATCCTGCTCGATGCGCCATGCTCGGCCACCGGCGTGATCCGTCGTCACCCGGACATCAAGCTGACTCGCCAACCGGATGACATCGCCGCGCTGGCAGTGCTGCAAGGCGAATTGCTCGATGCCATGTGGATAACTCTGGAGGTCGGCGGGATTCTGCTTTACGCCACCTGTTCCACGTTGCCGACCGAGAACACCGAAGTCATCGAAGCCTTCCTCGCCCGCACGCCGGGCGCCCGTGAGCTGGACCTCGCCACCACGGCCGGCATCAAGCAGCCCCACGGTCGCCAGCTGCTGGCACAGGAAGGCGGCCACGACGGGTTCTATTACGCCAAGCTGATCAAGATCGCCGCCGCGCGCGGTTAACCGGTTTTAAGGGAGTGACTGGATGAAAATCATCATCCTCGGCGCAGGGCAGGTCGGCGGTTCGCTGGCGGAACACTTGGCCAGCGAGGCCAACGACATCACCGTGGTCGACACCGATGGCGAACGCCTGCGCGACCTCGGCGACCGGCTGGACATCCGCACCGTGCAAGGCCGCGGCTCGCTGCCGACGGTGCTGCGCCAGGCCGGCGCGGACGATGCCGACATGCTGGTGGCGGTGACCAACAGTGACGAAACCAACATGGTCGCCTGCCAGGTCGCCCACACCCTGTTCCACACCCCGACGAAAATCGCCCGGGTACGCGAAGCGGCGTACCTCACGCGCTCCGAGCTGTTCGATAACGAAGCGATTCCGGTGGATGTGCTGATCAGCCCGGAACAAGTGGTCACCAACTACATCAAGCGCCTGATCCAGCATCCGGGTGCGTTGCAGGTGATCGATTTCGCCGAAGGCAAAGCGCAGCTGGTCGCGGTGAAGGCGTATTACGGCGGACCGCTGGTGGGTCAGCAACTGCGTCAGTTACGTGAACACATGCCGAATGTCGAAACCCGCGTAGCGGCGATTTTCCGCCGTGACCGGCCGATCCTGCCTCAGGGCGATACGGTGATCGAGGCGGACGACGAAGTATTTTTCATCGCCGCCAAGGCGAATATTCGCGCAGTGATGAGTGAAATGCGCCGCCTCGATGAGAGCTACAAGCGCATCGTCATCGCCGGGGGCGGGCAGATCGGCGAGCGTCTGGCCGAGGCCATCGAAAGTCGTTATCAGGTGAAGATCATCGAGATGAACCCGGCCCGCTGCCGCCATCTCTCGGACACCCTCGACAGCACCGTGGTCCTGCAAGGCAGTGCCTCCGACCGCGATTTGCTGATGGAAGAGAACATCGCCGACGCCGACATCTTCCTGGCGCTGACGAACGACGACGAAGCCAACATCATGTCGTCGCTGCTGGCCAAGCGCCTGGGCGCGAAGAAGGTGATGACGATCATCAACAACCCGGCTTACGTCGACTTGATCCAGGGTGGCGACATCGACATCGCCATCAGCCCGCAACTGGCGACCATCGGCACCTTGCTGGCCCACGTGCGGCGCGGCGACATCGTCAGCGTGCATTCATTGCGCCGTGGTGCGGCGGAGGCCATCGAAGCCATTGCCCATGGTGATGCGAAGTCGAGCAAAGTGATCGGCAAGGCCATCGAGAACATCGGTCTGCCGCCCGGCACCACGATTGGCGCGATCATTCGTGATGAAGAGGTGATCATTGCCCACGATGACACGGTGATCGCGGCGGGTGACCATGTGATTCTGTTCCTTGTGGATAAGAAGCATATTCGGGATGTGGAGAAGTTGTTCCATGTCGGCCTGAGTTTTTTCTGATCCGAAGGCCTCTTCGCGGGCAAGCCTCGCTCCTACAGGGATATGCATGTTACCTGTAGGAGCGAGGCTTGCCCGCGAAGGCGATTCCGAAGCTCCCCCAAAAACCGAGGTGCACCATGATCGAATCCCTGGAAAAAATGCTCGCCAAGGGTGTGGATAACTCATTGCTGCGCTTCGGCCTCGGCAAGGGGTATCTGGATCTCGGGGAAAACGCCAAGGCCGCCGAGCATTTCCAGCGTTGCGTCGAATTCGACCCGAAGTATTCAGCGGCCTGGAAGCTGTTGGGCAAGGCATATCTGGCGCTGGCGGACTATCCGGCCGCGCGTCAGGCGTGGGAGCAGGGTCTGGAAGCTGCTCGTGCTCACGGCGACAAGCAGGCGGAGAAGGAGATGACGGTGTTCCTGAAGAAACTTGAGCGCCAGGCGCACTGATCAGAGGTAGCGCAGGCCAATGCCGTCAGCGTCTACCAGCACCACTTCCATGCGAACCCGCGGCGCGCCTGTGGGTAAATCCTGTACCTGACCATAGACCACCGCCCCCTTGGGCAACGCCGACAAGCCCGGATGCTTGACGTAGACGCCCGTGGTCGAGAGATTTCGGGTCTGGCCGAGGCATTCGCCGAAGCTTTCGTGACTGATCTTGATGCGAAACGATTTGCGGTGTTCGGACATCTTCTGCGCCCTTTTTATGAACAGTTGTGGATAACCCGAACCGGTAGGAGCGAAGCTTGCTCGCGAAGGCGATATCACATCCAACATCAATGTTGAATGAAATGGCCTCTTCGCGGGCAAGCCTCGCTCCTACAGGTTCAAGTTATCCACAGATCATGCCAATCAACTCAATACCAGCGCTCTTCACCCGGCGGCCGCTTCTTGAAGCGCTTCATGCTCCACATGTACTGGCTCGGATAAGCACGCACATAGCGCTCGACCACCTTGCTCATGGCTGCGCAGGACGTCTCGGTATCAGTGCTGTACATGGCCTCTGGCGCCGCTTCGAGGATCACTTTGTAGCCCGAACCGTCCGGTAACCGCAGCGCGTGAAGGAACACGCCAACCGCCTTGCCGCCAGCGAGCATGTTCGGCACAAACTTGCTGGTGAGTGCCTGAGTAGCGAAGAACGGCACGAAGATCCCGGCGGATTCGGCCGGTTCCGGGTCAGCGGGAATGCCCACTGCACCACCTTTGCGCACTTCCTTGATGACGCTGAGGATGCCTTCCTTGGTAGAGGCGGCGACCCTGTTACCCAGTTGCACCCGCTGCTTGCGCAGCAATTCATCCACAGCCTTGAGCTTTGGCGGACGATAGAAAATGATCGGTTTGCACTGGCTGCAATAGAAGTGGTTCAACACTTCCCAGTTGCCGAGGTGGCTGGTGATGCCGACCACACCTTTGCCGGAGGCGAGGGCGTCTTTCAAGACGTCGAGCCCTTCGACTTCGCGCACCAGATCGATGGAACGCTGCGCCGGCCAGATCCACGCGCAGGCACTTTCGGTCAGTGATTTGCCGATGTCTTTCAGGCTCTGGCCGACCAGACGCTCGCGCTCGGCAGGGTCCATCTCCGGAAAACACTTGGCCAGATTGATCCGCACCACGTCGCGGGAACGGTTAGGGGTTTTCCACATTACCCAGCCGATGGCCGAGCCAACCGTCTGCACTGCTCGCCAGGGAAGCAGGGCAAACAGCCGCAGAGCGCCTACCAGCAAGGCGCCTTTCAACTTATCCACAGGTCACTCCTGATCTTGTGCTGTGCGCGAGGCGGCTATTCTAACCGCCGATCGACAAGGTCGCGTAGCGATCGCAATCCTTGGTGTGGTCCATGACCATCCCCGAGGCCTGCATCAGCGCGTAGCAAATAGTCGGGCCGACGAAGGTGAAACCGGCTTTTTTCAGGCCTTTGCTCATCTCCACGGCGACCGGCGTGACCGCCGGGACTTCGGTGCGATCCTTGAAATGATTGATCACAGGCTTACCGCCGACGAAAGACCAGAGAAACTCGACCGGATCTTCCAGCGCCAGCCAGGCCTGGGCATTGCGCCGGGCAGCGTTGAGTTTGAGGCGATTGCGGATGATCCCGGGATCGAGCATCAATTCATCGATTTCGGCGTCGCTCATTTGCGCCACGCGCTGTACATCGAAGCCGAACAGCACCTCGCGATATCGCTCGCGTTTACGCAACACGGTGATCCAGGAAAGGCCGGCCTGGAACCCTTCGAGCAAAAGCAACTCGAACAATCCCTGCGCATCGCGTAGCGGCGTGCCCCACTCCTGGTCGTGATAAGCCATGTACAGCGGATCTTCGGAACACCAAAAGCAGCGTGGCATAAGGCTCCAGGGGGCGTGCGCAGCAATGAATCGGGTATACTCCCGCTCTTTAAATCGCAGCCCAAGAAACAGGTGAATTTCGTGAGCCAGCCTACGCCAGCCGTGCGTACCTTCCAAGACTTGATCCTCGCCCTCCAGCAATACTGGGCCGAGCAAGGTTGCGTGGTACTTCAGCCCTACGATATGGAAGTAGGCGCCGGGACTTTCCACACTGCCACGTTTCTGCGCGCCATCGGCCCGGAAACCTGGAACGCCGCTTATGTGCAGCCCAGTCGTCGCCCGACTGACGGCCGCTACGGCGAAAACCCGAACCGCCTGCAGCACTACTATCAGTTCCAGGTAGTCCTGAAGCCGAACCCGGACAACTTCCAGGAACTGTACCTGGGCTCCCTCAAGCATGTCGGCCTGGACCCGCTGGTCCACGACATTCGCTTCGTCGAAGACAACTGGGAATCGCCGACCCTGGGCGCCTGGGGTCTGGGCTGGGAAGTCTGGCTCAACGGCATGGAAGTGACGCAGTTCACTTACTTCCAGCAGGCGGGCGGCATCGAGTGCTACCCGGTAACCGGCGAGATCACTTACGGCCTCGAGCGTCTGGCCATGTACCTGCAAGGCGTGGACTCGGTCTACGACCTGGTCTGGGCTGACGGTCCGTTCGGCAAAGTGACCTACGGCGACGTGTTCCACCAGAACGAAGTGGAGCAGTCGACCTACAACTTCGAACACGCCAACGTCGAGAAGCTGTTCGAACTGTTCGACTTCTACGAAAGCGAAGCCAAGCGCCTGATCGAACTCGACCAGCCGCTGCCGTTGCCGAGCTACGAAATGGTGTTGAAGGCGTCCCATACCTTCAACCTGCTGGATGCGCGCCGGGCGATCTCGGTGACTGCGCGTCAGCAATACATTCTGCGTGTGCGCACCCTGGCGCGTTCCGTTGCGCAAGCCTACTTGCTGGCTCGCGCCAAGCTGGGCTTCCCGATGGCGACCCCGGACCTGCGTGACGAAGTACTGGCCAAGCTGGAGGCTGCACAATGAGTGCTCAAGATTTCCTGGTTGAACTGGGCACCGAAGAACTGCCACCCAAGGCCCTGAACACCTTGGCCGAAGCGTTCCTGGCCGGTATCGACAAAGGCCTGCAAGCCGCTGGCCTGAACTACGAGACCAAAACCGTCTACGCCGCGCCGCGTCGTCTGGCTGTGCTGATCACCGCGCTGGCTACCCAGCAACCGGATCGCAGCATCAACCTCGACGGCCCGCCACGTCAGGCGGCGTTCGATGCCGAAGGCAACCCGACTCAAGCGGCACTGGGTTTCGCCAAGAAGTGCGGCGTAGAGCTGAGCGAAATCGATCAGAGCGGTCCGAAACTGCGTTACAGCCAGAGCATCGCCGGCAAGCCGACCGCGAGCCTGCTGCCGACCATCGTCGAAGATTCCCTGAATGACCTGCCGATCCCGAAGCGCATGCGCTGGGGCGCGCGCAAGGAAGAATTCGTTCGTCCGACCCAATGGCTGGTCATGCTGCTCGGTGACCAGGTCATCGATTGCACGATCCTCGCCCAGAAGGCCGGCCGCGATTCCCGTGGTCACCGCTTCCATCACCCTGAAAGCGTACGCATCACCTCGCCGGCCAACTACCTGACCGACTTGCGTGCCGCTTACGTTCTGGCCGACGCCAACGAACGTCGCGCGATTATCAGCAAGCGCACCGAAGAACTGGCGACGATGCAGGAAGGCACGGCGATCGTTCCGCCAGCCCTGCTCGACGAAGTGACCGCGCTGGTTGAATGGCCGGTGCCGCTGGTGTGCTCGTTCGAAGAGCGTTTCCTCGACGTGCCGCAAGAAGCACTGATTACCACCATGCAGGACAACCAGAAGTATTTCTGCCTGCTGGATGCCGACGGCAAGTTGCTGCCACGTTTCATTACCGTGGCCAACATCGAAAGCAAAGACCCGCAGCAAATCATCGCCGGTAACGAGAAAGTGGTTCGCCCACGCCTGACCGACGCCGAGTTCTTCTTCAAGCAAGACAAGAAGCAGAAACTCGAAGACTTCAACCTGCGCCTGCAAAACGTGGTGTTCCAGGAAAAACTCGGCAGCGTCTACGACAAGGCCGAGCGCGTATCCAAGCTTGCTGCGTTCATCGCGCAACGCATTGGCGGCAACGCGGCATGGGCTTCCCGTGCCGGCCTGCTGTCCAAGTGCGACCTGGCGACCGAGATGGTCGGTGAGTTCCCGGAGATGCAAGGCGTCGCCGGTTACTACTACGCCCTGAACGATGGCGAGCCGGAAGAAGTCGCGCTGGCGCTGAACGAGCAATACATGCCGCGCGGTGCCGGTGCTGAACTGCCGACCACCCTGACCGGTGCGGCCGTGGCCATCGCTGACAAACTCGACACGCTGGTCGGTATCTTCGGGATCGGTATGCTGCCAACCGGTAGCAAAGACCCGTATGCCCTGCGCCGTGCTGCACTGGGCGTATTGCGCATCCTGATCGACAAGAAGCTCGACCTCGACCTGAACGACGCCGTGGCCTTTGCCGTGAATGCGTTCGGCGCCAAGGTCAAGGCTGCTGGCCTGGCCGACTCGGTACTGGAATTCGTGTTCGACCGTCTGCGTGCCCGTTACGAAGATGAAGGCGTGGACGTGGCGACTTACCTGTCGGTTCGTGCCCTGAAACCAGGTTCTGCGCTGGACTTCGATCAGCGCGTACAAGCGGTGGAAGCGTTCCGCAAATTGCCTGAAGCGGCGGCCCTCGCTGCAGTGAACAAGCGCGTTTCGAACTTGCTGAGCAAGGTCGAAGGTTCTGTTCCTACAGTCGTTGAAGCCAAGTACTTCGACAACGCCAACGAATTCTCCCTGTACTCGGCGATTCAGCAGGCGGACCAAGCGGTTCAACCGATGGCAGCTGCGCGTCAGTACAGCGAATCGCTGGCACGTCTGGCAGCCTTGCGCGAGCCTGTGGATGCTTTCTTCGAAGCCGTCATGGTCAACGCTGAAGATGCCAAGGTCCGTGCCAACCGCTATGCGCTGCTCGCGCGTCTGCGTGGCTTGTTCCTCGGCGTCGCCGATATTTCGTTGCTGGGGTAAGACTGTTTGAAACTGCTGATTCTCGATCGGGACGGGGTGATCAATTACGACTCCGACGCTTACATCAAGTCGGTGGAGGAGTGGAAACCGCTCCCCGGTTCGATCGAAGCCATCGCGCAGTTGAGCAAGGCCGGCTGGACGGTAGCAGTCGCTACCAACCAGTCCGGCATCGCTCGCGGCTATTACGACGTCGCCACCCTGGACGCCATGCACGAGCGCTTGCGCTCGTTGGTGGCGGAGCAGGGCGGTGAAGTCGGGCTGATCGTCTATTGCCCGCACGGGCCGGACGAAGGCTGCGATTGCCGCAAGCCAAAACCCGGGATGCTGAAAACCATCGCCACGCATTACAACGTATCGCTGACTAATCTATGGTTCGTCGGCGACAGTCTTGGTGACCTGGAAGCCGCCAAAGCCGTCGATTCTCAGCCAGTTTTGGTAAAGACCGGGAAAGGCGAAAAGACTTTGGGCAAAACCCTACCGGTAGGCACTTTGATTTTTGACGATCTCGCGGCGATTGCCGCAGAACTTATCCACAATTAGAGCGTTTTCGAGATTCCTGACCAAGGATTGATCGGGAGTGCGCTTTATATAGACGGGCAGAGCCCGCACGGTAAACGTCGCCATGTCGATATTGCAGGCCATCAGAACCTTCCTCTTTTACCTGCTGCTGGGCACCAGTTCCTTGCTTTGGTGCAGCCTGAGCTTTTTTATCGCGCCTTTTCTGCCGTTCAAGGCGCGCTATCGTTTTATCAACGTGTACTGGTGCCGTTGCGCCTTGTGGCTGAGCAAAGTCTTTCTGGGCATCAGCTACGAAGTGAAAGGTGCCGAGAACGTGCCAGACCAGCCCTGCGTGATTCAGTCGAACCACCAGAGCACCTGGGAGACGTTCTTCCTCTCGGCCTATTTCGAGCCGTTGAGCCAGGTACTGAAGCGTTCATTGCTGTTTGTACCGTTCTTCGGTTGGGCCATGGCCATGCTGCGGCCGATCGCCATCGATCGCGATAATCCGAAGGCCGCGCTCAAACATGTAGCGAAGCAGGGCGATGAACTGCTGAAGGATGGCGTCTGGGTACTGATATTCCCTGAAGGAACGCGGGTCCCTTACGGCACCATCGGAAAATTCTCACGAGGTGGTACGGCGTTAGCCGTCAACGCCGAACTTCCGGTGCTGCCGATTGCGCACAATGCCGGCAAGTTCTGGCCGAAAACCGGTTGGGCCAAGAAGCAGGGCGTCATCACTGTGATCATCGGCGAGCCGATGTACGCCGAAGGCAGCGGGCCCCGTGCGATTGCTAACCTCAATGACCGGGTTCAGGCCTGGAACGAGCAGATGCAACGGGAAATGGGCTCGCTCCCACCCGCTCCGCAAGCGCCGGCTGCCAATGATCAGATGGCTGTCTGAGATTCTGTGGATAACCTGTGTACCGTTTCGCTGAAAAGTAGCGTATTTAGTTTGTAGGCTTATGATTTATATACATATTTCCTAAGCTCATAAAATATGGAAAAAGGTGCATAAGTTTTTTTCGGACGTAAAAAAACCGGCTGATATAGCCGGTTTTTTTATGCCTTCGATTACTGTACTTCAATCGCTGAACAACACCACGATGTGACTGTAATCAGAGCCATTCAAAAACAAAAAGGCCAGCGCATTGCGCTGGCCTTTTTTTATTTTTGGCAGAACCGCTGGATCAGAAGTCCAGGTTGGAAACCGCCAAGGCATTGCTTTCGATGAAGTCACGACGAGGTTCGACCGCATCACCCATCAGGGTGTTGAAGATCTGGTCCGCGCCAATGGCGTCTTCGATGGTCACTTTGAGCATCCGGCGCTGGCTTGGGTCCATGGTGGTTTCCCACAGCTGATCCGGATTCATCTCACCCAGACCTTTGTATCGCTGGATGGTGTGACGCTTGGTGCTTTCAGCCATCAGCCATTCAAGGGCTTCCTTGAACTCGGTGACCGGCTTCCTGCGTTCGCCACGCTGGATGTACGCGCCGTCGTCCAGCAGGGTGCTCAGCTGAGCGCCCAGGGATACGACAGTCCTGTAATCGTTGCTGCCGAAGAAGTCGCGGTTGAACGTGACGTAGTTCGACAGGCCGTGAGAGATCAGTTCGACCTCTGGCAGCCAGACGTTACGCTCACGGTCTTCACGCAGGCTGGCCTTGTAGACCAGGCCGGACTTCTCGACGGTGCGCAGACGGACTTCATACTTGGCCAGCCAATCTTGCATCGCTGCGTGATCGGACAGTTGCTCCATGCTCACCGCTGGCAGGTAGATGAAGTGCTCGGTCAGTTCCTGAGGGTACAGGCGCGACAGACGCTTGAGGGTCTTCATCACCAGACGGAAGTCGTTCACCAAGCGCTCGAGAGCTTCGCCGGAGATACCCGGGGCTTCCTCGTTCAGGTGCAGGCTCGCATCTTCCAGGGCCGACTGCGTCATGTACTCTTCCATGGCGTCGTCGTCTTTGATGTATTGCTCTTGCTTGCCTTTCTTGACCTTGTACAGCGGTGGCTGAGCGATGTAGATGTAGCCACGCTCGATCAGCTCTGGCAGCTGACGGAAGAAGAACGTCAGCAGCAGCGTACGGATGTGCGAACCGTCGACGTCAGCATCGGTCATGATGATGATGTTGTGGTAGCGCAGCTTGTCGATGTTGTATTCGTCACGACCGATACCGCAGCCCAGTGCGGTGATCAAGGTGCCCACTTCTTGCGAAGAGATCATCTTGTCGAAGCGCGCCTTCTCGACGTTGAGGATCTTGCCCTTCAACGGCAGGATGGCCTGGGTTTTACGGTTACGCCCCTGCTTGGCGGAGCCGCCAGCAGAGTCACCTTCCACGAGGTACAGTTCGGAAAGGGCAGGGTCTTTTTCCTGGCAGTCAGCCAGTTTACCCGGCAGGCCGGCGATGTCCAGCGCACCTTTGCGGCGGGTCATCTCACGGGCCTTACGTGCTGCTTCACGCGCACGTGCCGCGTCGATCATCTTGCCGACGACCAGTTTGGCTTCGTTCGGGTTTTCCAGCAGGAAGTCGGAGAAGTACTTGCCCATTTCCTGTTCGACCGCGGTCTTCACTTCGGAAGAAACCAGCTTGTCTTTGGTCTGGGAGCTGAACTTCGGATCCGGCACCTTCACCGAGATGATCGCGGTCAAGCCTTCACGGGCGTCATCACCGGTGGTGGCAACCTTGTGCTTCTTGGCCAGGCCTTCAGCTTCGATGTAGGTGTTCAGGTTACGCGTCAGTGCGGAACGGAAACCCACCAGGTGAGTACCGCCATCACGCTGCGGGATGTTGTTGGTGAAGCACAACAGGTTCTCGTTGAAGCTGTCGTTCCACTGCAGGGCGATTTCCACGCCGATGCCGTCTTCACGCTGGATGTTGAAGTGGAACACCTGGTTGACCGCAGTCTTGTTGGTGTTCAGGTATTCAACGAACGCACGCAGGCCGCCTTCGTACTTGAACAGCTCTTCCTTGCCGCTGCGCTCATCCTTGAGGACGATGCCGACACCGGAGTTGAGGAAGGACAGTTCACGAATCCGCTTGGCCAGGATGTCCCAGCTGAAGTGGATGTTCTTGAAGGTTTCAGCCGATGGCTTGAAGTGAATCTGGGTGCCCGTGGTTTCGCTCTCACCAACGATTTTCATCGGCTCTTGCGGGACGCCATGGACGTAAGTCTGTTCCCAGATCTTGCCGCTGCGGCGAACGGTCAGGACCAGTTCCTTGGACAGTGCGTTCACTACCGAAACACCTACACCGTGCAGACCGCCGGATACTTTGTAGGAGTTGTCGTCGAACTTACCGCCGGCGTGCAGCACGGTCATGATGACCTCGGCTGCCGAGACGCCTTCTTCTTTGTGTACGTCTACCGGGATACCACGACCGTTGTCGCGAACGGTGATGGATTCGTCCGGGTGGATGATGATGCTGATGTCGTCGCAATGGCCGGCCAAAGCTTCGTCGATCGAGTTATCGACCACCTCGAACACCATGTGGTGCAGACCGCTGCCATCGTCGGTGTCACCAATGTACATACCGGGACGTTTGCGTACGGCATCCAGGCCTTTCAGCACTTTAATGCTCGTTGAGTCGTACGTATTTTCTTCGCTCAATGCCTTCACTCCCGATGGTCGTGGGTCTGGGTGATACGGCCCTGTTCCACGTGGAACAGAGCGACTGGCGTTTCCGTCTGCCAGCCTTCCCTCAATAATTCGTGATCTACACAGGTGATAAACACCTGGCAGCGTAAGTCTTCCAACAAGCGGCAAAGCGCGCGGCGGTGCTGCTCGTCCAGTTCGGACGGCAAGTCATCCACCAGATAAATACACTGGCCGCGTCGGGCCTGGCTGACCAGGTGCCCTTGGGCAATCCGCAATGCACAGACCACCAACTTCTGCTGACCGCGGGACAAGATGTCCGCGGCGTTATGTGCGCCCAATCTGAGGCGCAAATCAGCGCGTTGTGGTCCGGCCTGGGTATGACCCATCTGCTGGTCTCGCTGAACGGACCCAGCGAGCACTGCACTCAATTCGCGGTCTTTGTCCCAGCCTCGGTAATAGCTGAGCGTCAAACCTTCAAGCTCAACCAGTTCGCTCAAGGTCTGTTCAAAGACTGGTTTCAAGGCTTTGATATAGGCACGGCGGTATTCATCAATTTCAGCGCTGGCCTGGCACAGTTCCCTGTCCCAAACCGCTTGCGAAACGGCGTCAAGTGTACCATGCCGCAGCCAAGAGTTTCTCTGGCGCAGGGCCTTCTGCAAGCGCTGCCAGGTAGACATGAACCGCGGTTCCACGTGGAACACGCCCCAGTCGAGAAACTGCCGGCGAATCTTCGGTGCGCCTTCAAGCAGGCGGAAGCTATCAGGGTTGATCAGTTGCAGCGGCAGGATCTCCGCCAGTTGTGCCGCACTGCGCGCGTTCTGCCCGTCAATACGGATCTGGAACTCGCCTTGGCGATCCCGTGATATCCCCAGTGCGCTATGCCCGCCCTCAGCCAACTCAACCTGACCGAATACGGTACAGGCCAATTGCTCGTACTGAATAACCGGCAAAAGGCGGGTACTACGAAACGAACGGGCAAGCCCCAGCAGGTGAATGGCTTCCAGAACACTGGTTTTGCCGCTGCCGTTGGCGCCGTAAAGAATGTTGATTCGGGGGGAGGGGGAGAAGGTCACCGGGTGCAGATTGCGCACCGCGGTGACCGAGACGCGACTTAATGACATCTAGCTTCTGCTGAGCATGATTACAGACGCATCGGCATGACAACGTAGGCCGAGTCATCGTTGTCGGACTCTTGCACCAGCGCACTGCTGTTGGAGTCGGACAGGATCAGGCGAACCTGCTCAGTGGTCATCACGCCCAGCACGTCGAGCAAGTAGCTCACGTTGAAGCCGATTTCCAGATTGCCGCCGTTGTACTCAACGCCCACTTCTTCTTCCGCTTCTTCCTGCTCCGGGTTGTTGGCCTGGATCTTCAACTGACCGCTGGCCAGTTGCAGACGGATACCGCGGTACTTCTCGTTGGACAGAATCGCGGTACGGCTGAAAGCTTCACGCAACGCCTGACGATCGCCGAGCACCAGTTTATCGCCGCCCTTCGGCAGAACACGCTCATAGTCCGGGAATTTACCGTCGACCAGTTTAGAGGTGAAGGTGAACTCGCCCGTGGTGGCGCGGATGTGATGCTGACCCAGGACGATGCTGACATTGCCGTCCGGCTCGGTCAGCAGGCGCGCCAGCTCAAGGATACCCTTGCGCGGCACGATGACCTGGTGGCGATCCGGCTGACCGATGTCGGCCTGCATCGAGCACATGGCCAGACGGTGACCGTCGGTGGCCACGGCGCGGATGATCCCGGCCGAGACTTCCAGCAACATGCCGTTCAGGTAATAACGCACATCCTGCTGGGCCATGGCGAAGCTGGTGCGTTCAATCAGACGACGCAGTTTGCTTTGCTCAAGGCTGCAAGTCAGCGAACCCGGGCCTTCTTCAACGGTCGGGAAATCGTTCGCCGGCAGGGTCGACAGGGTGAAGCGGCTACGGCCAGCCTTCACCACCAGCTTCTGCTCGTCGACCTTGATGTCGATCAGCACGTCGTTCGGCAGGCTTTTGCAGATGTCCATCAGCTTGCGCGCAGGCACAGTGATGGAACCCGGGTCAGCCGGTTCTTCGAGTTGTACACGACCGACCAGCTCGACTTCCAGGTCGGTACCGGTCAGCGACAGTTGCTGGCCTTCGACAACCAGCAGCACGTTGGAGAGCACCGGCAAGGTCTGTCGGCGCTCGACGACGCCTGCGACCAGTTGCAGGGGTTTCAACAGGGCTTCGCGTTGAATGGTGAAATGCATGGTCTAGTCCCTTGCCTTAATAAGCTGCGCTGGTGTTCATCAAGTTGTCAGAGTACGCAGCAGGTTCTTGTAGTCCTCGCGGATGTCCGCGTCGGATTCCTTAAGTTCGTTGATCTTGCGGCAGGCGTGCAAAACAGTCGTGTGGTCGCGGCCGCCAAACACATCGCCGATTTCCGGCAGGCTGTGGTTAGTCAACTCTTTGGACAACGCCATGGCAACCTGACGCGGACGAGCGACCGAGCGTGAACGACGCTTGGACAGCAGGTCGGAAATCTTGATCTTGTAGTACTCGGCGACGGTGCGCTGAATGTTATCCACAGAGACCAGTTTGTCTTGCAGCGCCAACAGATCTTTCAGGGATTCGCGAATCAGCTCGATGGTGATATCGCGGCCCATGAAGTGCGAGTGGGCGATTACGCGTTTAAGCGCACCTTCCAGCTCACGGACGTTGGAGCGAATACGCTGGGCGATGAAGAACGCCGCGTCGTGGGGCAGATCGACTTTGGCCTGGTCGGCCTTTTTCATCAGGATCGCGACACGGGTTTCCAGCTCCGGCGGCTCGACGGCTACCGTCAGGCCCCAGCCGAAGCGGGATTTGAGGCGCTCTTCAAGGCCTTCGATTTCTTTAGGGTAGCGGTCACTGGTGAGAATGACCTGCTGGCCACCTTCGAGCAGGGCGTTGAAGGTGTGGAAAAACTCTTCCTGCGAACGTTCCTTGCGGGCGAAGAACTGAATGTCATCGATCAGCAATGCGTCCACCGAACGGTAGAAGCGCTTGAACTCGTTGATCGCGTTCAGTTGCAGAGCCTTGACCATATCGGCCACGAAACGCTCCGAATGCAGGTACACGACCTTGGCATTCGGGTTCTTCTTTAATAGATGGTTACCCACAGCGTGCATCAAGTGAGTTTTACCCAAGCCAACACCGCCATAAAGGAAGAGCGGGTTGTAACCGTGCTTGGGGTTGTCCGCCACCTGCCAGGCCGCAGCCCGGGCCAGTTGGTTGGACTTACCTTCGACGAAGTTCTCGAAGGTGAAAGTGCGGTTCAGGTAACTGGTGTGCTTGAGCGCACCTTCTACCTGCACCGTGCGCTGCTCGGAACGCACCGGGGCCTGTTGAGAACTGGCGCCGGCCATCGGATCGAAGCTGTCGCGCGATGGCTCTTCACTGACTTCGGCAACTTTCTGGGTCGAACGCTTGGTCGGTGTGGCCGTCGGGGCAGGTGCCGGAGCACTGACAGGCGCTTGAGCCGCCTGTGCCTGAGACGCGGCGGCAGCCAGTGGAGCATTCGGGGCAGCCCGTGGAGCCGAACTGCGTTTGCTGCCTATTAATAAGGAAAGCGCCGGCGCCATGCCATTGCCATGCTCATCCAGCAGTTCAAGGACGCGGCCCAGGTACTTTTCGTTGACCCAGTCGAGAACAAAACGATTCGGTGCGTAGACACGCAACTCGTCGCCTTCGGCTTCGACCTGTAGTGGACGGATCCAAGTGTTGAATTGTTGGGCAGGCAGCTCATCGCGCAAAAGCTCCACGCACTGCTGCCAAAGTTCCACTGACACGGATATCCCCTAAGTTGAAAGCCGGTGAGGCAAAAACAAGCGGCCATTGTAGCGACCAGACGCCGACTTATCCACACGTAGGTGGGTCACTGACCAAGAAGAATCAACGTTTTATAGGTAAAAAAGACGACCAGTGGTCTGTGCATAAGCTCTGTGGATAACCGCCCTTGAGGTCGTTGCACAAGTGGGGGCGAAACTCGGTGGATAACCTGCCTGTGGATAACAGCCCCTTTCACACACAGCTTATCCGACAGCGCAGCACAGGCTGACCACCGTTTTCCACCGTAGTTGTCATTCTCTGTACATCACGGGATAGAAGGCCTGAAGGTAGTTATCCACAGATGATCGGTGTCCTAGCTTTTATAAGCTTTACAGAAAAGCTTTAAATACTTTCCTTCTTTATTTTTATATTTGACTGGAGGTGAAGACGAGCAAAACGTCTGGAGATCTATTTATAAGGAAACGTTGGTTGGAAATTGACCTAGAGGCTTGCTTTCTCTAGAATCCCCGGTCTCTTAAAACGGGGGCCATTCCGGCCCGTTGTGGACGAACCAGGTAACACGACAATGAAACGTACTTTCCAACCAAGCACTATCAAACGCGCTCGTACCCACGGTTTCCGTGCTCGCATGGCTACCAAGAACGGTCGTGCCGTTCTGTCGCGTCGTCGCGCCAAAGGTCGTGCGCGTCTGGCAGTTTGATAAGCCGGCACTGGAGGTGAGTCAGGACTTCAGTCGGGAAAAGCGTCTGCTTACTCCCCGGCATTTCAAGGCAGTCTTTGACTCCCCTACCGGCAAGGTTCCGGGGAAAAATCTCCTGCTCCTTGCGCGCAACAACGATCTTGATCACCCCCGTCTCGGGCTGGTTATCGGGAAAAAGAGCGTAAAGCTCTCCGTCGAGCGCAATCGCCTCAAACGTCTGATGCGCGAATCGTTCCGTCTGAACCAGGATTCACTGGTCGGCTGGGATATCGTTATCGTCGCGCGCAAAGGTTTGGGTGACGTAGAAAACCCCGAATTGATTCAGCATTTCGGCAAACTCTGGAAGCGTCTGGCACGCAGCACGCCGGTACCAGCAGTCAAAACCGAAACTGTAGGGGTAGACAGTCCCGATGCGTAAACTGGCACTCGTTCCGATCCAGTTTTATCGCTATGCCATTAGTCCTCTGATGGCCAGTCACTGTCGTTTCTACCCCAGTTGTTCCTGCTACGCGTTAGAAGCCATAGAAAATCATGGCCTTCTGCGCGGTGGCTGGCTGACCTTTCGTCGTTTAGGTCGCTGTCATCCGTGGAATCCCGGTGGTTATGACCCGGTTCCACCTATCCCTACCTCCCGTTCTTCTTCGATGGCCGAGTAATCATGGATATCAAACGCACGATCCTGATCGTCGCCCTGGCAATCGTGTCCTACGTTATGGTTCTTAAATGGAACCAGGACTATGGCCAGGCTGCCCTGCCGACTCAGAATGTTGCTTCCAGTACTTCCGCACCGGGCCTACCGGATACGGCGACTGGCAATAATGCTTCTGTCAGTGACGACATTCCGCGCGCCGCAAGCGATACCAGTGCCACTGCACCTGCTGAAACACCAGTAGCTGCAAGCAAAGACCTCATCCAGATCAAAACGGATGTGCTCAACCTGGCTATCGATCCACAAGGTGGCGATGTTGCACAGTTGACGCTGCCGCTGTATCCACGTCGCCAGGACCATCCGGAAATTCCATTCCAGTTGTTCGATAACGGCAACGAGCGGACTTATCTGGCTCAAAGCGGTCTGATCGGTACCGATGGTCCGGACGCAAGTCCTGCCGGTCGTCCGGTTTACTCCTCCGAGAAGAAGATCTACCAACTGGCCGACGGTCAGAACCAATTGGTTGTAGACCTGAAGTTCAGCAAGGACGGCGTCAACTACATCAAGCGTTTCACACTGAAACGTGGCCTGTATGACGTAACCGTTTCCTACGTGATCGACAACGAAAGCGCCAAGCCTTGGTCGGGTGCAATGTTCGCCCAACTGAAGCGCGACGCCAGCTCCGATCCTTCTTCCAGCACCGCCACCGGCACCGCGACTTACCTGGGCGCTGCCCTGTGGACAAGTAACGAGCCGTACAAGAAAGTGTCGATGAAGGACATGGACAAGGCTCAGCTGAAAGAAACCGTGAACGGTGGTTGGGTTGCCTGGTTGCAACACTACTTCGTGACCGCATGGATTCCGGCGAAGGGCGAAAACAACGTCGTCCAGACCCGTAAAGACAGCAAAGGCAACTACATCATCGGCTACACCGCCCCGGCAATGACTGTTGCGCCAGGTGCGAAAGCCGAAACCAGCGCTGTTCTGTACGCCGGTCCGAAAAGCCAGGCTGTGCTGAAAGAGTTGTCCCCAGGTCTGGAACTGACCGTCGACTACGGCATTCTGTGGTTCATTGCCCAGCCAATCTTCTGGCTGCTGCAACACATCCACGCGCTGGTCGGTAACTGGGGCTGGTCGATCATCTTCCTGACCATGCTGATCAAAGGGATTTTCTTCCCGCTGTCGGCAGCCAGCTACAAATCCATGGCCCGCATGCGCGCAGTGGCACCGAAACTGGCCGCGCTGAAAGAGCAACATGGCGATGACCGGCAGAAAATGTCGCAAGCCATGATGGAGCTGTACAAGAAAGAGAAGATCAATCCGCTGGGTGGTTGCTTGCCAATCCTCGTGCAGATGCCGGTTTTCCTCTCGCTGTACTGGGTTCTGCTGGAAAGCGTTGAAATGCGCCAAGCGCCGTTCATGCTGTGGATTACTGACCTGTCGATCAAGGATCCGTTCTTCATTCTGCCGATCATCATGGGTGCAACCATGTTCATCCAGCAGCAGTTGAACCCGACTCCTCCGGATCCGATGCAGGCCAAGGTGATGAAGCTGATGCCAATCATCTTCACCTTCTTCTTCCTGTGGTTCCCGGCTGGTCTGGTGCTGTACTGGGTAGTGAACAACTGCCTGTCCATCGCCCAACAGTGGTACATCACTCGTAAAATCGAAGCGGCTACTAAAGCAGCTGCCTGATTTACACTGTGGATAACCACTCAAAACGCCCCCTAGTGGGGCGTTTTGCTATCTGTCACTTTTGTCTGGATACCGGTTTATGAGCGCTCCTCGTGAAACCATCGCCGCCGTCGCCACCGCTCAAGGTCGTGGCGGCGTAGGCATCGTCCGTATTTCCGGGCCGCTGGCGAGCGTTGCGGCCAAGGCCTTCAGCGGTCGTGAACTCAAGCCGCGATTCGCCCACTACGGCCCGTTTTTCGATCAAAACGAAGAGGTGCTGGACCAGGGCATTGCCTTGTATTTTCCGGGCCCGAACTCGTTCACCGGCGAAGATGTGCTGGAACTCCAGGGTCATGGCGGCCCGATTGTTCTCGACATGCTGCTCAAGCGATGCCTTGAACTGGGGTGCCGTCTGGCACGACCAGGTGAATTCAGTGAGCGTGCGTTCCTCAATGACAAACTCGATCTGGCACAGGCCGAAGCAATCGCCGACCTGATCGAGGCCAGTTCTGCACAGGCCGCCCGCAATGCATTGCGCTCCTTGCAGGGGGCATTTTCCGATCGTGTGCATAACCTCACCGAGCAACTGATCGGCCTGCGGATTTACGTAGAAGCGGCCATCGACTTCCCGGAAGAAGAAATCGACTTCCTTGCCGATGGCCATGTACTGAGCATGCTCGACAAAGTCAGGGAAGAGTTATCCACCGTGCTGCGCGAAGCCGGGCAGGGTGCGTTGCTGCGTGACGGCATGACGGTGGTGATCGCCGGTCGGCCAAATGCCGGTAAATCCAGTTTGCTCAACGCACTGGCGGGTCGTGAAGCAGCGATCGTGACCGAGATTGCCGGCACCACCCGTGACATTTTGCGCGAACATATCCACATCGATGGCATGCCGCTTCACGTGGTAGATACCGCTGGTCTGCGAGATACCGATGACCATGTGGAAAAAATCGGTGTTGAACGGGCGTTGAAAGCCATTAGCGAAGCTGATCGAGTGCTGTTGGTGGTCGATGCCACTGCACCGGAAGCGCTTGATCCGTTTGCGTTGTGGCCAGAGTTCCTGGAAACCCGCCCGGATCCGGCAAAAGTCACGTTGATCCGTAACAAGGCCGACCTCACGGGCGAAGCGATTGCCCTGGAAGTCAGTGAGGATGGCCATGTGACCATCAGCCTGAGTGCCAAGTCGGCTGGCGAAGGCCTGGAACTGCTGCGTGATCATCTCAAGGCCTGCATGGGCTATGAGCAGACGTCGGAAAGCAGCTTCAGTGCTCGCAGGCGTCACCTTGAGGCGTTGCGTCATGCCAGTGCGTCCCTCGAGCACGGCCGTGCGCAGCTGACGCTGGCGGGTGCCGGTGAGCTACTGGCCGAAGATTTGCGCCAGGCTCAACATGCCTTGGGCGAGATCACCGGTGCATTCAGCTCCGATGACCTGCTGGGACGGATCTTTTCCAGTTTCTGTATCGGCAAATAGCCCTATCGTTGTCCACAGACAGGCCATTCGCGCCTGTCTGTTCTCCCCCTTTTCCTGAATTGCCTCCAGTGCCGAGCAGATTCTTTCTGCCTGGGCGGATTTTCTGCGCCCGGGATTTGATCAATCGCTGCTTTTCTGTGGATTAAGCCCTGTGAATAACTGCCGCTAAGGGCAGTTGATAACAGGGCCTCAAAACTGAAGATAACCGCCTCTGTGGATAACCACCCCTTTCATCCACAGGCTTACACCGGTTATCCAAGGGCCTCATTGGCACATGACCACAGGGTTTTGATTCTCTGTACATATTGAAAACAAAGGGCTGTACGAATCTATCCACAGAAATGGTGTTCAGTAGAAATAAACATAAAAACAAAGATTTAATAAATTTCTTTCTTTTTAATTTCTATAACCCCGACTTCTCCACAGCTGGTTAAATTTTGTGCAAAGGGTTCTTTAGGAAGGGCGAAGTCCCTATACTTGTCGACCAGGTCCAAAAACCTGAGCTCAAACTATTCCTGAATTACCTACTTAAGCAGGCACGAGGTGCGTGGTGGATTTCCCTTCCCGTTTTGAAGTGATCGTCATCGGCGGCGGTCATGCCGGTACCGAGGCAGCACTGGCCTCAGCACGTATGGGGGCAAAAACCCTGTTGCTGACGCATAACGTGGAAACCCTCGGTGCCATGAGTTGCAACCCGGCCATCGGCGGGATCGGCAAAAGCCACTTGGTAAAAGAAATCGATGCCCTCGGCGGCGCGATGGCCATGGCTACCGATAAAGGCGGCATTCAGTTTCGTGTGTTGAACAGCCGCAAAGGCCCGGCCGTGCGTGCAACCCGCGCCCAGGCAGACCGGGTTCTGTACAAGGCCGCTGTCCGCGAAGCATTGGAAAACCAGCCGAACCTGTGGATATTTCAACAAGCCGCTGATGACCTGATCGTTGAACAGGAACAAGTGCGTGGTGTTGTCACCCAAATGGGCCTGCGTTTCTTCGCTGACTCCGTGGTGTTGACCACTGGCACCTTCCTCGGTGGACTTATCCACATCGGAATGCAGAATTATTCCGGCGGTCGTGCCGGTGATCCGCCGTCGATCGCCCTGGCTCACCGTCTGCGCGAATTGCCACTGCGTGTTGGCCGATTGAAAACCGGTACGCCGCCGCGTATCGACGGTCGGTCTGTGGATTTCTCGGTGATGACCGAGCAAGCCGGTGATACGCCGATCCCGGTGATGTCGTTCATGGGTTCCAAAGAGCAGCATCCGAAACAGGTCAGCTGCTGGATTACCCACACCAACGCCCGGACCCACGAAATCATCGCAGCGAACCTCGACCGTTCGCCGATGTATTCCGATGCGGGGTTGATCGAAGGTATCGGCCCGCGTTACTGCCCGTCGATCGAAGACAAGATCCACCGCTTTGCTGACAAGGAAAGCCACCAGGTCTTCATCGAACCGGAAGGTTTGACCACTCACGAGCTGTACCCGAACGGGATATCCACATCCCTGCCGTTCGACGTGCAATTGCAGATCGTGCAATCGATTCGCGGCATGGAAAACGCGCACATCGTGCGTCCGGGCTACGCCATCGAGTACGACTATTTCGATCCGCGTGACCTGAAGTACAGCCTGGAAACCAAAGTCATCGGCGGTCTGTTTTTCGCCGGGCAAATCAATGGCACCACCGGATACGAAGAAGCCGGCGCCCAGGGTTTGCTGGCCGGGGCCAACGCTGCACTGCGTGCGCAAGGCAAAGACGCCTGGTGCCCGCGTCGCGACGAGGCGTACATCGGCGTGTTGGTTGACGACCTGATTACCCTTGGAACTCAAGAGCCGTACCGGATGTTCACATCCCGCGCCGAGTACCGTCTGATCCTACGTGAAGACAACGCGGACCTGCGCCTGACCGAAAAAGGTCGCGAGCTGGGTCTGGTGGATGACGCGCGTTGGGCGGCGTTCTGCACCAAACGCGAAAGCATCACGCTGGAAGAGCAGCGCCTGAAAAGTACCTGGGTTCGCCCCGGCACCGCGCAGGGCGATGCGATATCCGAAAAATTCGGCACGCCGCTGACTCACGAATACAACCTGCTCAACCTCTTGAGCCGTCCGGAAATCGACTACGCTGGTCTGATCGCCGTGACTGGCGGGGGCGCAGAAGATCCACAAGTCGCCGAGCAGGTCGAAATCAAGACCAAATACGCCGGTTACATTGATCGTCAACAGGATGAAATCGCACGACTGCGGGCGAGCGAAGACACGAAACTGCCTGTGGATATCGATTACACGAACATTTCCGGTCTCTCCAAAGAGATCCAGAGCAAGCTCGGTGCGACCCGTCCAGAAACACTGGGCCAGGCGTCACGCATTCCGGGTGTCACACCGGCAGCCATTTCGCTGTTGATGATTCATTTGAAAAAACGCGGCGCGGGCCGTCAGTTGGAGCAAAGCGCTTGAGTTCGTTGGTCACCTCGCAACACGCCGAAGAGTTATCCACAGGTGCTCGCCAGCTCGGTGTCACATTGACCGAAACCCAGCACGCACAGTTGTTGGGTTATCTGGCCCTGTTGATCAAATGGAACAAGGCCTACAACCTGACCGCCGTGCGCGATCCGGACGAAATGGTCTCGCGTCACCTGCTCGATAGTTTGAGCGTGATGTCGTTCATCGAAAACGGTCGCTGGCTGGACGTTGGCAGCGGCGGCGGCATGCCGGGCATTCCGCTTGCAATCCTGTTTCCAGAGTCCCAAGTGACCTGCCTGGACAGTAACGGCAAGAAAACCCGCTTCCTGACCCAGGTCAAACTCGAACTCAAACTGGATAACCTGCAAGTTATCCACAGTCGCGTCGAAGCCTTCCAGCCTGCACAGCCTTTCAACGGGATCATTTCCCGGGCGTTCAGCAGCATGGAGAACTTCAGCAACTGGACGCGCCACCTTGGCGATGCCGATACACGTTGGCTGGCAATGAAGGGCGTTCATCCGGCCGATGAGCTGGTAGCATTGCCGGCAGACTTCCACCTCGATAGCGAACACGCCCTGGCCGTACCTGGTTGCCAAGGCCAACGCCATCTGCTGATACTGCGCCGCACGGCATGATTGGGAACACAAGCAAGAATGGCTAAGGTATTCGCGATAGCGAACCAAAAGGGTGGTGTGGGTAAAACCACCACCTGCATCAACCTCGCAGCTTCCCTGGTTGCTACCAAGCGCCGGGTGCTGTTGATCGATCTCGATCCACAGGGCAACGCCACCATGGGTAGCGGTGTGGATAAACACGGCCTGGAAAACTCGGTCTACGACCTGTTGATCGGCGAATGCGATCTGGCCCAGGCCATGCACTACTCCGAGCACGGTGGTTACCAGTTGTTGCCGGCCAACCGCGACTTGACCGCGGCCGAAGTGGTTCTGCTGGAAATGCAGATGAAGGAAAGCCGCCTGCGCAGTGCGCTGGCGCCGATCCGTGAAAACTACGATTACATTTTGATCGACTGCCCGCCGTCGCTGTCGATGCTCACGCTGAACGCTTTGGTCGCGGCTGACGGGGTAATTATCCCCATGCAGTGCGAGTACTTTGCGCTCGAAGGCTTGAGCGACCTTGTGGATAACATCAAGCGCATCGCTGAACTGCTGAACCCGAACCTGAAAGTCGAAGGCCTGTTGCGCACGATGTATGACCCGCGCCTGAGCCTGATGAACGACGTATCGGCGCAGTTGAAAGAACACTTCGGCGAGCAGCTCTACGACACGGTTATCCCGCGTAACATCCGCCTGGCCGAAGCGCCAAGCTATGGCATGCCGGCGCTGGCTTACGACAAGACTTCGCGGGGCGCCATTGCCTATCTGGCACTTGCCGGCGAGATGGTTCGCCGTCAGCGCAAAAATTCACGCACTGCCGCTGCTCAGGCAACTTAAGGAATCCCCATGGCCGTCAAGAAACGAGGTCTCGGACGTGGACTGGATGCACTGCTGAGCGGTCCGACCGTCAGCTCGCTGGAAGAGCAGGCTGTACAAGCCGATCAGCGTGAGCTGCAGCATTTGCCCCTGGACCTGATCCAGCGCGGCAAGTACCAGCCGCGTCGGGACATGGATCCGCAAGCGCTGGAAGAACTGGCGCAATCGATCAAGGCCCAGGGCGTGATGCAGCCGATTGTGGTTCGCCCGATTGGCAGCGGCCGCTTCGAAATCATCGCCGGCGAACGTCGCTGGCGTGCCAGCCAGCAGGCTGGCCAGGAAACCATCCCGGCGATGGTGCGCGATGTGCCGGATGAAACCGCCATCGCCATGGCGCTGATCGAGAACATCCAGCGCGAAGACCTCAATCCGATCGAAGAAGCGGTGGCCCTGCAGCGTTTGCAGCAGGAATTCCAGCTTACTCAGCAACAAGTGGCCGAAGCGGTGGGCAAATCCCGCGTGACTGTTGCCAACCTGCTACGCTTGATCGCGTTGCCGGAAGTTATCAAGACCATGCTGTCGCACGGTGACCTGGAAATGGGTCATGCCCGTGCTTTGCTTGGTTTGCCGGAGAATCAACAGGTTGAAGGGGCGCGACATGTTGTCGCACGGGGGCTGACTGTGCGCCAGACTGAGGCACTGGTTCGCCAGTGGTTGAGTGGCAAACAGGAGCCTGCCGAACCGGTAAAACCGGACCCGGATATCGCCCGACTCGAGCAGCGTCTGGCTGAGCGCCTAGGCTCTGCGGTGCAGATCCGACACGGAAAGAAGGGGAAAGGGCAGTTGGTCATTGGTTACAACTCCCTCGATGAGCTTCAGGGTGTGCTCGCACACATTCGCTGAAACATTTCCTCATGTAGCGTGCAGTCGGAAATCACTACCTGACAGTTGAATAGGGGCAGAACCGCCCCTATACTCTGCGCGCATTTTGTCGGCACAAATTATGCCAAGTTATTGAATTCTGGCAGCCGACCATTGGGGAGTATTAGTGATGGAAACCCGCACGCCAAACCGCTTGCCGTTCCATCGCCTGGCAGTTTTTCCGGTGTTGATGGCTCAGTTTGTCGTGTTGCTGATCGCCGCTTTGGCGCTGTGGCAATGGCACGGAGTCGTTGCCGGGTACTCAGGACTCTGCGGAGGCCTGATAGCCTTGCTGCCCAATGTTTATTTCGCTCACAGGGCATTTCGGTTTTCCGGCGCCCGAGCAGCTCAAGCCATCGTCCGGTCTTTTTATGCCGGCGAGGCGGGCAAACTGATTTTGACGGCAGTGCTTTTTGCATTGACGTTTGCAGGTGTGAAGCCATTGGCGCCGCTAGCTGTATTCGGCGTCTTCGTGTTGACCCAACTGGTCAGCTGGTTCGCGCCCCTGCTGATGAGAACAAGACTTTCGAGACCTTAGGGCGTTTGAGGCAACCATGGCAGAAACAACCGCTTCGGGCTATATCCAGCACCACTTGCAGAACCTGACCTTCGGTCAGCACCCAACCGGCGGGTGGGGTTTTGCCCACACCGCAGCAGAAGCCAAAGAAATGGGCTTCTGGGCTTTCCACGTCGATACCCTCGGCTGGTCGGTCGCTTTGGGTCTGATCTTCGTTCTTCTTTTCCGCATGGCGGCAAAGAAAGCGACTTCCGGTCAGCCTGGTGCTTTGCAGAACTTCGTTGAAGTATTGGTCGAATTCGTCGATGGCAGCGTGAAAGACAGCTTCCATGGCCGTAGCCCGGTGATTGCACCGCTGGCACTGACCATCTTCGTCTGGGTCTTCCTGATGAACGCCGTCGACCTGATCCCGGTCGACTGGATTCCTCAGCTGGCCATCCTGATCACTGGCGATGCGCACATTCCGTTCCGTGCCGTATCGACCACTGACCCGAACGCTACCCTGGGCATGGCCCTGTCGGTGTTCGCGTTGATCATTTTCTACAGCATCAAGGTCAAGGGCATCGGCGGCTTCGTCGGCGAGCTGACCCTGCACCCGTTCGGCAGCAAGAACATCTTCGTTCAGGCCCTGCTGATTCCGGTGAACTTCCTGCTGGAGTTCGTGACGCTGGTAGCCAAGCCAATCTCCCTGGCACTGCGTCTGTTCGGCAACATGTACGCCGGCGAGCTGGTCTTCATTCTGATTGCTGTGATGTTCGGCAGCGGTCTGCTCTGGCTTAGCGGCCTGGGCGTAGTTCTGCAGTGGGCGTGGGCTGTGTTCCACATCCTGATCATCACCCTGCAGGCGTTTATCTTCATGATGCTGACCATCGTTTACCTTTCGATGGCGCACGAAGAGAACCATTAAGGCCAGTCTCGACTAGTCTGATGTCCCACCCGGTCAAACGGGTGGGGGCCCGAACAGGGCTATGAAACGATTTGTTTTACCGCTTTAAAATCTAAAAAACCTAAACCATACGACGTAAAAGTCGGGAGGAAAGATGGAAACTGTAGTTGGTCTAACCGCTATCGCTGTTGCACTGTTGATCGGCCTGGGCGCACTGGGTACCGCAATTGGTTTCGGCCTGTTGGGCGGCAAGTTCCTGGAAGGCGCAGCGCGTCAGCCAGAAATGGTTCCAATGCTGCAAGTTAAAATGTTCATCGTTGCCGGTCTGCTCGACGCCGTAACCATGATCGGTGTTGGTATCGCTCTGTTCTTCACCTTCGCGAACCCATTCGTTGGTCAACTCGCTGGCTAATCACTCGAACCTTCGAGTGATTGGTTTGATGTGCAACGAACGAGCGAGGTGTTGGCGTGAACATTAATGCAACCCTGATTGGCCAGTCCGTTGCGTTCTTCATTTTTGTACTGTTTTGCATGAAGTTCGTGTGGCCTCCGGTCATCGCGGCTTTGCACGAACGTCAGAAGAAGATCGCGGATGGACTGGACGCTGCCGCCCGAGCAGCTCGCGACCTGGAGTTGGCCCAAGATAAAGCGGGTCAACAACTGCGCGAAGCTAAGGCTCAGGCAGCTGAAATCATTGAGCAAGCCAAGAAACGCGGTAACCAGATTGTTGAAGAGGCTGTTGAAAAAGCCCGTATCGACGCTGACCGTGTGAAGGTTCAGGCTCAGGCCGAGATCGAGCAGGAACTGAACAGTGTCAAAGACGCGCTGCGTGCCCAACTGGGTGCACTGGCCGTTGGCGGCGCCGAGAAGATCCTGGGTGCCACAATCGATCAAAACGCGCACGCGGAGCTGGTAAACAAACTGGCTGCTGAAATTTAAGCGAGGGCGATCATGGCAGAATTGACCACGTTGGCCCGACCTTACGCTAAGGCAGCCTTCGAGCACGCCCAGGCCCACCAGCAACTGGCCTCTTGGTCAGCCATGCTCGGCCTGGCTGCAGCAGTGTCGCAAGACGACACCATGCAGCGCGTGCTCAAGGCCCCGCGACTGACGAGCGCAGACAAGGCCGCCACGTTTATTGACGTGTGCGGCGACAAGTTTGATGCCAAGGCACAGAACTTCATCAACGTCGTTGCCGAAAACGACCGTCTCCCGCTGTTGCCGGAGATATCCGCTCTGTTCGACCTGTACAAGGCCGAACAAGAGAAGTCGGTAGACGTTGAAGTGACCAGTGCTTTTGCATTGAACCAAGAACAGCAAGACAAACTCGCCAAGGTTCTCAGTGCACGACTCAACCGGGAAGTGCGCCTGCAAGTCGAGGAAGACAAATCCCTTATTGGGGGCATTGTCATCCGCGCCGGCGACCTGGTTATCGATGGCTCGGTTCGCGGCAAACTCGCGAGCCTTGCCGAAGCATTGAAATCTTGAGTTTGAAGGGGCAGCAGAGCAATGCAGCAACTCAATCCTTCCGAAATAAGTGAAATTATCAAGGGCCGCATCGACAAGCTCGATGTGACCTCCCAAGCCCGTAACGAAGGCACTGTCGTCAGCGTATCTGACGGTATCGTGCGGATTCACGGTCTGGCCGACGTAATGTACGGCGAGATGATCGAGTTTCCGGGCGGCGTCTTCGGTATGGCCCTCAACCTGGAGCAAGACTCTGTAGGTGCCGTTGTATTGGGCGCATACCAGACTCTGGCTGAAGGCATGAGCGCCAAGTGCACCGGCCGCATCCTCGAAGTTCCGGTTGGTAAGGAACTGCTGGGTCGCGTAGTCGACGCACTGGGTAACCCAGTTGACGGCAAAGGTCCGCTGAACAACACCGAGACCGACGCGGTCGAGAAAGTTGCTCCAGGCGTGATCTGGCGTAAGTCGGTAGACCAGCCTGTACAGACTGGCTACAAGGCTGTCGATGCCATGATCCCTGTCGGCCGTGGCCAGCGTGAGCTGATCATCGGTGACCGTCAGATCGGTAAAACCGCTCTGGCGATCGACGCGATCATCAACCAGAAAAACAGCGGCATTTTCTGCGTCTACGTAGCGATCGGTCAGAAACAATCGACCATCGCCAACGTGGTTCGCAAGCTGGAAGAAAACGGCGCACTGGCTAACACCATCGTCGTGGCAGCGAGCGCTTCGGAATCTGCAGCACTGCAATTCCTGGCACCGTACTCCGGTTGCACCATGGGTGAGTACTTCCGCGACCGCGGTGAAGACGCGCTGATCGTTTATGACGATCTGTCCAAGCAAGCAGTGGCTTACCGCCAGATTTCCCTGCTGCTGCGCCGTCCACCAGGCCGTGAAGCTTACCCAGGCGACGTGTTCTATCTCCACTCCCGTCTGCTGGAGCGCGCATCCCGCGTTTCGGAAGAATATGTAGAGAAGTTCACCAACGGCGCAGTGACCGGCAAAACCGGTTCCCTGACCGCACTGCCGATCATCGAAACCCAGGCTGGCGACGTTTCCGCGTTCGTTCCGACCAACGTGATTTCCATCACCGACGGTCAGATCTTCCTGGAATCGGCCATGTTCAACTCCGGGATCCGTCCTGCTGTGAACGCCGGTGTTTCGGTATCCCGTGTGGGTGGTGCCGCTCAGACCAAGATCATCAAGAAGCTCTCCGGTGGTATCCGTACCGCTCTGGCTCAGTACCGTGAACTGGCGGCATTCGCCCAGTTCGCTTCTGACCTGGACGAAGCGACCCGTAAGCAACTTGAGCATGGTCAGCGCGTTACCGAGCTGATGAAGCAGAAGCAATACGCACCAATGTCGATCGCTGACATGGCGCTGTCGCTGTATGCCGCTGAGCGTGGGTTCCTGACTGACGTTGAAATCGCCAAGATCGGCAGCTTCGAACAAGCGCTGATTGCTTTCTTCAACCGCGATCACGCCGAATTGATGGCGAAGATCAACGTGAAGGGTGACTTCAATGACGAAATCGACGCTGGCATGAAAGCCGGTATCGAGAAGTTCAAGGCCACCCAAACCTGGTAAGCCGCAGCGGGAGCCGCAAGGCTCCCGCTTGCTAACCTGATAGGTGTTACATGGCAGGCGCAAAAGAGATTCGCAGTAAGATTGCGAGCATCAAAAGCACGCAAAAGATTACCAGCGCCATGGAAAAAGTGGCGGTCAGTAAAATGCGCAAGGCACAAATGCGCATGGCTGCTAGCCGTCCTTACGCGGAGCGCATCCGCCAGGTTATTGGCCATTTGGCCAACGCTAACCCGGAATATCGCCACCCATTCATGATCGACCGTGAAGTAAAGCGTGTTGGTTATGTCGTGGTGAGCAGTGACCGTGGTCTGTGTGGTGGCTTGAACACCAACCTGTTCAAGGCTCTGGTCAAGGACATGGCGGTAAACCGCGAAAACGGCGTCGAGATTGATCTGTGTGTTGTTGGTAGCAAGGGTGCGGCTTTCTTCCGCAACTTCGGCGGTAACGTCGTAGCAGCTATCAGCCACCTGGGTGAAGAGCCGTCGATCAATGACCTGATCGGCAGCGTCAAGGTGATGCTGGATGCCTACCTGGACGGCCGTATTGACCGCCTGTCCGTGGTGTCCAACAAGTTCATCAACACCATGACGCAAACGCCTACCGTGGAGCAGTTGATTCCACTGGTGGCAACCCCGGATCAAGGACTCAAGCACCACTGGGATTATCTGTACGAACCGGACGCCAAAGAGCTGCTTGACGGCTTGATGGTCCGTTACGTGGAGTCGCAGGTCTACCAGGCGGTGGTCGAGAACAACGCGGCTGAACAAGCTGCGCGGATGATCGCGATGAAGAACGCTACCGACAACGCCGGTGATTTGATCAGCGATTTGCAGCTGGTCTACAACAAGGCGCGTCAGGCTGCGATCACCCAAGAGATCTCGGAAATCGTCGGCGGCGCTGCCGCGGTTTAACGGTTCAAATATTCAGAGGATCCAGCTATGAGTAGCGGACGTATCGTTCAAATCATCGGCGCCGTTATCGACGTGGAATTCCCACGCGACAGCGTACCGAGCATCTACAACGCTTTGAGTGTAAAAAGCGATGCAGGCACCACTCTCGAAGTTCAGCAGCAGCTGGGCGACGGCGTGGTTCGTACCATTGCGATGGGTTCCACCGAGGGCTTGAAGCGCGGTCTGGAAGTCACCGACTCTGGCGCAGCCATCTCCGTACCGGTCGGTAAAGCGACTCTGGGCCGGATCATGGACGTACTGGGCAACCCGATCGACGAAGCTGGTCCGATCGCCACCGAAGAGCGCTGGGGCATTCACCGTCCTGCGCCAACCTTCGCTGAGCAAGCGGGCGGCAACGACCTGCTGGAAACCGGCATCAAGGTTATCGACCTGGTTTGCCCGTTCGCCAAGGGTGGTAAAGTTGGTCTGTTCGGTGGTGCCGGTGTAGGCAAAACCGTAAACATGATGGAACTGATCCGTAACATCGCCATCGAGCACAGCGGTTATTCCGTGTTCGCCGGTGTGGGTGAGCGTACTCGTGAGGGTAACGACTTCTACCACGAGATGAAGGACTCCAACGTTCTGGACAAAGTGGCACTGGTTTACGGTCAGATGAACGAGCCGCCGGGTAACCGTCTGCGCGTAGCACTGACCGGCCTGACCATGGCCGAGAAGTTCCGTGACGAAGGTAACGACGTTCTGCTGTTCGTCGACAACATCTATCGTTACACCCTGGCCGGTACTGAAGTATCCGCACTGCTGGGCCGTATGCCTTCCGCAGTAGGTTACCAGCCGACCCTGGCCGAAGAGATGGGTACTCTGCAAGAGCGTATCACTTCGACCAAAAACGGTTCGATCACCTCGATCCAAGCGGTATACGTACCTGCGGATGACTTGACTGACCCGTCGCCAGCGACCACCTTCGCCCACTTGGACGCCACCGTCGTTCTGTCCCGTGACATCGCTTCCCTGGGTATCTACCCAGCGGTCGATCCACTCGACTCGACTTCGCGCCAGCTGGACCCGAACGTAATCGGCCAGGACCACTACGATACCGCTCGCGGTGTACAGTACGTTCTGCAGCGTTACAAAGAACTGAAGGACATCATTGCGATCCTGGGTATGGACGAGCTGTCGGAAGCCGACAAGCAGTTGGTAAACCGTGCTCGTAAGATCCAGCGCTTCTTGTCGCAGCCGTTCTTCGTGGCTGAAGTCTTCACCGGTGCCTCGGGTAAATACGTTTCCCTGAAAGACACCATTGCTGGCTTCAAAGGCATCCTCAACGGTGACTACGACCACCTGCCAGAACAAGCGTTCTACATGGTCGGCGGCATCGAAGAAGCGATCGAGAAAGCCAAGAAACTGTAATCCCGGCGCCCGGCAACGGGCGCTAATTTAGGTTGAGGCAATCAGATGGCTATGACAGTCCATTGCGATATCGTCAGCGCGGAAGGAGAAATCTTTTCCGGCCTGGTCGAGATGGTGATTGCGCACGGTGCACTGGGTGATCTTGGTATCGCCCTGGGCCACGCGCCGCTGATCACTAATCTCAAGCCTGGCCCGATCCGCCTGGTCAAGCAGGGCGGGGAAGAGGAGGTGTATTACATCTCCGGTGGTTTCCTCGAGGTTCAGCCGAACATGGTCAAGGTTCTTGCCGACACCGTGCAACGAGCTGCCGACCTGGACGAAGCCTCCGCTCAGGAAGCCGTTAAGGCTGCCGAGAAGGCCTTGCATGAGCGGGGCGCGGAATTCGATTACGGTTCTGCTGCCGCACGTCTGGCCGAGGCTGCAGCTCAGCTGCGCACCGTCCAGCAGATCCGCAAGAAGTTTGGCCACTAACAGGCCATCACTTGTTGCGCGATTGATTAAAAAGGGTAGCCTCGGCTACCCTTTTTTCTTTTCCGATTTTCATAACCTGGTCGCAGCCGCTGACCATCCAGGATTGGTAGCCAGTCATGTCTCTTGAAATTGTTATCCTCGCTGCCGGCCAAGGCACTCGCATGCGTTCGGCACTGCCGAAAGTCCTGCATCCGATTGCCGGCAACTCGATGCTTGGTCATGTTATCCACAGCGCGCGGCAACTTGATCCACAGCGCATCCACGTGGTGATTGGCCATGGTGCCGACGCCGTGCGTGAGCGACTGGCAGCCGATGATCTGAATTTCGTCCTGCAGGACAAGCAGTTGGGTACTGGCCACGCGGTTGCTCAGGCAGTGCCGTTCATTGAGTCCGACACCGTCCTGATTCTTTACGGCGACGTACCGTTGATCGAAGTCGAGACCCTTCAGCGTTTGCTCAAGCAGGTTGCGCCGCAGCAATTGGGTTTGCTGACCGTTCAGCTGGATGATCCAACCGGCTATGGCCGCATCGTTCGTGATGCTGCCGGCAAGGTGACGGCTATCGTCGAGCAGAAAGACGCCAACGAAGCCGAACGTGCGATCACTGAAGGCAACACCGGCATTCTCGCGCTGCCGTTCGCGCAACTGGGCGGCTGGATGAGCCGTCTCTCCAACAACAACGCCCAGGGCGAGTACTACCTGACTGACGTGATTGCCATGGCAGTCAGCGATGGTCTGGTGGTGGCGACCGAGCAGCCTCACGATGCGATGGAAGTGCAGGGCGCCAATGATCGCAAGCAGCTTTCCGAGCTCGAGCGTCATTATCAACTGCGCGCGGGTCGTCGTTTGATGGCCCAGGGCGTGACCCTGCGCGACCCGGCACGTTTCGATGTCCGCGGTGACATCACTGTCGGTCGCGATGTGCTGATCGACATCAACGTGATTCTCGAAGGCAAGGTTGTCATCGAAGATGACGTGGTGATCGGCCCGAACTGCGTGATCAAGGACAGCACTTTGCGCAAAGGCGTGGTGATCAAGGCCAACAGCCATATCGAAGGCGCGATCATGGGCGAAGGCAGTGATGCCGGTCCATTCGCGCGCCTGCGTCCAGGCTCCGTGCTGGAGGCTCGCGCGCATGTGGGTAACTTTGTCGAGCTGAAAAACGCTCACATGGGCGAAGGCGCCAAGGCCGGTCACCTGGCCTATCTGGGCGATGCCGAGATTGGCGCACGCACCAACATCGGTGCGGGCACTATCACGTGCAACTATGACGGTGCCAACAAGTGGAAAACCGTGTTGGGTGAGGATGTGTTCATCGGTTCCAACAACTCGTTGGTGGCGCCTGTGGATATCTCTAGCGGTGCGACCACTGCGGCCGGATCGACAATTACGCAGAATGTGGATAAAGAGCAACTGGCCGTCGGACGTGCACGCCAGAAGAATATCGATGGCTGGAAACGGCCAGTGAAAATCAAGAAAAGCTGAGTTATCCACAGGCGTCTGCGGTGTTCGTTAGATCGCCTTCGCGGGCAAGCCTCGCTCCTACAGTTAAAGTCGTACACATTATGTGGATTGACTACGATCCCGTAGGAGCGAGCGGTGCGGCGATCCGACTTGCCCGCGAAGCTTTTATCCACAGACCTTTTTATCGCCTCGCGCTTGACGAAGTTTCGCCAATAGGTTTTGATTGCTTCCGTTATCTTTCGAATCGAAACTTACCAAGTCATGTCGAAGCGCAATACACCTCAACGCCGTCACAATATCCTCGCCTTGCTCAATGAGCAGGGCGAAGTCAGTGTTGATGAACTGGCCAAGCGCTTCGAAACCTCGGAAGTTACGATTCGCAAGGACCTGGCGGCGCTCGAAAGCAATGGTCTTTTGTTGCGCCGGTATGGCGGTGCGATCACCATGCCTCAGGAACTGGTCGCCGATATCGGGCAACCGGTTTCCAGGTACAAACAGGCGATCGCCCGTGCTGCCGTTGCGCGGATCCGCGAGCATGCCCGGATCATCATCGACAGCGGCAGCACCACGGCAGCGATGATTCCGGAACTCGGCCAGCAGCCGGGCCTGGTGGTGATGACCAACTCGCTTCATGTCGCCAACGCCTTGAGTGAACTCGAGCACGAACCGGTGCTGCTGATGACCGGCGGTACCTGGGACCCGCATTCCGAGTCTTTCCAGGGGCAGGTCGCCGAGCAAGTGCTGCGCTCCTACGATTTCGATCAGTTGTTCATCGGTGCCGACGGCATCGACCTGGTGCGCGGTACCACCACCTTCAATGAATTGCTGGGACTCAGCCGCGTCATGGCGGATGTTGCCCGCGAAGTGATCGTGATGGTGGAGTCCGACAAGATAGGCCGCAAGATTCCCAACCTGGAGCTGCCATGGAGCAGCGTCCATACCCTAATTACCGATGATCGCCTGCCGCTGGAGGCACGCGATCAGATACAAGCCCGCGGTATCACGCTGATATGCGCGGCTGTCAGTCAGGAGAAATAGCATGTGTGGAATTGTCGGTGCAGTCGCAGAACGTAACATCACTGCCATCCTCCTCGAAGGCCTCAAGCGCCTGGAATACCGTGGCTATGACAGCGCCGGTGTGGCGGTCTATACCAATGATCAACAGCTCGAGCGCATGCGTCGTCCGGGTAAAGTCAGCGAGCTGGAACTGGCGCTCGAAGCCGAGCCGCTGGTCGGTCGTCTGGGCATCGCCCACACTCGCTGGGCCACTCACGGTGCGCCGTGCGAGCGCAACGCTCACCCGCATTTTTCCGGTGATCTGGCGGTGGTGCACAACGGCATCATCGAGAACTACGAAGCCCTGCGCGAACAACTCAAGGCATTGGGTTACGTGTTCACATCGGACACCGACACTGAAGTCATCGCCCACCTGCTGAACCACAAACTCAAGGATCTGAACGACCTGACCGTGGCCCTCAAGGCCACTGTTAAAGAGTTGCACGGTGCTTACGGCCTGGCCGTGATCAGCGCTCGGCAACCGGATCGCCTGCTCGCCGCTCGCAGTGGCAGCCCGCTGGTGATCGGCCTTGGCCTGGGTGAAAATTTCCTCGCTTCCGACCAATTGGCCCTGCGCCAGGTCACTGACCGCTTCATGTACCTGGAAGAAGGCGATATCGCCGAAATTCGTCGCGATAGCGTGCAGATCTGGGACGTTAGCGGCAAGGTCGTCGAGCGCCAAACCGTGCAGTACCGTGACGGTGCCGACGTGGCTGACAAGGGCGAGTTCCGCCACTTCATGCTCAAGGAAATCCACGAACAACCGACTGTGGTGCAGCGTACCCTCGAAGGTCGTCTGAGCCCGGACGGTGTGCTGGTGCAAGCTTTCGGCCCACAGGCTGCCGAGCTGTTCGCCAAAGTGCGCAACGTGCAGATCGTCGCCTGCGGCACCAGCTACCACGCCGGCATGGTCGCCCGTTACTGGCTGGAAGAGCTGGCCGGCATCCCGTGCCAGGTCGAAGTCGCCAGTGAATTCCGCTATCGCAAAGTCGTGGTGCAGCCAGACACCCTGTTCGTGACCATTTCCCAGTCCGGCGAAACCGCCGACACCCTGGCCGCGCTGCGCAACGCCAAGGAGCTGGGCTTCCTCGCCAGCCTGGCGATCTGCAACGTCGGCATCAGCTCGCTGGTGCGTGAGTCCGACCTGACCTTGCTGACCCAGGCCGGTCGCGAAATCGGCGTGGCCTCGACCAAAGCCTTCACCACTCAGTTGGTTGGCCTGCTGTTGCTGACGCTGTCCCTCGGTCAAGTGCGCGGCACCCTGGCCAAAGGCGTCGAAGCCACCCTGGTCGAAGAACTGCGTCGCCTGCCGACCCGTCTGGGCGAAGCCCTGGCTATGGACAGCACGGTGGAGAAAATCGCCGAGCTGTTCGCCGAGAAACACCACACCCTGTTTCTCGGTCGTGGCGCGCAATTCCCGGTAGCGATGGAAGGTGCCCTGAAACTTAAGGAAATCTCCTACATCCACGCTGAAGCCTACCCGGCCGGCGAACTGAAGCACGGCCCGTTGGCGCTTGTGGATAACGACATGCCAGTAGTGACCGTGGCGCCCAACAACGAACTGCTGGAGAAGTTGAAGTCCAACCTTCAGGAAGTGCGCGCCCGTGGCGGCCAACTGATCGTCTTCGCAGACGAACAGGCCGGCATGACCAACGGCGAAGGCACCCACGTTGTGCACATGCCGCACATCCACGACATCCTGTCGCCGATCCTCTACACCATCCCGTTGCAGTTGCTGTCGTACTACGTCGCGGTGTTGAAAGGCACAGACGTTGACCAGCCGCGTAACCTGGCGAAGTCAGTCACCGTGGAATAAGTTATCCACAGCTGAATCGAGGGGCAGAGTTCCTGTTGTTCACAGGACCTTGCCCCTTTTACATTCAGCTCAGAATTTTTCCTCTATCAATCGCAGTGGATAATCCGGCTCTCGATAGCTGCCTGGCTTCTGGCGTTTGGGCAACTTCACGGGCTCCCTCGGAACATCCTTATAGGGAATGCGGCTGAGCAGGTCGGTGATGATGTTCAGGCGAGCCCGTCGCTTGTCATTGGAGTTGGCCACGAACCAGGGGGCATGTTCGGTGTCGGTCATCTTGAACATGTCGTCACGGGCGCGTGAATAGTCGTACCAGCGGCTGTATGACTTGAGATCCATGCCGGTGAGCTTCCAGATTTTGCGTCCATCCTTGATGCGTGCCTGAAGACGTCGTGTCTGTTCCTCTTGGCTGACCTCCAGCCAATATTTGATCAGGATGACGCCCGAATCGACGATTGCACGTTCCACCAACGGAATAGACTTCAGGAAACGGTCGACCTGCTCTTGGGTGCAGAACCCCATCACGCGCTCAACGCCCGCACGGTTGTACCAACTGCGATCGAAGATCACCACTTCGCCAGCCGCCGGCAGATGCGGCAGGTACCGCTGGACATACATCTGGGTTTTCTCACGTTCGGTCGGCGCGCTCAACGCCACCACCCGAAAGATACGTGGGCTCACCCGTTCAGTCAGGGCCTTGATTGTCCCTCCCTTGCCGGCACCGTCGCGGCCCTCGAAAACAATGCACACCTTGATCCCTTTTTGCCTTACCCACTCCTGCAACTTGACGGTTTCGACGTGCAGTCGGCGCAGTTCTTCCAGGTAGTCCTTGTTAGACATCTTCGAGCTGTCGGCAGCGTTCTGCTTAAGCGGGCGCTTCTTATCCTTTGCCATAATCAAGACCTCGCAAATTCCCGGTTATGTCAGACTAGATTGTTTTGAACGCCGTATTGGATTCGCAGCCTGACGGTAGCGAATATCTGAGTAGAGGACATACCCAGTGGACCGATTCCAGGAAATGCAGGTCTTCGCCGCCGTCGCCCAGGACCAGGGTTTTTCGGCTGCGGCGCGGCGTTTGGGCCTGTCGGCGGCCAGTGTTACCCGTGCCGTGGCCGCGCTGGAAAAACGCATTGGCACACGCTTGCTGACGCGCACCACCCGCAGCGTGCATTTGAGCGAGGCGGGTCAGCGGTATCTCGAAGACTGTAGGAGGATTCTTGCCGAGGTGCAGGAAGCGGAGGATTCAGCTGCGGGCAGTCATGCCGAACCCCGTGGGCAACTGACGATCACCGCGCCAGTGTTATTTGGCGAGTTGTTCGTTACGCCGGTAATGGTGAGTTATCTGAAGCAGTTTCCTGAAGTCTGCATCAACGGCTTGCTGGTCGATCGGGTCGTGAGCATGGTCGAGGAGGGGATTGATGTGGCTGTGCGCATCGGTGAGTTGCCCGACAGCAACCAGCACGCGATCCGCGTCGGCGAAGTACGGCGGGTGATTTGCGCTGCTCCGCCATTTTTGGAGGCGCAAGGCAGGCCGGTGCATCCTCAGGATCTGGCGCGTGCACCGGTTATTTCGACGTCCGCTATTGGTCAGCTTAAAAGCTGGCCTTTTCAGGATGCGCGCGAGCCACTCAGCGTGCGGGTTGAATCGCGATTGGTGGTGACGGCGAATCAGGCAGCCATTACGGCTGCGTGTCTCGGGCTGGGATTCACCCGTGTCCTGTCTTATCAAGTCGCCAGTGAAGTCGCTTCCGGCGAACTGGAAATCGTATTGGCTGACTTCGAACTGCCGCCATTGCCCATCCATGTGGTGTATCAGGGCGGCCGCAATGCGCCGGCCCGGATTCGCAGTTTTGTCGACTTCACGGTGAAAGCGCTGCGGGAACACCCGGCCTTGCAGGGCTGATGGGTTATTGCACTGGCTGAAATAATTGATTGCGTTTGCTGGTTATTCTGTTGTTTTGGTTGGGGGTGGAAGATGGCTCCCATCGGCGCTGATCGTTTCAGAACGGCGCCACCACCCAGCGGAGTCGACCATGCAAGCGATCAAACTCTACAACTTCCCACGTTCCGGCCATGCTCACCGTGTGGAGCTGATGTTATCCCTGCTGCAACTGCCGACCGAGCTGATCCTGGTCGATATGGCCAAGGGCGCGCACAAACAGCCCGATTACCTGGCGATCAACCCGTTCGGACAGGTCCCGGCCATCGACGATCAAGGCGTGGTGCTGGCCGATTCCAACGCAATTCTGGTTTACCTGGCGAAAAAATACGGTAACGGTCGCTGGCTGCCAGACGACCCGCTCGGCGCCGCCAAGGTTCAACGCTGGTTGTCAGTGGCGGCTGGACCGATTGCCTTTGGCCCGGGCCGGGCGCGGCTGATCACGGTGTTTGGCGCGCCTTACAGGGCTGAAGAGACGATCGCTTACGCCCACGTCTGGCTCAAACTGATCGATCAGGAACTGGCGGATACGGTTTACCTGACCGGCAGCGAACCGACCATTGCCGACGTGGCCGCCTACAGTTACATCGCCCACGCTCCGGAAGGCAACGTGTCGCTCGAGGACTACGCCAACGTGCGGGCCTGGCTGGCGCGCATCGAAGCCTTGCCAGGGTTTGTCGGCATGCCGCGCACCGTCGCCGGCCTGCAAAAAACTGCCTGATACCTGCGGCCCGGCATTGTCGGGCCGTTCACACTGCGCCTGGCGCGCACGGGAGAAGCCGTAATGGACCAGTCACCTTGGCACGCGGGCGAAAAACAGTTGCAGGCACACGTCGGTGTTGCCCAGCGAATGGAGGAGTTGGGTCGTAGGGTGGTTCGCACTGAGATGCCGGACCAACACCGCAAATTCTATGAGCAACTGCCGTTCATGCTGTACGGCGCAGTGGACATCGACGGCAATCCTTGGGCGAGCATTCTTGAAGGGCAACCGGGCTTCGCTCATTCGCCCCAGCCAGGTGCGCTGCAATTCAACAGCTTGCCGGGGGCGGATGACCCGGCGCAATTGACTGATGGCGCGGCGATCGGCTTGTTGGGGATCGAACTGCACACGCGGCGGCGCAACCGCCTCAATGGTCGCGTCGGCGCCGTGACGGCGAATGGCTTCGGCGTAACGGTCGAACAGTCCTTCGGCAACTGCCCGCAATACATTCAATTGCGGCAGTTTCGTTCGGTGCCGCTGGCGGATCCCTCGACGCGCATCGCGCAGCACATGGGCGCTCTGGATGACGCTGCCAAAGCCATGATTGCCGACGCCGATACCTTCTTCGTCGCCAGTTATGTGGATGTCGACGGTCGGCGCTCAGTGGACGTTTCCCACCGTGGCGGTCAGGCCGGTTTCGTACACGTAGAAGGTAATCGTCTGACCATCCCGGACTTCGCCGGCAATCTGTTCTTCAATACCCTGGGCAACCTGTTGATCAATCCACGGGCGGGTTTGCTGTTCATCGATTTCAACTCCGGCGACCTGCTGCACCTCAGCGGTCGCACCGAAATCATCCTTGAAGGCCCCCAAGTCGAAGCCTTTCAAGGCGCCGAGCGTCTGTGGACATTCGAGGTGGAGCAGGTGGTGCGTCGGCCCGCAGCACTGGCTCTGCGCTGGCGCTTCGACGGCGTATCGCCCACCAGTTTGCTGACGGGCACCTGGGAGCAGGCCAACGCACGCCTGCAAGCCCGGGCGCTGGGTGATCATTGGCGGCCGCTGCGGGTGGCCCGCATCGAAGCGGAAAGCCACAACATCCGCTCGATCTATCTGGAGCCCGCCGATGGCGCCGGGTTGCCGCTGTTTCAAGCGGGGCAGCATTTACCGCTGCGGTTCAACATTGGCGGTGAGGTGCATATCCGCACCTATAGCCTGTCGAGCGCGCCGTCCGATGACTTTTTCCGCATCAGCGTGAAGCGAGAAGGGCGGGTGTCTTCGCATCTGCATGAGCAGGTTCGTGTCGGTGATCTGCTGGAAGCCCGCGCGCCTCAGGGGCACTTCACCGTGGCAACCCATGAGCGTCGGCCGCTGGTGTTGTTGGCCGCCGGCGTAGGCATTACGCCGCTGCTGTCGATGGTGCGGGAGGTGGTGTATCAAGGCCTGCGCACGCGGCACATTCGGCCTACATGGTTTTTTCAGAGTTCGCGCACGCTGGCGGATCAACCGTTTCGCTCCGAGCTGGATCGTTTGCTGGATGACGCCGGTGATTCGGTGCGGGTGCTGCGTCTGCTCAGTCAGCCGGAGGCCGATGCTCACGAGGGTGAGGACTTTGACCTGACCGGACGGATAGACGCCGCGTTGCTGAAGAACATCCTTGAAGTGGAGGACTACGATCAGCTGGATTTTGTCCTCTGCGGGCCGGGCAGTTTTACCCAGGGGCTGTACGACAGCCTTCGGGAACTGGACATCCGTGACAGCAGGATTCACGCCGAGACCTTCGGCCCGTCGACCTTGCGTCGCCGGCCGGACCCCGACGCGGTGGTCATCGAGCAACCGCCGGCCGCGACCACGTCGGTGCCGGTGGTGTTCGAGCGTTCGGCCAAAGAAGCCCGCTGGCAACCCGACGGCGGCAGTTTGCTGGAGTTGGCGGAAAGCCGCGGGTTGCGCCCGGAATTCAGTTGCCGCGGCGGTTCCTGCGGGACCTGTAAGACTCGCCTGATCAGCGGTCAGGTGAATTATCCACAGCCGCCAGCGGAAGTGCCGGAAGAAGGACACGTCCTGATTTGTTGTGCGATTCCGGCGCAGGGCTCGCAGCCTTTGGTGCTCGACCTGTAGCATCTGACGCGGCGTGTAGGAGCGAGCGATGCGGCGACCCGACTTGCCCGCGAAGGCGTCCTAAACTCCGCCAAATGCTTCGCGGGCAAGCCTCGCTCCTACAAGATGAGATTCAGGCTTAGGAGTTTTATGGTTTTTCTCGCTCGCCTGTCAGGCTTGCTGGTGATGCTGGCTTTGCTTAGCGGTTGCGAACAACAGGACGCACCGCCGCTCGATCAGCAACTTTATGTATGGCAACGACAATGGACGCCGGCCCACGAAGCCGCACTCAAAGACAGCCGTGCGGATTTTTCGACCCTGCGGGTGCTGGCCTTGCAGGCATTCCCCAAGGCGGGCTGGAACCGGGCGCGAATCGACCCGGTGCTGCTCAACCGGGATGGCCGGCCGCTGATTGCGGTGATTCGTCTCGATGGCCAGCTCAAGTCGCTGGATCAGGACGAGGTCGCTGCGCAGATCCTGCAAGTGCTCAGCGATTGGCAGGCGCAGGGGCTGGTGCTCTCCGGTGTGGAAATCGACCACGATGCCGGGAACGCTCGGCTACCGGCTTATCGGAAATTCCTCACGGATTTGCGCGCGGTGCTGCCGGCTTCCATACCGTTGAGCATTACCGCGCTGCCGGCGTGGCTCGACAGTCCTGAACTGCCTGCATTGTTATCCACAGTCGATAGCAGCGTGTTGCAGGTACATGCGGTGAGCGACCCGCGCATGGGATTGTTTGACCCGGATCAGGCCAGAAAATGGGCCGGCGCCTGGAGCCGCATCACGTCGAAACCTTTTTATCTGGCGCTGCCGGCCTATGGCGTAGCGTTGTTGCCGCAGGCCGGCGGCGCACTCGACGTGGAAAGCGAAGTGCCCATTGAGCGCGTCGGCGAGCGCCGGGAATTGCTGGCCGATCCGCAGCAACTGAGCACACTTGCCACCCAGTTGCGCGACGATCCGCCGGCTCATCTGGCCGGGCTGATCTGGTTTCGCCTGCCATTGGTCAATGATCGCCGGGCCTGGAGCCTGACGACCTTGCGCGCCGTGGCCCGTGGCGATGCCCTCGATAGTCGCCTGACGCTGAAACTCTCGGCGCAGGATGGCCTCTATGACGTCAGCATCAGCAATCAAGGCAACCTCGACAGTGCCTGGCCCGAACGCCTGACGCTCGCCGCGCGAGGTTGTGAGGGCGCCGATGCCCTGGCCGGTTATGCGTTGCAACAAAGCCCGGATCTGCTTACCTTCACCCGCCTGCGCGACGGTCGGATCCCGGCCGGTGGGCAGCGCGCCATCGGTTGGGCGCGCTGCACAAACATTGATCAAGGAGGTTCGAATGTTCACCCGTAACTGGCCCCGCCATTTGCTTTGCCTGAGCCTCGGTTTTCCACTGGGTTCGGCAGTGGCCTGCGGGCCGGATTTCCCTATGCGCCTGCTCGACAACCGGGGCCAGTCGATGGCGGAGCTGCCGGAAGGCAACTTCCGGTTCGAGATCAGTCGTCTCGGGCAGGCGATTACGGGTTTGAAGAGCGTCAGCGAAGTCGTCTACAGCATGGACGCGCCTGACTATGCCGTGCAGCGCGACGACGCCGAACAGGCTGGTTTGACGGTGCCGCAGCAGGCGTTGGTCAAAGAACTGCGCACGCTGAGCGATGCTCATCAGGTCGAGGCGCAGGGCGCAGGCCTGCCGACCGAGCACAGGCTCTATCTGGCGGGCGCCGTGGCGTTCAGCGCCGGTGACCATGGATTGGCCGCCGATTACTTCCAGAAAGTGCTCGCATTGCCGGCGGATCAACGCGCGTTGCGCAGCACGTGGGCCGCTTATTCGCTGGGCCGGGCGCTGTTTGCCATGAGCAGCGAAGCGGACGCCGCACCCGATCTGCTGACGCAGTCGCGCAAGGCCTTTGAGCAGGCGCGCCAGTTGAGCATCGACGGTTTCAGCGACCCATTGGAGCTGGGCGTCGCCAGCCTCGGCGAAGAGGCGCGTGTCGCTCGCACGGCGGGCGATTGGGACAACGCTATAAAACTCTACGCCACGCAAAACCTCCACGGTTCCGCAGTGGGTTACACCTCATTGAAGCTGTTGATGGCCGATCTGGCGGCGATGCCCGACGAGCAACTGGCCGCGTTGCTTAAAGGCAAACCGGTGCAGCAGCTGGTCACGGCGTCACTGATCAGCCGGTTGGGTTGGTCATTTGGTGATCAACCGCCAAACGAACAAAAACTGATCAAACTGCTGCAAAACAGCACGCGCGGTAGCCTCGACAATGCTGATCGACTGGCCGCCGTGAATTATCAACAGGGCGATTACGCCAGCGCCAAGGCATTTCTTGAACACGCCGGTGACGGTGGCCTGGCATGGTGGCTGCGGGCGAAACTGGCGATGCGCGAGGGTGATAAAACGGCTGCCGCCGCCGCGTACGCCAAGGCTGCCCAGGCCTTCCCGCAGAACGAATCCTGGGGCGAGCGACGGACACCGGACTGGGATTTCGAAACGCTTCAGCCCAAGTGCCGCGTCGAGGGGGAAAGCGCGATCCTGGCGTTGCAACGTGGGGATTATTTGCAGGCATTCGATCAGCTTTATCGCAGCAATGACATTTACTGGTTCGACGCTGCGACCGTCGCTGAGCGTGTGCTGACCGTCGATGAGCTCAAGCACTACGTCGACACTCAAGTGCCGGCGCCGCCAGCACTGACTCAGGAGGATCGCGATAACTACGTGCCGTTGTCGGTGGCGGCGAAGTTGCGCAACCTGCTGGGGCGGCGATTGCTGCGTGAGGGCCGTTATGATGAGGCGCCAGGCTATTTCGACAATGCCAACTTGCAGGCCAAGGCCAAGTGGTACGGGGAGTTGCGCCACGACGCCGAGTCGAAATGGTGGCCAACCAAACGGGCATTCGCTTATTACCATGCCGCGACAGTGGCTCGTTTCGACGGAATGGAGCTGTTGGGCTACGAGATGTCTCCGGATTACGCCACTTTCGGTGGTAATTACAGTCTCGAGGCTCCCGAGCTCAAGGTCGGCCCATTGATGGCCGAGGGTGAGGTGAAACGCCAGCAAGCCACGTTGGCGCAACCTGATGAGCGTTTCCATTACCGGTTTGTTGCCACCGCGCTGGCGAGTAAAGCGGCTGATCTTTTGCCCCACAGCAGCCAGGCTTTCGCGTCGGTGCTGTGCAAGGCTTCGTCGTGGGGTACGAACCTGCAAGAGCAAAGCGCGTTCTACCGTCGTTATGTCGAGGAAGGCCCGTATGTCGTCTGGGCGGGTGATTTCGGTCACCAATGCCAGGACCCGGACTTTCAGCGCGCCGACAAGCGCTACGTCACCCAGGTCACCGACGCCGTGCGCTCCGAGCTGCGGCCTTACAAAAAAACTTTGCAGATCGGCGGTGTGTTGGCGGTCACGGTAGCGGCATTGTTACTGATCAATCGTCGTCGCCGTAAGTCGCAGTAAGGTTCAAACCTGTTGAACAAAGGTCAGTCGCAGGGCAAAACCAATCAACAGGCTGCCAAACAACCACTGCTGTACGCGCTGGGCCGAAGGACTGCGTTGCAGCCAGCGGCCAAGCGCGGCGCCGGCCAAGGCGTACGCGCTGTCGAACAACAAACCGACACTGACCAGCACCACGCCCAGGGTCGCGAATTGTGCGAGCACCGGCCCTGCATGCGGATCGATAAACTGCGGCAGCAGCACCGAGCAGAACAGCAGCGCCTTGGGGTTCAGCAGGTTGGTCAACAATCCGCGCTGAATGGCTTCGCGCCAACGAGGTTTTCCACAGGCTGAATCTGCACCGTTCAGGTTCGGGAGCATCGTGGTCCGCAGGCATTGAATGCCGATCCACAACAGGTACGCGGCCCCGGCCAGGCGCACCAAATCGAACGTCCAGGGCGCGGCCTTGAACAGTGCCGCCAGCCCCAGTGCCGCCAACGCCACATGACAACCCCGGGCAATGCCCAATCCCACCGCCGTGGCCAGCGCCGCGCCTTTGCCCTGACGAGCGCCGGTTTGCAGCAGCAGAATCATGTCCGGGCCTGGGAGCAGGTAAACCACTGCCAGTGCCATGAAAAACAGCCAAAACCCCGCCATGCTGCACCCCTTTCGTTGTCGATTCGGTAGCGCCAGTCTAGGGCTGAAGCACAGGGCAGGTGGTTGCGTAGTTTGCTTCTAAACAGTCTTGAATTGGCATAACCTGCCATTCTTTGACGCATGAACCATCAGGATCTGCCAAGCATGAAACTGGACGCTTACGACCGAAAAATTCTCGCGGCCCTGCAACGTGACGGTCGTCTGAGCAACGTACAACTGGCTGACGAGATTGGTCTGTCCGCGTCCCCCTGTTTGCGTCGGGTGCGGATGTTGGAGGAGGCCGGGGTGATTCGCGGCTATCAGGCCAATCTGGATCGCGATGAAGTCGGGTTGGGGCTGACGGTGTTTGTCGGGGTCAAGGTCGAACGCCACAACGACGAACAGGCCGAAGCCTTCCGTGTGGCGGTGATGGCGTTGCCCGAGGTGATTTCGGCGTTTCTGGTGTCAGGGGAATCGGATTTTCTGTTGCAGGTGGTGGTGCCGGATTTGCGTGCTTATGACCGCTTTCTCACCGGGCGTTTGCTGAAGTTGCCGGGCGTGAGCGACATCCGCAGCAACTTTGCGATTCACACGGTGAAAACGCCGGGGGCGTTGCCGTTGGAACACTTGCCGCTCTAGACCGGGTTGCCCCCTTCGCGAGCAAGCCCGCTCCCACATTGGTTCTATGGTGTACACAAAGCTAGTGTGGGAGTGAGCCTGCTCGCGATGGCGGTAGATCAGTCTCAACAGGTCTCCAGCCCTACATCTGCGTCGCCATCCCCTCCACATTCATCGCCGCCTGGCGCAACGCCTCGGAGCGGGTCGGGTGTGGATGACAGGTCAGGGCAATATCTTCAGCCGAAGCACTGAACTCCATAGCCACGCAATATTCGCCAATCATTTCACTGACGCTCGGGCCTACCAGGTGCACGCCAAGAATCTCGTCAGTGCGCTCATCGGCCAGCACTTTGGCGAAGCCTTCAGTCTCGTGGTTGATCTTCGCCCGGCTGTTGGCGGTGAAGGGGAATTTACCGACCTTGTACGCGCGGCCCTCAGCCTTGAGTTGCTCTTCGGTCTTGCCGACGCTGGCCAGCTCCGGCCTGGTGTAAATGACGTTGGGGATCAGGTCGTAATTGACCTCGCCTGCCTTGCCGACGATCTGCTCGATACAGGCCATGGCTTCATCTTCGGCCTTGTGCGCGAGCATCGGCCCCGACGTGACATCGCCGATGACCCATACGCCTGCCGCTTCAGTGCGATGACCCTTGTTGGCGAGCATGCCGCGTTTATCCGTGGCGAGGCCGACGTTTTCCAGCCCCAGCCCCTCGGTGTAAGGCCGGCGCCCGATGGCGACCAGCACGTAATCGGCTTCGAGTAGTTCGGCAGCACCTCCGGCGGCCGGTTCGACGCTGAGCTGAACGCCGTTCGCCGAGGTCGTGGCGCGGGTGACTTTCGAACTCAACTTGAAGCTGATGCCTTGCTTGCTCAACGAACGTTGCAGGGTTTTGCCCGCTTCGCCGTCCACACCAGGGCAAATCCGGTCGAGAAACTCGACCACGGTCACCTGTGCGCCCAAACGCCGCCACACCGAGCCCAATTCCAGGCCAATGACCCCGGCGCCAATCACCACCAGATGCTTGGGCACTTCGGACAAAGAAAGCGCACCTGTGGAATCGAGGATGCGCGTGTTGTCGATGTCCACGCCGGGCAGGGGAGTGGGCTCGGAGCCGGTGGCAATGATGATGTCCTTGGCGCTCAGCTCAGTCTTGCCGCCCTGGCTGTCCGTTACCGTGACTTTGCCCGGCCCGTCGATATGGCCCCAGCCCTTGATCCAGTCGACCTTGTTTTTGCGGAACAGAAACTCGATGCCCTTGGTCAGCCCGGCAACACTGTCATCCTTCTGCTTCATCATTTGCGCGAGGTTCAGCGTGGGTTTGACCTCGATACCGAGGTTGGCAAATTCCGCGCCCATGGCCGCGTCATACAATTCAGAAGCATGCAGCAATGCCTTGGACGGCATGCAACCGACGTTCAGGCAAGTGCCGCCGAGGGTGGCGCGGCCTTCGACACAGGCGGCTTTGAGGCCCAACTGGCCGGCGCGAATTGCCGCGTTATAGCCGCCGGGGCCTCCGCCCAGTATCACGACGTCATAGTTGCTCATGGATGTACTCCTGAATTGGATGGGAATCGGGCTGGATAAACGTAGTTCCTGAATAAAATTACGAGCGTAATATGTGCGCAGCCACGCCTTTCGGTCAAGGCTTCAGCCAAGCGACAGGTTGAGCGTCTTTAGATAAAGAGATTTAGTACGAAAATTTCACGGTTTTCGTTATATCGTAACGAATTGCGACGTGAGCAAAGAAAATCACTGGGGTGGTATGCAAGTCGATCTCGAGATTGAGGGCGCAACGGTAGCCGGGCTGCCGCGCTTTCAGCAGGCAGTCTTTCAAGGGCGGCGATTGCGGCAGTTGGCAATCGGCCTCGGCGCGCTCGCAGGGGCAGGCTGGGTGCTGGCATTTTTCGTCGGGCTGTTTGCGCCGCAGTCGCTTTGGCCTGCGGTGCTGGTCAATCAGAGCGCCGGTTTGCTGGTGCTGGTCGCCGGGCTGCAATCGGCGTGGTGGGTGACACGGTGGCGTGAAAGGGCGATGAACCCGGCGATGCTCCCTGTGGAAGTCGCCGCTGAATCGCCGCCGGAGGGCTGGTATGAACGGCTACTGGAGCGGATCAGCCAGCGATGGTTGCGGCTGCTGGCGCAGATCGGCGCTTCGACGCTGTGGCTTGGCGCTTGGGCGCTGCTGGTAGTGTTCAGCATCAATCAAGTCTGGAACCTGGCCCTGCCTCCCGCTGCGCTCGGTTTTTCCGCGAGTGTCGCGGCGGCCTTGTCGTTACTGCTGGCCTTCGGTTTGCTGGTGCTGGAGCGACAACTTGCCCAGGAAAACGTGGCCCAGTGGCCCGAAGCAGGTTCGCTTGCGCAGCTGACGCGCGTGGCAATCATCTGTCTTGTGCTGGGCGCGCTGTGCCTGTTGTTCGGCAGCGAAGCGTCGGTTTGGCCGGTACGTCTGGCTGTACTGATTGGCCTGCTGCCGGTTCTGGTTGCGGTCGAACTGCTGCTACGCGCGGTGTTGTCACTGTTCAGTCCGCAGCGTGAACAACTCGAACCTGCGTTGCTGGCGCGAAGCTTCGTCGCCGACATGCTGCGCTGGCCACCCCAACCGTTGCTGGCGCTGCAACACGAATTACATAACCGCTTCGGCATCGATCTGCGACAGATCTGGGCCTTCACTTACATGCGCCGGGCATTCGTTCCGGTACTGGCGGTGGTGGCACTGGTCGGTTGGTCGCTCACCGGCATTCACGAAATTTCCCTGCAGGGGCGGGGCATCTATGAGCGTTTCGGCAAACCGGTGGAGGTCTTCGGCCCCGGTTTGCACGCAGGTCTGCCGTGGCCGCTGGGTCGAGTGTTGAGTGTCGAGAACGGCGTGGTTCACGAGTTGGCCACCAGTGTTGGCGAAGCGGCGGCGCCGATTGTGGCTGAACCGGCTGAAGGTCCGGCGCCGACGACGGCCAATCGCTTGTGGGACGCCAGCCACGTGAACGACAAGTCTCAGGTGATTGCCAGCAGTCGCGCCGACAAACAGAGCTTCCAGATCGTCAACATGGACGTGCGTTTCGTCTATCGCATCGGCCTCACGGATCAAGCGGCGTTGGCCGCGACGTACAACAGCGCCAACGTGCCGACACTGATCCGCAGCACCGCCAGCCGGATTCTGGTGCACGACTTCGCGTCTCGTACCCTCGACGGTCTGCTCGGTGAGGACAGGGTAGGGCTCGCCGAAGAGATTGGCCGCGCGGTGCAAGCGGACCTGGAAAAGCTCGACAGCGGCGTGGAGATTCTCGCGACTGTGGTTGAAGCGATTCACCCACCGGCCGGCGCGGCCAACGCTTATCACGGTGTGCAAGCGGCGCAAATTGCTGCGCAGGCCCTGATCTCGCGTGAGCGCGGCGCAGCTGCAGAGGCCACCAATCAGGCGCAATTGCAGGCCAGCATCGCACGGGATCAAGCGACGGCCAGCGCGCGTGAAATCAATGCGGCTGCGCAAGCGGCCGATCTGAAATTCAGCGCCGAGCAAAAGGCCTACGCCAGCGCGGGCCAGGCTTTCGTGCTGGAACAGTATTTCAGCCAGCTCTCCCAAGGCCTGACCAACGCCAGGTTGCTGGTTCTCGATCATCGTCTGGGCGGCAGCGGCAACGCGCCGACCATCGACCTCCGTACTTTCACGCTGCCGGTTGACCCTGCATCGGCGCGTAAAACTGCTCAGCCAGGAGCTGCCAATTGAGCCAGTCGCACACTCACGATCACGATGATCACGCCGGCCACGATCACGGTCATGGCGGGCATCATCACGGGCATCACCATCACCACCACGGCGATCCGCAGGAAGCGGGTCCATTCCCGTGGCGGCGCATGGGGTGGGCGGCGTTGCTGGTGGCGTTTGCCATCGCGGCTGCAAGCCTGGTGCAGGTGCGCTCCGGCGAAGCCACGGTGATCACGCGCTTCGGCAATCCGTCGCGGGTGTTGCTGGAGCCGGGGCTGGGCTGGCGTTGGCCCGCGCCTTTTGAAGCGGCGATTCCGGTCGATCTGCGTTTGCGCACCACGTCCAGTGGTTTGCAGGATGTGGGTACGCGCGACGGTTTGCGCATCATCGTTCAGGCTTACGTGGCGTGGCAGGTGCAGGGCGATCCGGACAATGTGCAGCGCTTCATGCGCGCCGTGCAGAATCAGCCGGACGAAGCGGCGCGGCAGATTCGCACCTTCGTCGGCTCGGCGCTGGAAACCACGGCCAGCAGTTTTGACCTGGCCAATCTGGTGAACACCGATGCCAGCCAGGTGCACATCGCTGATTTTGAAGCGCAGTTGCGTCAGCAAATCGATCAGCAGTTACTCGCCACTTATGGCGTTCGTGTGCTGCAAGTCGGCATCGAACGATTGACCTTGCCGTCGGTGACCCTGACCGCCACCGTCGATCGCATGCGCGCCGAGCGTGAAACAATCGCCACCGAACGCACGGCCATCGGCAAACGTGAAGCGGCGCAAATTCGCTCTGCTGCCGAGCGTGATGCGCGAATCGTCCAGGCCGATGCGACAGTAAAAGCTGCCGACATCGAGGCTCAATCCCGGGTCGAAGCCGCACAGATTTACGGCCGCGCTTACGCGGGTTCGCCGCAGCTGTATAACTTGCTGCGCTCCCTCGACACCTTGGGCACCATCGTCACACCTGGCACCAAACTGATTCTGCGAACCGATGCCGCGCCGTTCCGGGTGTTGGTTGACGGTCCGCCGACGCTCGATAACAAGTCCGGATCGCAGCCATGAGTTTGGTTCCACGTGGAACAAATGAGTTAAGCAGCCCCTGGATTCAGGCCGGGCGATTGGCTTTTCTCGCCCTGTATGCGGTGACAGTCTTGGCCGCGTTGGCGTGGGCATTCTCCAACGTGCGGCAAATCGACCCGCAAAATCGCGCGGTGGTGTTGCACTTTGGCGCGCTGGATCGCATTCAGAATGCCGGTCTGCTGTTGGCGTGGCCGAGGCCGTTCGAGCAGGTGGTTTTGTTGCCGGCGGCAGATCGGGTGATCGAGCGTCGGGTCGATAATCTACTGCGCAGCGATGCCGCGCTGCAGGCCGACCGAGCAGCCACTTTCGCCACGCCGCTCAGTGATGCGCTGGCAGGTTCCGGTTATCTGCTGACGGGTGACGCAGGTGTGGTGCAACTGGATGTGCGGGTGTTTTACAAAGTCACCGAACCGTATGCGTTCGTTGTTCAAGGTGAACACATGCTGCCGGCACTGGATCGCCTGGTGACTCGCAGCGCCGTGGCACTCACCGCCGCACGAGATCTGGACACTATCCTGGTGGCGCGCCCTGAGTTGATCGGCGCGGATAATCAAGCGGCGGAAAGACGCGAACGCCTGCGCGGGGATTTGGTACAAGGCATCAATCAACGACTCGCGCAATTGACCGCAACGGGGCAGGGGCTGGGGATCGAAGTGGCGCGCGTGGATGTGCAGTCGAGTCTGCCAGGACCTGCGGTCAATGCTTTCAACGCCGTTCTGACGGCAAGTCAGCAAGCCGATAAAGCCGTGGCCAATGCCCGCACTGAAGCCGAGAAACTCACCCAGGCCGCCAACGAGCAAGCCGACCGTGCGCTGCAAGTCGCCCACGCTCAAGCCAGCGAACGGCTGGCCAAAGCCTCCGCCGACACGGCCACGGTATTGAGCCTGGCCAAGGCGCAACAACAAGGCACCGACCCGCAAATGCTGTTGCGCATTTACCGCGAACGCTTGCCGAAAATCCTCGATCAGGCCGGCTCGGTGACCACGGTCAATCCGAAAGACGATTCCCGCCTGATCATTCAGGGAGCTGCACAATGACCGCCCAAACCGCCGCCGCACCGAGCATGTTGTCCTCGGCCGAACAACGCAGCGCTGCACGCCAGCTGACCTTGGCCATGCTCGCGCTCGGCTTGCTGGCGCTCGGTTTGATCTGGCGCTGGTGGTCGCCGGAGCAGACGGGCGTCAGTCAATTGCTGCTGGGTTTTGCCTCGTTGCTGGTGGCCGTGCCGGTGATGCGTTCGGCCTGGTACAGCCTGCGTTATCCCAGCTTGCACGGGATCACTGATCAGTTGATTGCGTTGGCGATGTTGGGTGCCTGGGCAACTGGCGATCTACTGACCGCTGCGTTGTTGCCGATCATCATGATCTTCGGCCATGTGTTGGAAGAGCGCAGCGTGATCGGTTCCCAGGAGGCGATTCACGCACTCGGCAAACTGACGCGCAGCCATGCGCGCAAGGTTCAGGCGGATGGCACCATCGTCGAAGTCGACAACGGCACACTCAAGGCTGGCGACCGCGTGGAGGTCCGCGCCGGTGATCGAGTGCCGGCCGATGGTCGTGTGCTCTCCGGTCAGGCGAGTCTCGATACCGCATCGATCACGGGCGAGTCGGTGCCGGTGGAGGCGGGCGTCGGCATGACGGTGTTCGGCGGGGCGATCAACCTTGATGGCCTGCTGCGCATTGAAGTGACCCGTACCGGCAACGAATCGACACTCGGTAAAGTCATCGCGCTGATGCAAAGCGCCGAGCGTTCCAAGCCGCCAATCACCCGTTTGCTGGAGCGCTACGCTGGTAGCTATATGGTGCTGGTGTTGTTGCTGGCCGCAGTGACCTGGTTCATCACCAACGATGCGCAAGCGATGCTCGCGGTGTTGGTGGCAGCCTGTCCATGTGCGTTGGTGTTGTCGGCACCGGCCACGGCGATTGCCGGCGTCGCGGTTGCCGCACGACATGGGATTCTGATCCGCAGCTCGGCGTTTCTCGAAGAGCTGGCGGATCTGACGTCGCTGGTGGTCGACAAGACCGGGACGCTGACCTTCGGCACCTTGCGCCTGCAATCGATCGACAGTCCGCTGGAAGATCGCAATCACGTGTTGAAACTGGCTGCCAGCCTGGGTTCCGCCAGCAGTCACCCGGTCAGTCGCGCGCTCGCCGGGTTGGTTAGCCAGGAACATTTTCTGCTGCTCACGGACATTCACGAACGTCAGGGCCTGGGCGTGGTAGCGATGACCGAACAGGGCGAAGCAGCACTCGGGCGGCCGGAGTTGTTCGCGCAATTGGCAATCGCCACTTCAGCGGTTCCTGAACACGATGGCCCGATTGCCGGCTTGGCGCTCAACGGTGAATTCCTGGCCTGGCTGTTGCTCGCGGACAGCGTCAAACCTGAAGCGCGATTCGCCTTGAGTGAATTGCGAGAACTCGGGTTGGGCCGGCAATTGTTGCTCACCGGCGATCGCCAAAGCGTCGCGAATACGTTGGCCCTGGATGTCGGGATCAGCGATGTCGAAGCCCAGGCCTTGCCCGAGGACAAACTCAACCGTGTGCTGAAAGAAATCGGCAGCGGCTTCCGGCCGATGGTGGTCGGCGATGGCATCAATGATTCGCTGGCACTCAAGGCCGGTGTGGTGGGCGTCGCCATGGGGGCGGGCGGTGCGGATATTGCCTTGGCTTCAGCCGACATCGTGCTGATCGGCAGCGACCTGCGTCGGCTCGGCACTTGCGTACGTTTGAGTCGCCAATGCCGGCAAACCTTGCAGGTCAACGTGATCATCGGTCTGGGCTGGACACTGGCAATTGTCGCTTTCGCTGCCTTCGGCTGGCTCGGTGCGGCAGGGGCGATGATTGCTGCGCTGCTGCATAACCTGAGCACGTTGCTGGTATTGGGCAACGCCGGGCGGCTGCTGCGTTTCCAGGAGCCGTTGCTCAAGATGAAGGAAGACGTCTGAGGGATGTGAACATTTCAGAACTGTGCGCGAAATTCGCAGTCATCTAGTGTGAGGGCAATCACTTCTGTGATTTTGCGGCGTTTGTTTCAAGCGCTGCAAATCATAGAAGACGGCTATTAAATCGATAGCCTGCTATTTTTCAAGGATGGTCTACCCTCACATCAGACGTCTGAAACAAGGGGGATATTCCATGCTCGCGCAACTTCCACCGGCCTTACAGAATCTGCAGTTACCGCTACGCCTGCGACTCTGGGACGGCCATGAATTTAATCTGGGGCCGACGCCCAGCGTCACGATTGTGGTCAAGGACCCACAAATGGTTACCCAGTTGACTCATCCCAGCCTCGATGCGCTCGGAGCGGCATTCGTCGAGGGCAAACTTGAGCTGGAAGGCTCCATCAGCGAGGTTATCCGCGTCGTTGATGAATGGAGTCAGGCCTTGCTGGGCGACCTCGACAGTCAGCCTGTTCGCACCGCCCACGACAAGGAAACCGACGCCAAGGCGATTTCCTATCACTACGACCTTTCCAACGCGTTTTATCAGCTGTGGCTCGACAGTGACATGGCGTATTCCTGCGCCTATTTCGAGACCGGCAGCGAAACGCTTGAGCAGGCCCAGCAAGCCAAATTCCGCCACCTGTGTCGCAAACTACGCCTGCAACCTGGCGAGTATCTGCTGGATGTAGGCTGTGGCTGGGGCGGTTTGGCGCGCTATGCGGCGCGGGAGTTTGGCGCGAAGGTATTCGGGATCACACTGAGCAAAGCGCAACTGGCCCTGGCCCGTGAGCGGGTGAAGGAGGAAGGCCTCGACGATCTGGTCGAGCTGCAACTGCTGGACTACCGCGATCTGCCTCAAGACGGGCGCTTCGATAAAGTGGTCAGCGTCGGCATGTTCGAGCATGTGGGGCACGAGAACCTGGCCGAGTACTGCAAAACCCTGTTCGGCGCGGTGAAAGAGGGCGGCCTGGTGATGAACCACGGCATCACCGCCAAGCACACCGATGGCCGGCCAGTGGGACGCGGCGCGGGTGATTTTATCGAGAAGTACGTGTTCCCCAACGGCGAGCTGCCGCACCTGTCGATGATCTCTGCCGAGATCAGCGAAGCAGGGCTGGAGATCGTCGATGTCGAGAGTTTGCGCCTGCACTACGCGCGCACCCTGGACCATTGGAGCGAACGCCTGGAGGACAACCTGGAAGCGGCCGCCCGGCAGGTGCCGGAGCAGGCCTTGCGAATCTGGCGGCTGTACCTGGCGGGATGTGCTTATGCGTTCGCCCGGGGCTGGATCAACCTGCACCAGATCCTCGCAGTGAAAGCCCACCCCGATGGCAGCCATGAACTGCCCTGGACCCGCGACGACATCTACAACCCTTAAAGTATCGGTGAGATAAGCCGGGCGATCCGCATGCCGACCTGTTGCAGGCGGTGGGTCTCCCGGCTTTCTTCTTTGGCGACTTCATGCGCCTGGTCGAAGTCGTCGTTGAGCATCTGTTCCACCTCGCCGGCAAACACTCGGTCGACAGTCAGCAACATCACTTCAAAATTCAGCCGGAACGAGCGGTTGTCCATATTGGCGCTGCCGATGGCGCTGATTTCGCTGTCGATCAACACCACTTTCTGATGCAGGAAACCGGGCTGGTAGCGAAATACCCGCACACCGGCGCGCACGGCTTCGAAGGCATACAGGCTGGAGGCGGCGTAGACGATGCGGTGATCCGGTCGTGAAGGCAGCAGCAATCGCACATCCACGCCGCGCAGAACCGCCAGCCTCAAGGCGGCAAACACCGCTTCATCGGGGATGAAGTAGGGGCTGGTAATCCACACCCGCTCGGTCGCCGCGTGAATGGCTTCGACGAAGAATAGCGAACAGGTTTCGTAGGAATCTGCCGGCCCACTGGCAAGCAATTGGCAGAGCACACCGTTGTCCGGATACGCGTCCGGCAGTATTAACGGCGGCAAGGAGCGCGCTGCCCAAAACCAGTCTTCGGCGAAGGACTCCTGCATGCACGCCACCACCGGCCCGCGCACCCGCACGTGGGTATCGCGCCAAGGGGCGAGGGGTGGTTTCTCGCCCATGTATTCGTCGCCTACGTTGTGCCCGCCAACGAAGCCCAACACGCCGTCCACCACGACGATCTTGCGATGGTTGCGGAAGTTGACCTGAAAGCGATTGAGCCAGCCGCTACGCGTCGCGAAGGCTTTGACCTCGACACCGGCATCGCGCAACGGCTGCACATAACTGTGGGGCAGGGAGTGGCTGCCGATGCGGTCGTACAGTAAATAAACGGCAACGCCTTCGGCGGCTTTTTTCAGCAACAAGGTTTGCAGGCGTTGGCCCAGACGGTCGTCGTGGATGATGAAAAACTGGATCAGCACGGCTTCCTTAGCCTGGCTGATGGCCTCGAAGATCGCCTCGAAAGTGGCGTGGCCGTTGATCAGCAGGCTGACTTCGTTGTTCGCCAGGCAGGGCATGCGGCCCAGTTTTGGCATTGCCCTTAATGATGCGTAGGCGTTGGAGGCCCGGGCGGTCAGTGCTTCTTCGACCCACGGGCGCCAGTTCAAATCGGAGATGGCCTTGCGCATTTCCTCGTTGGCCTGTCGCCGTGCCTTGATGTAGCCATCGAAGGTGCTGCGGCCGAAGACCAGATAGGGAATGAGCGTGAAGTAGGGAATGAACAGCAGCGACAAGGCCCAGGCGATCGAGCCCTGAGCGGTCCGAACGGTCAACACGGCATGAATGGCGGCGATCATGCCTAACGAGTGCAGCAGGGCGATCAGGTAACCGAAAATATGCGGTCCAAAGTAATCCATGGGGGCAGCCTTGCTCCTGAAGATTCAGTGCTTAACAGACCATGTTCCGTGCAGAATGTCGCTATTTAATTGGCCCATGAACCGAAGCTCGTGGCTGACGTCTAACGGCCACTATCGATCAGGAGTTACTCAATGAACGTTCGTCTGCTGGGTTTGGCCGTAGCTTTAGGTTTAGCACTTCCGGTGGCCGCTCAGGCGCAGATGCTGCAGCCGGGTTTGTGGGAATTGACCTCGAGCAACATGAAAGCCGATGACCAGAACCTGCCGGATCTGCAACTGATCCTCGGTCAGATACAGAGCCAGATGACGCCTGAACAGCGCGCGCAGCTGGAGAAGCAGGGCATCACCATGGGCGGCAAGGGGATCCGGGCTTGCCTGACGCCGGAGCAAGTGAAGACCGACAACATTCCGCTGACGGATCCGCAATCGGGCTGCAAGCAGGAAATCACCGAGCGCACCGGTAACCAGTGGAAATTCCGCTTCAGCTGCCCGAAAGCGCAGGGTGCGGGTGTCGCCACATTCCTCAGTGATCGTGAGTTCACCACCAAGGTGAATGGCACGTTCAACGCCACCGGCATTCAGCAGAAGGGTAGCCTTGATACTCGCGCGGTGTGGTTGGGGCAGGATTGCGGGACAGTGAAGCCAAGGGCTTAAAAGCTTCGCGGGCAAGCCTCGCTCCTACGGGGACGGTATAAAACCTGTAGGAGCGAGGCTTGCCCGCGAAGGCGTCATTTCAGGCACCCGCAATCCCCGTTGATCTCAGCCAATCACACACCGCCTCAATGGCCATCCGGCCAAAATCCTCTCCGGTACGACTGCGTACGCTGACAAACCCGCCTTCTTTTTCTTTCTCCCCAATCACTACCAGATACGGCACTTGCTGGCTGTGTTCGCGAATCTTGTGGCGGACCTTCTCGTTGCGCAGGTCCGCACGGGCGCGTACACCGCTTCGGCGCAAGGCCTCGGTCACCCACTGTGCGTAATCCGTTTGGCGATCATCCATGCTCACGACCATCACGTGCGGCGGTGCCCGCCAGTCGTCCAGTTCCTCCTGGCAAGACCAGCACGTGCCATAGATCCGCTGTGGCGCAAGGCCGCTGATGTGATCGAGCGCGAATGCCTGCAACACTCTGGTTGCCGGAGCATGCGGGCCCATCGACACACATTCGAAGTCCCCGAGCAGGTAGGTCGCAAGTTTTTCCATGTACTTGGAACGCGGTGACGGCTCGCGCCGGCGGATCGAATGATTGGTCGCCGCCAGGGTCTTCATGCGCGCTTCGATGCCCGCAAGGTCGTCCAGGTTTAACGGTCGTTCAAAGGCAAACTCATAATAGAACCCGTCACCCAGCGCCGATCCGGTCTGCAATTGCGCTTTTGGATAGAGCTGTTTCACGGCCATCGCCAGCATCAATGCGCAGGAGCGGCGCAGTATCTCCAGGCCATCGGGTTCTTGAGGCGTCACGATGCTGACCCGGGCATCGGCCTCGATCAAGAACTGACAGTCCACCAATACGCCGTCCACCCGGCCGGCGACGGCTGCTTTGGCAAGCCCGGGACCAATGCTCGCGGCGAACTCGTACACCGACAACGGTTGGTCGTATTCACGCAATGAACCATCGCTCAGAGTGATGTGGATCATGTCGGTGCTCTCGAGTGCTGCACTAGCGTGTAAACCGTAGCGGTAAACCCTGGCAGCTGTCATTAAGACATTTGTCGTGCCACGCCATTTGCCCCGATACCAACGTAGTGCTCACGCTGTGGCGAAAGCGCCGTTGCGCGAAGGGCGTCCAGCCGCATTGAGACAGGATCGGCTGTTGGGAGACGGCAACGCCACCAGGTTCGGGTTTGATCAACACCAGGTCGGCCCAATACCCTTCGCGCAAATAGCCTCGGTCGGGAATCGCAAACAGATCGGCGACACGGTGACTGGTCTTGGCCACAAGGGTGGTGATCGGTAGAACGTCATCCGCCACCAACTCCAGCAGGGCGGGCAGGGCGTGTTGCACCAATGGCAAGCCGGACGGTGCCTGGCAGTAGGGACGTTGCTTTTCGTCCCAGGTGTGAGGCGCGTGATCGCTGCCGATGACGTCCAGTCGATCACTCATCAGGGCCCGGCGCAAGGTGTCTCGGTCGGCCTGAGTCTTGATCGCCGGGTTGCATTTGATCAAGTTGCCGAGCGTTGCGTAGTCGCGATCGTCGAAGAGCAGGTGGTGCAGACAGACTTCGGCGGTAATGCGTTTTTGTGTCAGTGGCTTGTCTTCGAACAACGCCAGTTCGCGGGCGGTGGTCAGGTGCAACACGTGTAGCCGGGTGCCATGCCGCTTGGCCAGATCCACGGCCATCGAGGACGAACGGAAGCAGGCCTCGGCATTGCGGATCAGCGGATGGGCTGCTGCGGGAATGTGCTCGCCGAACAGCTCTCGCAGGTTCACCGCATTGGCGTCGATGCTGGGCGTGTGTTCGCAGTGGGCCAACAGGATCGTCGGCACCTCGGCGAATAGCCGCTCCAGGACCTTGGGATCGTCTACCAGCATGTTGCCCGTGGACGCGCCCATGAACACTTTTACGCCGGCCACTTCGCAAGGATTGAGCGCGGCGACGGTGTCGAGATTGTCGTTGCTCACGCCGAAGTGAAAACCGTAGTTGGCCACCGAATTGATCGCTGCGCGGCGCTTCTTGTCGGCCAATGCTGCCAGCGTCAGGGTCGCCGGATTCGTGTTGGGCATGTCCATGAAACTGGTGATGCCGCCGGCCACCGCAGCTCGCGATTCGGTGTAGAAACTGCCCTTGTCGGGCGAACCGGGATCGCGGAAGTGCACCTGATCATCGATCATTCCAGGCATCAACCACTGGCCGTCAGCATCGATTTCGACGGCAGCATTTTCCCCTTCGATGCTGCTCGCGATCTTGACGATGCGACCATGGCCGACCAACAGATCACCGTCAAACTCACGTCCTTCATTCACCAGCCGGGCATTGCGAATCAGCACGTTGTTCATGGTCAGAACTCGTTTTGCAGGGCTTTGTAGCCACGCACCAGATCGACGTTGGTGCGCGCCACGTCTTCGGAAAACTCCGAGGCGCTGACGCTCACCGGCGGGAATTGCGACAGGTCAGTCTTGGGCCCGATGCGGGTGGTAGAGGGCACGTAGAAGTCGGCAGGCAAGTCGCGACCGTCGACCACCGAGTTGTGCCGCACCACGCAGCCATCACCGACGGCGCAGTTGAACAGCACGCTGTTGAACCCGATGAACACCCGGTCGCCCACGGAGCACGGACCATGAACGATGGAGCGGTGGGCGATCGAGCTGAACTCGCCGATCGTCACCGCCGCACCGGACTTGGAGTGGATCACCACGCCGTCCTGGATGTTCGAGTTGGCGCCGATGGTGATCGGCTCCATCTCGCCCGAGGCGTCGACTTCGTCCGCGCGAATCACCGCGTAGGGGCCGACGAAAACGTTCTCGCCGATCACCACTTTGCCGCAGATGATCGCGGTCTTATCAACGTAGGCGGACTCCGCAATCAGCGGCAAATCGCCTGAGGGATTCTTGCGGATCATGGCTTGCTCAAAGCCTCGTACAAGGTGTTGAGGTTGTACTCGAACAACCCGGTAAAGGTGCTCGCCGGACCGGTGGCGGCGAGCGCATCGGAGTACAGCGTGCCGCCAATGTGTGCACCGCTTTCATCGGCAATCTGCTTGAGCAGGCGGGCGTCCTTGATGTTCTCCATGAACACCGCTTTGACCTTGGCCTGGCGAATCTGGGTGATCAGCGCAGCGACTTCGGCGGCGGAAGGTTCGCGCTCGGTGGACAGACCTTGTGGCGCCATGAAGTCGATGCCATAGGCCTGACCGAGATAACCGAATGCGTCGTGGGACGTCACGATCTTGCGGTTGCCCGGTGGCAGCGAACCGAGCTTGGCTTTGGCTTCGGCGAGCAGCGCGTAGATCTGTTTCAGGTAGGCCTGGCTGTTGCGTACGTAGTCGGCTTTGTTCGCCGGGTCGGCGGCGATCAGCGCCTTGGTGATGTTGCTGATGTACAGCTCGGTGTTCGCCAGGTTGTGCCAGGCGTGAGGGTCGGGGACGGTCTCGCCATCTTCATCCAGCGAGCGTGGGATGACACCGTGGCTCGCGCTGATGACCGGGGTTTTGGTCTCGGTGCTGGTCACCAGGCGGTCCAGCCACGGCTCGAAACCCAAGCCGTTTTTGATGATGAGTCTGGCCTTGAGCAATGCCTTGGCATCATCCGGGGTTGGCTCATAGGTGTGAGCATCGGCGTCGGGGCCGACCATGTTGGTGATCTGGATGTGCTCGCCACCGACCTGATGGGTCATGTCGGCGAGGATGCTGAAGCTGGTGACCACCTGCAGTTTTTCCGCCGCAGACAACGACATCGACAGCATCAAACTGAACAGCACGAGTAAAGCGCGCATCGGGAAACACCTCATTGGGATGTGAGCAAGGGCGGGCGGCGCAGCAAGCCGTGCACCGGTCCGAACACCACGGACAGCAGGTACCCGCCGCCAGCCACCAGCACGATCGCCGGGCCGCTGGGCAGCGAGTAATAGAACGACAGCAACAAGCCGAGCCATACCGAGAGACAGCCGAACACCCCGGCGATGGCCATCAACACGGGCAAGCGTCGACTCCAGAAACGCGACGCGGCGGCGGGCAACATCATCAGACCGACGACCATCAACGCGCCGATGGCTTGAAATCCGATCACCAGATTCAGCACCACCAATGTCAGGAATACGCCGTGTGCCAGCGGACCCAGACGGCTGACGGTTTGCAGAAACAGTGGGTCGAGGGTGTCCAGCAACAACGGTTTGTAGATGAGCGCCATGACGATAAGGCTGAGCCCTGAGACCCACAACATGCCAGTCAACGTCGGGCCGTCGACCGCCAACGCCGAGCCAAAAAGCAGGTGCAGCAGGTCCAGGCGTTTACCGGCGATGCCGAGGATCAGCACGCCGCTGGCGAGTGAGATGGGGTAGATTGCGGCGAGGCTCGCGTCTTCTCTCAGACCTGTGCGGCGGGTGATCCATGCCGCGAGCCCGGCCATGCTCAGGCCCGCACCGAGGCCGCCGAAGGTCAGTGCCGGAAGGCTCAACCCGGCGAACCAGAAGCCGAGCGCTGCGCCGGGCAGGATGCCGTGAGCAACCGCGTCACCGATCAGACTCATGCGTCGCAGGATCAGAAATACGCCGAGCGGTGCCGTGCTGCAGGCCAACACCAATCCACCGAGCAGTGCCCGGCGCATGAACACGAACTCGTGGAACGGTTGCCAAAGATGGGCAGCGGCGAGCATCAGGCCACCTGCGTCTGTGGTTGTTGGCGGATAAGCTCGGTGCTCGAACCGAGGACGCAGCCGCTGCTTTTGATCAGCAGCGTTTGAGGAATGTGTTGGCGCACGGCGGCGAGGTCATGACACACGACCACCAGGGTTCGACCTTCGGCGTGCCAGGCGTGGATGTTTCTCCACAGCAGTGATTGACCGAGTTCATCGAGGGCTGCGTGAGGTTCGTCGAGCAACAACAAGGGCGCTTCGGCGAGGCTCAATCGGGCGAGCAGGGCGCGCTGCAATTCGCCGCCGGAGAGGGCCATCAATGGGCGCTGTTCCAGACCGGTCAGGCACCAGTTTTCCAGCACGGCTTTAAGGCGTTGGCTTCGGACTTCGGGGGAAAGCTTGCTGCCCCAGAAACCTGCGGCGACCAACTCTTGCAGACTGATCGGGAATTGCCGGTCGAGGTGCTGTTGCTGAGGGAGAAACGAGAGTGAGCCTTTGCGTGGAACATCCAGGATCACTTTGCCGGTCAGTGGTTTTTGCAGGCCGGCGATGACTTTCAGCAGGCTGCTTTTGCCTGAGCCGTTGGCGCCGATCACGGCGGTCAGACTGCCTTGGTTCAGTTCGAAATCTATCGGCGGCGTGAGCGGTTGGCCCGGTGCACCCCAGCGCAACGCGTCGCAGCGAATCATGCGGCCTCCCAATTCCATCGGCTTTCGGCGACGGCGTCGTGGGCGTGCAGGCTCTCGGCGTGGACGACTTTCAAGTAGAAGGCATTGATGCCGGGGGAACGCTTCAACGCCAGATTCAAACGGCGAGCGGCGTCTTCGCAGAACATCAGGTTTTGACCATTGGCCAGCGCGAAGGCTTGTTCGTCCGCGCGCTTTACCGCGGTTTGCACGGCGGTGCCGAGGGCGGCTTCGGCGTCGTTGATCAGCGCAATCAGTGGCAGGTCATCGAGATAATCATCGAGACGCAGCCTCAGCTGCGCATTGCTGCGTTGGCTGTGAGGCGTGGCAACGATGCCTTTTGTGGTGCCGAGCCAAGCCAAAACATCGGCGTGTTGCAGTGGCTGGTTGGCAAAGTCGTCGACGAATTGCTGCTGAATCAACTGCCGCGCCAGTGCAGCTGAACAGGGGCAAGTTGAGGAATAGGGGATGTCGATGTTTAGTTCCACGTGGAACATCGCGTTTTTCAAACGCGCATTGATGCTGACTGGATAGGATTTCCAACCGGACAATGGACTGATCAGCGCTGGCCGTTTGAGCAGAAAATCTGCGTGAATGTTCAGGTAAGCGCTGTTGGATAGACCTTCATGGGTATCGAGAAATCGCTGCAAGACACGCCGCAACAGGGCGGGTGTCAGGCGTTCCTGTTCGAGTATTTCCAGCGCCAGGTACAGCCGCGACATATGAATGCCGCGCGCTTCTCCATCGTCGAGGCTCACGCCCGCATCGGCCTTCGCGCTCAATCGTTGGCCATCGAACAAAACTGGAAGAGCAATGCCGCACATGCCCACCCATTCAAGTGGCAGGGCTTGGCGTGAGGCCTGCGCGGCGATATCCGGCAGAGTCAGCGCATTCATGAGCAGGTCCATCGTGAAAGTCGGTTCAACATGTTATGTTATTACATTAAAATCGACTACGCCTTTTTCACGAGCGGCTTTCACCATGCACAGACGTCACTTGCTCAACTTGATCCTGGCCAGCGCGGCCTTCGCATTGCCCTTCGGTGTTGGCGCCACGCAAATTCGCAACGCGCGGCTCTGGCGCTCGGATGACAAGTTGCGCCTGGTGTTCGATCTGAGCGGGCCGGTGCAGTACAAAACCTTTTCACTGAGCGCGCCTGAGCGGCTGATCATTGACCTGAGTGGCGCCAACGTCAGTGGCGACTTCAGTCAGCTGGTGCTTGGCAACACGGTGATTCGCTCGATCCGCTCCGGACACTTTGGTCAGGGCGATACGCGGATCGTCCTCGACCTCAGCGGCCCGGTGCAGCTCAACAGCTTTTTGTTGCCGCCGCAGGACGGGCAGGGTCATCGGCTGGTGCTCGACCTGAAGACCGCGGCCCCCTTGCAAATAGCCGCCGCGCCCGTGGCAGCCATCGACAAGACTCACCCGAAACGGGACATCATCGTGGTGGTCGACCCCGGCCATGGCGGCAAAGACCCGGGCGCAGTCGGCGCCAAAGGCGAGCGTGAGAAAGACGTGGTGCTGTCCATCGCTCAGCTGTTGGCCAAACGGCTGAAAAGGGAGAAGGGCTTCGACGTGAAACTGGTGCGCAACGACGACTTCTTCGTCCCGCTGCGCAAGCGCGTGGAGATCGCCCGCAAACACAACGCCGATATGTTCATCTCGGTGCATGCCGATGCGGCGCCGCGTCTCACGGCTTCTGGCGCGTCGGTGTATTGCTTGTCTGAGGGCGGAGCGACGTCGGCCACGGCACGCTTCATGGCGCAGCGAGAGAACGGCGCGGACCTGTTGGGCGCCACCAGCCTGCTCAATCTCAAGGACAAGGACCCGATGCTGGCCGGGGTGATTCTCGACATGTCGATGAACGCTACCCTCGCCGCGAGTTTGCAGTTGGGCAACACGGTGCTTGGCAGTCTGGCGGGCATCACCACGTTGCATCAGAAGCGCGTGGAGCAGGCAGGATTTGCCGTGCTTAAATCGCCGGACGTGCCTTCGATCCTGGTGGAAACCGGCTTCATTTCCAACGCTCGCGACAGTCAGCGGCTGGTCACGGCGCGGCATCAGCAGGCCGTGGCTGACGGATTGTTCGAAGGATTACAGCGCTACTTCCAGAAGAATCCGCCGGTCAACAGTTACATCGCCTGGCAGCAGGAACAGCAAAAAGCGCAGGCCTAGCAGCCGGTGATCCGGCTGCAAGTGAACCTGGCACTGCTGCCACCGGAACTGGAAAACCGGTTGATGGTGGTCCAGCCAACCCGACGGTTGTAGCCCACCCAGGCTTCGCCGTCGGAAGCGATCCCTGTGAAGAATGTCAGTTGCCCGTAGCGACTGTTGGTTTGCGCCCAATAGCGCTTGCCCGCCCGTTCGAAGCCTCGCAAGTAGATCGTGCTGCCGACGGTGTTGACGCTGTAAGCGTTGCCGTTGGCATCCACGCAGGCCAGCAGGTTAGCGCTGCGGGTGCAGCTGGCCAGGCTCGGGATTTGCGCCCAGGCGTCTACGGCGAGCAGCAGCGAAACGCTTATCAGCGTTAATTTCAAGGCAGTGCGCATGGGGTTTCTCTCGGGGCGAACGGGCTTCAGCATCCTGCCCTTTGTCACTGCCGGCAAGAGGGGAGTGGTCTAATTGCATTGTTATACTATAACATTGAATTAAGCCCGACACTGCGACCGGGCATCTTCTGTGAGGATTACCTGATGCCCAATCGTCTCCCCGTGACCGTTTTGTCGGGCTTTCTCGGCGCCGGCAAAAGCACGCTGCTCAACTACGTGCTGCGTAACCGCGACAACCTGCGAGTCGCCGTGATCGTCAACGACATGAGCGAAATCAACATCGATGGCAGCGAAGTTCAGCGTGATGTCACCCTGAACCGCGCCGAAGAAAAACTCGTGGAAATGAGCAACGGCTGCATCTGCTGCACCTTGCGCGAAGACCTGCTCGAAGAAGTCAGCCAACTCGCCAGGGACGGCCGCTTCGATTACTTGCTGATCGAATCCACCGGCATTTCGGAACCCCTTCCCGTGGCGGAAACCTTCACGTTCCGCGACGAAGAAGGGCAAAGCCTGGCCGACATCGCACGTCTCGACACCATGGTCACTGTGGTCGATGGCATGAACTTTCTGCTCGATTATCAGGCCGCCGAAAGCCTCGCCTCGCGTGGCGAAACCCTGGGCGAAGAGGACGAGCGCTCGATCACCGACCTATTGATCGAGCAGATCGAATTCGCCGACGTGATCCTGATCAGCAAGATCGATTTGATCAGCAGCCGCGAGCGTCAGGAGCTGATCGCGATCCTCGAGCGTTTGAACTCGCAAGCCGAAATCATCCCGATGGTCATGGGCGAAATCCCGCTGAAAAAGATCCTCAACACCGGTCGTTTCGACTTTGAAAAAGCGGCACAGGCGCCAGGCTGGTTGCAGGAGCTTCGCGGCGAGCACGTGCCGGAAACCGAGGAATACGGCATCGCTTCCACGGCATATCGAGCACGCAGGCCCTTTCATCCACAGCGCTTTTTCAGCTTCATCGACCGTCCGTGGGTGAATGGCAAATTGCTGCGCTCGAAAGGTTTTTTCTGGCTGGCGAGCAAACCCATGGACGCGGGCAGTTGGTCTCAGGCGGGCGGTTTGATGCGCCATGGTTTTGCCGGACGCTGGTGGCGTTTCGTGCCGAAAACCCAATGGCCGCAGGACGAAGAAAGCACCGCCGGGATCATGGAAAACTGGACCGCCGCCACTGGCGATTGCCGGCAGGAACTGGTGTTCATTGGCCAGAACATCGACTTCAACTTACTCACAGCGGAACTCGACGACTGCCTGCTGAGTGATGAAGAAATGGCGTCCGGCGTCGAGGGCTGGCGGTTGCTACCCGATCCGTTCGGCCCCTGGCATGAAGAGGAAGCCGCGTGATGCCGGCGCCGACCTTGAAGTTACGACCGGTCATTTGCCAGGTTCAGGGTGAGACGCCGCAAGCCCTCGCGCGAATTCTGGACGACGGCGTGAACCTCGCCATTTGGCAGCGCCGACTCCCGGTGCACATCGCCGATTTCGGCCGTTTGTTGCTGTCCCTGAACGAGCCATTGGCCGAGTCGCTGGTTTTGGAAATGCCCGCTGACGACACCGAGCCCAATCTGCAGGGACTGGCCTCGGGCTTCAACGATCTTGAAGGCTACGAAGGCTTCATCGCCGACGTTTCCTGGTTGGTCAGCGCATTCGCCTGTCTGTTGGGCGCCAAGCGTATCGGCGTGCGTCTACGGGTTCTGGACAAAGCCATGTGCCCGCGTTTTCACGTCGATCATGTGCCCGTGCGCTTGATCACCACGTACGCCGGAATCGGCAGCGAATGGCTGAAGGAAGGGGCAATGGATCGCCGCCAATTGAGCAAACCCGAAGCCGAACCCACGGATGATTCGCTGATCCAGCACATCGGCAGTGGTTGCGTGGCTTTACTCAAGGGCGAGAAATGGCACGGCAACGAAGGCTTTGGCCTGATCCACCGCTCGCCGCAACCCGCGCCGGGCGAGCGCCGTTTGATCCTGACCCTCGACTGGTTGGGTTAGCGGATCAAGGCTTGAGCCAGTTGCCCTGGCTCTGGCCTTCGCAAAACGGCTTCAGATACGCCGCGTCGGTGGCCACGCCGTAATAGTGAATATCCTGTCGGTAAGGCATATTGGCGACTTGGGCGTTGCTGCACACACCGAATGCACCGCCGGGGCATTGGTCGACGTATTGCACGTCGACTTTCTGGCCAGCAAGGTTGGGCTGGCAGAACCCGTCGGCGAAGAGCTTTTCCGGGATGTTGCGGTTCTGCTGGCAGACTTTCACGTCGAGGCGCTCAGCCGTGCTATGTACTACGCAAGCCTGGGCCAGCGCCTCGCCGCAAACCAGCGCCAGAAGCAACGTCCAGCCAATCAACCGCATCCTTTACCTCCTCAGAAAACACCGACCATGTTGCAGAACATTCCCACGCACGTCATTGCCGGCCCCTTGGGTGCAGGCAAGACCAGTTTGATCAAGCATCTGTTGGCGCAGCGGCCGGCGAACGAGCGCTGGGCGGTGCTGATCAACGAGTTCGGCCAGATCGGCCTAGACGCCGCGTTGCTGACCCGGGACGCCGATGGTATCGCACTGGGCGAAGTGGCCGGGGGCTGTTTGTGTTGCGTCAATGGTGCGCCGTTTCAGATTGGCCTCGGACGTTTGCTGCGCAAGGCGCGGCCGGATCGGTTGTTTATCGAGCCATCCGGGCTGGGCCATCCGGCGCAGTTGCTCAGGCAACTGCATGAGGCGCCGTGGTTGGGTGTGCTGGCCGTCCAGCCCAGCGTGCTGGTGCTGGATGCCCAAGCGCTCGCCGCCGGCAAACAGCTGCCTGTGACGCAGCAGGAGGCGTTGGGCAGCGCCGGGCTGTTGCTGCTGAACAAGTCGGAAAACCTCGACACAGGCGATCGTCAACGAATGGTTGCGCAGTTGCCGGCGCGGCGCGTGTACTGGACGCAACAGGCGCGGTTGCCATTGAGCGAGTTGCCCGGCCTGGAGGCGAAGGCTGTGGCGGGTGTGGATAACTTCATCCAACCCAAAGGAATGGCGCAGATGCCGACCGTCTGGACCGATCCCGAGGTGCCGATTTGCTTGAGTCAGGAGCAGGAGGGTGGCTGGAGCATTGGCTGGCGCTGGCATCCGAGCCAGACATTCGATTCCGCGCGCGTAGGCCGATGGCTTGAAAGCCTTGCCTGGCGGCGGGCGAAGCTGGTTATCCACAGCAGCGACGGCTGGGTTTCAGCGAATGCCCTGGATAACTCGCCATTGGCGTGGCAGCCCAGCGAGTGGCGCCGGGATTCGCGGATCGAGCTGATCTTCAGCGAGCCGCAGGAGATTGATTCATTGCAGAGCGCGCTGGCCGACTGTCGGCTGAATTAAGGACGCCATTTTGTGTGTTCTTGCCGCCACTGACTAAGCTCAATCACTTCAGCGCGAGGCTTCGCCACGTCGACCACCGGAGGCGTGTCGTCGAACGGCATCGGGTAGGGCGCCAGTTCGATCTGCGCGCTGTGGGCGCCGAACTGGGTGATGGTGCCGTTGTGGCGGGTTTCGCCAGTCACCGTGAACTCGAAGTTATACACGCGGGCCAAGCGTCGCCGCCCGTTGGCATCCTTGATGAAGGCGATTTTTTTCAGCGCCACGTTGCCGTCCAGCAACTCGATCCCGAGCTTGACGCAGTGCAGCTTGACCCGCTCCAGCGCGCGCTCACGCAAGCCATGGTTGTGCCACAGCCACGCGCCGCCTGTGGCGAGCAGCATCAGCACGAAGATATTTCCGAGGGTCAGCATCAACAGGGTGCTCCAACTAGATAGTGTCAGCTTAACTGCGTCGCCGGTCTGTCGTACAGGCTGCGTTTAGTCGCATACTGCGCGGCTTGAATTTCAATCGGTTTACGGAAAACTCACCGCATGAAACGTACGCCCCATCTGCTCGCCATTCAGTCCCACGTGGTGTTCGGCCACGCTGGCAACAGCGCCGCGGTTTTCCCGATGCAGCGGGTCGGGGTGAATGTCTGGCCGCTCAATACCGTGCAGTTCTCCAATCACACCCAATACGGGCAGTGGGCGGGCGACGTGCTGGCACCGCAGCAGATTCCCGAATTGGTCGAAGGCATTGCAGCGATTGGCGAGTTGGGCAATTGCGATGCGGTGTTGTCCGGTTACCTCGGCAGTGCAGCCCAGGGCCGGGCTATCCTGACGGGCGTGGCGCGGATCAAGTCGATGAATCCCAAGGCACTGTATCTGTGCGACCCGGTGATGGGCCATCCAGAGAAGGGTTGCAGCGTGCCGGCCGAAGTCAGCGATTTTCTGCTGGAAGAAGCGGCAGCCATGGCGGACTTCATGTGCCCGAACCAACTGGAACTGGACAGCTTCTCGGGCCGCAAGCCGCAGTCGCTGTTCGATTGCCTGGCCATGGCGAAAGCGTTGCTGGCACGCGGTCCGCAGGCGGTGCTGGTCAAGCATCTGGCCTATCCCGGTAAACCGGAGGATGTGTTCGAGATGTTGCTGGTGACGAACGAAGGCAGCTGGCACCTGCGACGTCCAATGCTGGCGTTTCCGCGTCAGCCGGTGGGCGTTGGCGACCTGACATCCGGCCTGTTTCTGGCGCGTGTACTGCTGGGAGACAGCCTGGTGGCGGCGTTCGAATTTGCTGCGTCGGCGGTGCATGAAGTGCTGCTGGAGACCCAGGCGTGCGCCAGTTACGAGTTGGAGCTGGTGCGGGCGCAGGACCGTATTGCGCATCCGCGAGTGCGGTTTGAGGCCACCGCGATCAGCCTTTAAAAGCTTAGCGGGCAAGTCGGATCGCCGCACCGCTCGCTCCTACAAGTTCAAGCCGTACACAAAACGTGTGAATGACTTTGACTTGTAGGAGCGAGGCTTGCCCGCGAATGCGATTTAACGGTCAAACGTATCAGGCGTCGCCCTTGATCTCCTGATACCGCTTTTCCAGCTCCTGACGAATCTGCCGACGCTGCTGGGCCTGCATGTAGCGGCGTTTGTCTTCGCTGTTCTGCGGTTGCAGCGGCGGTACGGCGGCGGGTTTGCGGTCGTCATCCACCGCGACCATGGTGAAGAAGCAGCTGTTGGTGTGGCGCACCGAGCGCTCGCGGATGTTTTCGGTCACCACCTTGATGCCGACCTCCATGGAGGTGTTGCCGGTGTAGTTGACCGACGCCAGGAAGGTCACCAGTTCGCCGACATGGATCGGCTCGCGAAAAATCACTTGATCCACCGACAGGGTCACCACGTAGCGGCCGGCATAGCGGCTGGCGCAGGCGTAGGCCACTTCGTCCAGGTACTTGAGCAAGGTGCCGCCGTGGACATTGCCAGAGAAGTTGGCCATGTCGGGAGTCATCAGTACCGTCATCGACAGCTGGGCGTTTCCGGGTTCCATAACGTTCTCACGGTTCAAGGCAGGTTTCGGAGGAGTGCACCTCTGCGGGTGCCTGTTCGGTTTTTTCAAACCACAGTTATCGGGACGCCGGGCGGGTGATCGCCGTCACGCCGGATCGATCTGTTTCCATATATTGCACCGCCTTTCTGACGGAAGTCGCGGTGTTAACCTCCGAAAGTCGACCTTAAGGAGCCCCACGCCATGCATGCCATCAGTTTTATTCAGGATCTGGCAGTGATCATGCTGGTCGCAGGCGTGGTGACCGTACTGTTTCACCGCCTCAAACAACCGGTCGTCCTCGGCTACATCGTCGCCGGGTTCATCATCGGCCCGCACACGCCACCCTTCGGCCTGATCCACGACGAAGAAACCATCAAGACCCTCGCCGAACTCGGGGTGATTTTCCTGATGTTCTGCCTCGGCCTGGAGTTCAGCCTGCGCAAACTGTTCAAGGTCGGCGCCACGGCGTTTATCGCGGCGTTCCTGGAAATCGTGCTGATGATCTGGATCGGCTACGAAATCGGCCGCTGGTTCGACTGGAACACCATGGACTCGCTGTTCCTCGGCGCGATCCTGGCCATCTCTTCGACCACCATCATCGTCAAGGCACTCAATGACCTGAAGATGAAAAACGAGCGTTTCGCGCAGCTGATTTTCGGCGTACTGATCGTCGAGGACATTCTCGGCATCGGCATCATTGCCTTGCTGTCGAGCATCGCGGTCAGTGGCACGGTCAGTTCCGGCGAAGTGTTTTCCACGGTCGGCAAGCTCTCGCTGTTCATGATCGTCGCGCTGGTAATCGGGATTCTGCTGGTGCCGCGCCTGCTGGCCTACGTGGCCAAATTCGAAAGCAACGAGATGCTGCTGATCACCGTGCTGGGCCTGTGTTTCGGCTTCTGCCTGTTGGTGGTCAAGCTGGAATACAGCATGGTGCTCGGCGCGTTCCTGATTGGCGCGATCATGGCCGAGTCGCGACAGTTGCTGAAGATCGAGCGCCTGATCGAGCCGGTTCGCGACCTGTTCAGTGCAATCTTTTTCGTCGCCATCGGGCTGATGCTCGACCCGATGATCCTGCTGCAATACGCCTGGCCAATCGCAGTCATCACCGTCGCTGTGGTGCTCGGCAAGATGTTGTCCTGTGGCCTCGGTGCCTTTATCGCCGGCAATGACGGACGCACCTCACTGCGCGTGGGGATGGGGCTTTCGCAGATTGGCGAATTTTCTTTCATCATCGCGGCACTGGGGATGACCCTGCAGGTCACCAGCAACTTCCTCTACCCGGTCGCCGTGGCGGTGTCGGTGATCACTACGCTGCTGACGCCGTATCTGATCCGCGCGGCTGATCCGCTGTCGATCAAACTGGCTGGCGTGATGCCGCAGCGGTTGGGCCGCGTATTGGGGATGTATGGCGAATGGCTGCGCAGCATCCAGCCTCAGGGCGAGGGCGCGCTACTGGCGTCGATGATCCGGAGGATTCTGTTGCAGGTGGGGGTCAATCTGGCGCTGGTGATTGCGATTTTCTTCTCGGGCGCTTTTTTTGCCGAGCGGATGTCGCCCTATTTGCAGGACTGGATCAGCGACCCAAGCTGGCAGAAGGCGTTGATCTGGGGAGGGGCATTGCTGTTGTCGCTGCCGTTCCTCATCGCCGCCTATCGCAAGCTCAAGGCGCTGTCGATGTTGTTGGCGGAGATGGGCGTGAAACCGGAGATGGCCGGCCGTCACACGCAGCGAGTGCGTCGGGTGATCGCCGAGGTGATCCCGATCCTTTCGCTGTTGGTGATCTTCCTGCTGTTGGCAGCCTTGTCGGCCAGTATTCTGCCGACCAACAAGTTGCTGGTGTTGATTGTCGTGGTCGCGGCCGCCGTGGCGGCGCTGCTCTGGCGCTGGTTCATCCGCGTGCACACGCGGATGCAGGTGGCCTTGCTGGAAACCCTGGACAATCACAAGGAATCTTCGGGGCATTGACCACGCGGCGCGTCAGACGGCTCAGCTTTCCAGCCAGACGTCTCGTGCCCAGTGCCACACCGATTCCCAGGTTTCTTCGGCGATCAGCTCTTCTTCGGCTTGCCACAGCACTACAGTGCCGTCTTCTTCGACGCAGTAGTAGTCGTCACCGTCCTGGCAGATCGGGATCAGGCTGCGATCGACACCGGCGTCCCAGGCGTTGGCGGCAACGTCCGGCAGGTAGGTGTGGGATTGCGGGTCGGTGACGGTCACCGGCTCCAGGCTGCCGTAGACCACGTCGCTGACGGTCAGCAAAAATTCTCTGAAAACAAATGGAATGTCGATGAACAGTTGTTCTTCGATTTCGACCAGCAGATCTTCGTCGGGCAGCTCCAAGGGGACCGGTACCGGTTCGTTGGCTTCACGCAGTTGTTCGATGATTTCTTCCACGTCCGGGATCCTCTTGCTTGTATGGCGCGGTTTAGTTGGGGCGGTTTATACAGTAGCTCGCTATAGATGCAACCGTGAAATAGAAAACCCCGGCCGAGGCCGGGGTTTTTGTTGCGACACATTTAACGCAGGTCGGTTCAGCCGTTCTGGCGGATACCGGCAACCAGCCAAGGCTGGTTTTCACCCTGTGGACGTTCCATGTTCCAGCTTTCGCTGAACACTTCGCCCTGGTCGAAACGCGAGGTTTTCGACACGCCGCTGAAGGTCAGGGTGGCGATGGTCTTGTCGGCGCGATCATCGACGCCATCCAGTTGAACATTGAGGTTATCAATGTAGGTGGACTGGAAGCCCTCACCCAGATCGGCACGTTCGCGCTTGAGGAACTCAAGCAGCTGCGGGGTCACGAACTCGGCGATCTTGTCCATTTCGTTGGCGTCCCAGTGTTGCTGCAGGGACTGGAAGTGGTTGCGGGCCGCTTCAATGAAGTTCTTTTCATTGAACCAGGCTGGCGCGTTGATGACCGGACGGGCGGCAGCCGGAGCGGCCGAACCACCGAAGATCGAACCCATGGCGCTTGGCTTCTGCTCGAACACTTCACGCTGCATCGGGGCGCCAGCCGGAGCCAGGTGCTCCTGTTGCTTGCGACGACGAGCGGCGATGAAACGGAAGACCAGGAAGGCAATGACGGCCATGATCAGGATGTCGAAGAACTGCATGCCCTCGAAGCCGCCGCCCATGAACATGGAAGCCAGCAGGCCACCGGCAGCGATACCGGCCAGAGGGCCGAGCCAGCGCGAAGCACCGCCGGCCTTGGTGGCAGCGCCAGCGGCACCGGCCGCGCCCGCAGTGGCAGCAGCGCCACCTGCAGCAGAAGAAGGAGCCATTTGGCTGGTCTGGTGAGTCGGCGCAGCGCCGGAGCTCTTGCCGCCACCAAAGCGCTTGGCGTTGGCGTCGAGGCTCATCGTCAGGCCGATGCACAACGCCATGGCGATGCTAAGAAAACGTTTCATAAAGGGAATTCCCATTTGTGGATGGCACGCGCGCCATGTTGCACAGCTGAAGTGTTACTGGCTAGCGGCAGAGTGTTTCGGGCTTTTGCCTGACAGGTCGTGTTCAGCTTCAGTCAGGGCAATAAGGCCTGTTAACTTTGGTCCGTAGGACGAGTGGATAGGTTCTGTAGGAAGGGGCCTAGCGTCGTAGCGCAAGCGTGACCACACCGGCCGTGATCAGGCCGATTCCGCCCCATTGGCGCAGGTCGAGTTTTTCACCCAGCAAGATCACGCCGAGCACCGCCACCAGCACCACACTGAGTTTGTCCACCGGAGCGACCAGCGAGGCCGGCCCCAGTTTCAATGCGCGGAAGTAGCAGATCCACGAGGCGCCGGTGGCCAGTCCCGACAGCAGCAGGAACAGGTAGCTCCTGGCCGAGATCGATCCTAATGACTGATATTGGCCCGTGGCGTACAAAATCAAGGCCAGGCTGACCAACACCACCACGGTGCGCAGCAACGTGGCGAAGTCGGAGTTGACGTTTTCGATGCCGATTTTGGCAAAGATCGCGGTCATGGCGGCAAAGGCTGCCGACATCAGGGCCCAGAATGTCCAGGAAGAAAAGAAACCTGAGCCCATGGTTCGCGCCTTTATAAGATCAACCTGCCGAGGTGGATTAACCACAAACCCCTGTGGGAGCGAGCCTGCTCGCGATAGCCGCACCACGGTTTTCCGGATAAACCGCGGCGCCCTCAATCGCGAGCAGGCTCGCTCCTACAGAAAAGCCGACAACCCTTAGATCGCTTCCAGTTTGGCGTAGCCCAACATCAGCCACTTGCTGCCTTCGCTGAAGTTCACCTGCACCCGGGCCTGCGCGCCGGCACCTTCGAAGTTCAGGATCACGCCATCGCCAAACACCGAATGCCGTACGGTCTGACCGAGGCTGAACCCGGTGTCGGGAATCTCGCTGCCGCCAAACAGGCTGCTGGAACTCTGCTGCTGGCCGCCGCCAAACGGGCGACTGACACTGTTGGACAGGCGCACTTCCTGAATCAGGCCTTTCGGCACTTCACGTACGAAACGCGAGACCTTGTTGTAGGTTTCGCTGCCATACAGACGTCGGGTTTCAGCATAGGTCATCACCAGGTTCTGCATCGCCCGGGTAATGCCGACGTAGGCCAAACGGCGCTCTTCCTCAAGGCGCCCCGGCTCTTCCAGGCTCATCTTGTGCGGGAACAGGCCTTCTTCCATGCCCACCAGGAACACGTAAGGGAATTCCAGGCCTTTGGCGCTGTGCAACGTCATCAGCTGAATGCTGTCTTCGTGCTCATCGGCCTGAGTGTCACCCGCCTCCAGTGACGCATGACCGAGGAACGCCGCCAGTGGGGTCAGGTCCTCGTCTTCTTCTGCGTTCTCGAAGTTGCGTGCGGCGCTGACCAGTTCCTCAAGGTTTTCTACCCGGGCCTGGCCTTTTTCGCCTTTTTCCGCTTCGTGATAGGCAATCAGTCCGGACTGCTCGATGACGGTCTGGGTCATCAGGTGCAGCGGCATTTCCATGCACTTGGCGGCGAGGTTCTCGATCAGCTCGATAAACGCGCCAAGCGCACCTGCTGCGCGACCGGTCAGGCCTTTATTGGCAACCAGCAGGCGCATGGCTTCCCACATCGACACATCACTGTGGCGCGCATGGTCGCGAATCGCTTCAACGGTTTTCTCGCCGATGCCGCGCGCCGGAACGTTGATCACCCGCTCCAGCGCTGCATCGTTGCCACGACCTTCCAGCAAACGCAGGTAAGCCATGGCGTTCTTGATTTCAGCCCGCTCGAAGAAGCGCTGACCGCCATAGATGCGGTACGGGATGCGCTCGCGCAGCAAGGCTTCTTCCAAAACGCGGGATTGGGCGTTGGAGCGGTACAAAATCGCAATATCGCTGCGAGCCAAGCCGGTTTTCAGCGCGCTTTCGATGGTTTCCACCACGTAGCGTGCTTCATCGTGTTCGTTGAACGCCGCGTACAGATTGATCGCTTCGCCTTCGCCGCCGTCGGTCCACAGCTCTTTGCCCATGCGCCCGGTGTTGTTGGCGATCAGGGCGTTGGCCGCCTTGAGGATACCGGCGGTGGAGCGGTAGTTCTGCTCCAGACGAATGGTTTCTGCGTCCGGGAAATCGTCGGAGTACTGATAGATGTTCTCGATTTTCGCGCCGCGCCAGCCGTAGATCGACTGGTCGTCGTCGCCCACCACCATCAGGCTGTCGCCGCCCTTGGCCAGCAGTCGCAGCCAGGCGTACTGCACGGCGTTGGTGTCCTGGAACTCGTCCACCAGGATGTGCCGGAAGCGCTTCTGATAGTGCGCCAGCAAACCCGGGTGATCGCGCCACAAGTCGAGGGCTCGCAGCAGTAATTCGGAGAAATCGATCACGCCAGCGCGCAGGCACGCGGCCTCGTAGGCCTCATAAATGCTGCGCATGGTGGCCAGGAACAGGTCGCCGCTGGCTTGAATGTGTTGCGGACGCAGACCTTCGTCTTTCTGCCCGTTGATGAACCATTGGGCCTGACGGGCCGGCCAGCGTTGCTCGTCCAGACCCAGTTCGCGAATAACGCGTTTGACCAGACGTTGCTGGTCGTCGCTGTCGAGAATCTGGAAGGTCTGGCTCAGGCCGGCTTCCTGCCAGTGCGCCCGCAGCAAGCGGTGCGCCAGGCCGTGGAAAGTGCCGACCCACATGCCGGCCGGGTTTATACCCATCAACTGCTCGATGCGATGACGCATCTCGGCAGCGGCCTTGTTGGTGAAGGTCACCGACAGGATTGAGTGGGGCGAGGCGTTTTCGACCTGGATCAACCAGGCGATACGGTGCACCAGCACTCGGGTTTTACCGGAACCAGCACCGGCCAGGACCAACTGACGACCCACGGAGGCAGCTACGGCCTGGCGTTGGGCATCGTTGAGGGAGTTCAGCAGAAGGGAGAGATCATCGCGCATCGGGGCATTCTAGGGGGCGGCGCCACACCGGGCAAACCCCGCTTTGCTTTAGCCGATGAAAGATACGCGAAGGACGACCGGTCGGTCACTGGCTGCAGGCGTTGGCGGGGCTCGCTTCCAGCGTTTTCAGGGGGTAAAAGGGTTCCGGGCTTTTGCAGAAATTATGATCTGGAGCAGTTTGGTAAGGGCATTGGCTTGTGTATGCTCCGTCCACGTTTCGGGCTCATGCTCATCATTATAAGAACAAGAACATTGCCTATGACCCTCAGCTCCGACCTGTCGGGCCCCACTGTGGAGCCCCGGGTTATCCGCAAACAGTACGCCATGGAAATGGCGGTCGAGCGCACGCGCCTGCTTTATCAAGGCTCGCTGCTGCCGACGCTGTTCATGCTGATCAATGGCCTGGTGTGTGCGGGATTGCTCTGGAGTCCGCAGCGCTACTTCCTGGTCAGCGTCTGGCTGGTGTGGCTGTTGTCGCTGGTAGCGTTGCGGGTGATTCAGGTCGCCGCTTTCGATTCGGCCATTCCCAACCGCCAGGCCCATCCGGTCTGGCGTCGCATGTTTTTGCTCGGTTCGGCCATGACCGGCCTGACCCTGGCCGGCGCCGGCATTGCCCTGGTGCCCGCCGACAATTTCATCCAGCAAGCCTGGGTGTTCGGCCTGATCGGCGCGGCAGCCCTCTCGGCCAGCGTCGCTTATGCCGTCAGCCTGCCAGCCTTCCTGTCCTTCACCTTGCCGTGCCTGTTACCGGCCATCGCCTACCTGTTCTGGGGCGGTGACGAGCAGGAGCAGGGCTGGGGCTGGTTCGGCCTGATTTTGCTGGGAGCGTTGAGCGTGGTCGCCTGGCAGGTCAATCGGCTGATTGATCGCGGGTTGTTGCGCCGCTTCCAGAATCAGGCATTGATCGAGCACTTGCAGCAGGCCCAGAGCCGCAGCGACCAGCTGAACCATGATCTTGCCAAAGAAATCGATCAGCGCCGTCGTGCCGAAGACGAGTTGCGAGAAATTCAGATTGGACTGGAAAGCCGCGTCGCCCAGCGCAGCCTGGAGCTGGATGCTGCCAACCAGGCCCTGAGCAAAAGCGAGGCGCGCCTGGCGCTGGCGTTGAAGGCCAGTGAACTGGGGCTGTGGGACTGGAACCTGCAAACCGACGAAGTCCATCACACCCATATTCAAGAGTTGTTCGGCCTGGAGCCGGAATTCGTGACGGCCATGCTGCGTCACCTCAAGCCGCGCCTGCATCCCGAGGACTTGCCATCGCTGAGGCGCGCACTGGTCGAGCACCTGAAGGGCCGCAGCGAGGACTATCAGATCGAATACCGCGTGCGCCATGGCGATGGCCATTGGGTCTGGATCGAGGACCGCGGTCGAGCGGTGGAGCGCAGTGACGGCGGTCGGGTGATCCGCATGGTCGGCACCCGCCGCGACATCAGTGCCAGCAAGATGCTGGAAGCCCAGCAGCAACTGGCGGCGACGGTGTTCGAGGCCGCCAGCGAAGGCATCATGATTTTCGATCCGAATTACGCACTTATCGCTGTAAACCAGGCGTTCAGCCGCTTAACGGGCTACGACATCGACGACATGCTCGGGCGCAATGTCGTGGAGCTGCCGTGCAGTCGCGATGCCCGTCGCCACTACGGGGCGATTCATCAGGCGCTGGAGCAACACGGCAGTTGGCAGGGCGAGCTGGTGGAAACGCGCAAGAACGGCGAGCTGTATCCGCAATGGCTGCAATTGAACGCCGTGCGCGATACGCGGGGAAATGTCAGCCATATCGTCGGCTTCTTCGCCGATCTCTCGGCGCGGCGCGAATCCGAAGAGCGCATGCGCTACCTGACTCACTACGATGAACTGACTGGCCTGGCCAACCGTTCGTTGTTCCGCGAAAGGTTGCGTGAAGCCCATCAGCGCGTGCGCCAGGGCGGGCGCAGTCTGGCGTTGTTGCACATCAATCTTGATCGCTTCAAGTTGCTCAACGACAGCCTTGGCCATGAAATCGCCGATCAGCTGTTGCAGAAAATGGCCCGGCGGCTGGTCAACGCACTGCCGGAAGCAGACACCATCGCCCGATTGTCCGGCGATGAGTTCGCCGTGCTGTTCGACGCTTACGGCAACCTTTCGAGCCTGGCGCGGGTGGCGACTCGCCTGTCGGCCAAGCTGCGTTTGCCGGTGACCGTCGAGGGGCATGAGCTGGTGGTCAGCGCGTCCATGGGCATCAGCATGTTGCCGGACAACGCACGGGAAATCTCCGCGCTGGTGAGTCAGTCGAACATGGCCATGCAACATGCCAAACACTTGGGCGGCAACAATTTCCAGTTCTACACCGACAGTCTGCAAGCCAGCACGCTTGAGCGCTTGCAGCTGGAAAACCAGCTGCGTAAAGCCATCGAAGAAAATCAACTGAAAGTGTTTTACCAACCCAAGCTTTGCCTCGCCACCGGCCGGTTGAATGCCGCCGAGGCATTGGTGCGCTGGGATCACCCGACCATGGGCCGCGTGCCGCCGTCGGACTTCATCGGCCTGGCTGAGGAAACCGGGCTTATCGGCCCGATCGGCGAATTCGTGTTGCGTCAGGCGTGCTGGCAAGCCTGCGAATGGCAGCGTCAGGGGCTGGAGCCGATCCGGGTGTCGGTCAATTTGTCGGTGCATCAGTTGCGCCAGGGCAAGCTGGTCAGTCTGGTGCGTCAGGTATTGGAAGAAACCGGCCTGGCACCGCACTACCTCGAACTGGAGCTTACCGAAAGCCAGTTGCTGGACAGCGTTGAGCACATCATCGCGACGTTCCAGCAGCTACGTGATCTTGGGGTGAAGCTGGCCATCGACGATTTCGGCACCGGCTATTCGTCCCTGAGCTACCTCAAGCGCATCCCGGTGGATTACGTGAAGATCGATCAGGCATTCATTCGCGGCCTGGGGGAGGGGAGCGTGGATGCGGCGATCACCCGGGCGATCATTGCGATGGCCCACGGGTTGTCGTTGAAGGTGGTGGCTGAAGGCGTGGAGCGGTCGGAGCAGCTTGAGTTTTTGCAGGCTGAGCGCTGTGATGAAGTGCAGGGGTATTTGATCAGTCGCCCGATAGAGGCGAGTGGGCTGGCGGACCTTCTGCGAGCGCAATCCGCCTACTGAAGGTGTGTCGCACAATCACACCTTCCCGCCACTAAAATGACGGGAAGGTGTTTATAGACTTAGTTTGTAATCAGAACTTTATCGATGTGGTGAATTTTTTCACCTTTATAGAAAATGCTCACGCCGGAAACATTGGAGTTGCCCAGTTCTTTATATTCGACAACTTTGTCTGTTTCAACTTGCAGCGAAATTTCGTTGGAGTTTTCAAGAATCAACTCCAGTCGCAGATCAAAGGATTTATCCTGAAGATCGGTCATTACCAGCTTGGGGGTAATGCCTGTGTGTGCAACGGTTACGGTGCCGAAAGCGCGGAAAGAAGCTGCGCCAGGCATACGGTCAATTTGTGCGGTCCAGTCTTTGGTTTTAATGCTCATAGTGTGTAACTCCTTTAATTAAGTTTGATTGCTTCCTGCACGATCAAGGTAACTAGGTGAAGTTGTTTTTGGAAGAGGGTTGTTATTTGCATTTGTAAGTTTGAGTGTTTTGTTTTTTGCACTTGTAGCAACTAAGACCCTGCTGCTTTGAGTGAGTCGATCAGGGAGGGTTGTTAGCCTAAGGGTGTGCTTCGGTTGCGCTGCGGCTCTGATAATGAGTGCTACATGAAGCGCGCACGCCTGAAAACGAGGGATTCGGTTGCGCATTGAGCAGGCAAAAAGCCAATTCATGTAGTATAACTACAAGCTTGCTACATCCCCGGCGCCTGCCAATAACAAAGAGTCCAGCCCCTTGAATCTGCTGCAACACATCGCCCAGTCACGCCACCTGTTACGCAAGTCGGAGCTCAAGGTCGCCGACCACGTGCTGCTTGACCCGGCGGCGGTGATGCACAGCTCCATGGCCGACCTGGCCCACAGCGTGGGCATCAGCGAGCCGACCATCGTGCGGTTCTGCCGCGCCATCGGTTGTTCCGGGTTTCAGGATCTGAAACTGAAGCTGGCGCAAAGCCTGGCGGCCGGTGCGAGCTTCGGCCAGTTCGCGATCCATGAAGACGATTCGGTCGCCGATTACAGCCTGAAAATTTTCGACACCACACTGCACACCCTGATGGAGGTTCGCGAGAAGCTCGACCCGGTGGAGTTGCAGCGCGCGGTATCGCTGATGTCCCAGGCCCAGCGTGTCGAGTTTTATGGCTTTGGCGCGTCAGGTGCGGTGGCGGCGGATGCCCAGCACAAATTCTTCCGTTTGCTGCTGACGGCAGCCGCGTATTCCGACCCGCACATGCAGGCGATGTCGGCGGTCACCTTGAAGCCGACTGACGTGGCGATCTGCATTTCCCAGTCCGGGCGTTCCAAGGATCTGTTGATTACCGCGAATCTGGTGCGTGAAAGCGGTGCCTCGCTGATCACCTTGTGTCCGAGCCAGACACCGTTGGCCGAGCTGTCGACCGTCAACCTGGCCATCGACGTGCACGAAGACACCGAAATCTATACACCGCTGACCTCGCGCATCGCTCATTTGGTGGTGATCGACGTGTTGGCGATGGGCGTAGCCATGGCGCGCGGGCCGAGCCTGGTCAACCACCTCAAGAGCGTCAAGCGCAGCCTGCGCAGCTTGCGGTTGTCGCCCAAGTCGGTGAAAGCCCTCGACGACTGATTCGTCTTGAGGGCGTCTTCGCGGGCAAGCCTCGCTCCTACGGGTATGCGCTGTCTGTAGGAGCGAGGCTTGCCCGCGAAGGCGTCCTCAAACATGACAACTTTCATCTGCCTGTAACGCACAAGCCGCCAAACCGTCATCCCTCGCGCCCATCCTGTAACTCCCGTAATCGCCTTGGGAGACTCGAAATGGCCCAGCCCTACGAAGAACGCAACAGCGCCGTCAAAACCCGTCGTCAGCAAGAAGACCAGCGCCGCATGGAATTCCGCCGCGCTATCGAAGATCGCTGCGAACGCCGCCAGTTGCTGGCCGAGATCGGTGATTTTCCCGAGCTGGAACTCAACTACTGGCAGGCAGCTCCCGCAACTTCCCGTCGAAACGCTCAACCAGGGCGCTGATCTGCACCCGTTCGCTGCGGATAAACGCAAGGAATGCGTGGGCCACCGGCGACAGCCGTTTGGCCTTGGCCTGCACCAGGCACCAGCTGCGAAACAGTGGCAGTTCTTCGACCGGTAACTCGATCAGTCCGCCGGTCGCCAACTCCAGGTTCAGGGCGTGGCGCGTCAACAGCGCGACGCCCAGACCCGCCAGCACACATTCACGCTGGGCTTCGGCCGATGCGACCTCTTGGGTCTGGTTGAAATGCACGCGCTTCTCTTTGAAATACTCTTCGCACGCCAGTCGCGTACCCGAGCCGGGTTCGCGCAGTAGCAGCGTGTAGGGTTCGAGGTCCTGCAAGCGCAACGGTCCCATATGGCACAGCGGATGATCCGGCGGCGCCACGGCCACGATCGGATTGTTGAGGAACGGCAGGAACTCCAGCCCCATGTCCTGCGGCACCATGGACATGATCACCAGGTCGTCGCGGTTGTCGGAGAGACGGCGGATCACTTGCCCACGGTTGACCACGGTCAGTTGCAGGTTCACTTCCGGATGCTGACGCTTGAACGCGGCAAACAGATGCGGCACGAAATACTTGGCGCTGGATTCCACCGCCAGTTTCAGTTGCCCCTGCAGTGATCCCTGCATGTCCGACAGCTGCATGTCGAGGTTTTCCAGGCGCCCGAAAATATCCCGGCTGGCCCGCTGAAGCGCTTCAGCCGCTTCGGTCATGTAGAGCTTTTTGCCGACGTAATCGAACAAAGGCTGACCAATCAGCTCCTCAAGTTGACGAATCTGCAGGCTCACGGCAGGTTGTGTGAGCGACATTTCGTCCGCCGCACGGCTGTAAGACCGTAAATCACAGACCTCATTGAAGATCTGCAATTGACGCAATGTCATACGCATCAATGACTTACGCATTATCTGAAAGCTCCCGCCGCAGGCTGATGCATCAACTATAAGTCTTTACTTATGCCTGACCCAATAATTAATCATTTTTGTTAATCCCTTGCGGGGGCTAGTGTGGGCCTGCGACTGAATTGAAACATTTGGTCACGCGTCGACCTGGTCTAGCAGGTCGTGGGTACCACCGGCTCAAGGGAAACTCCAAGTGATAACAAAGATCCTGATCGCCAACCGTGGTGAGATTGCCGTACGAATCGTGCGAGCCTGCGCCGAGATGGGCATTCGCTCGGTTGCGATCTATTCCGACGCCGACCGCCATGCCTTGCATGTGAAGCGTGCGGATGAAGCCCACAGCATCGGTGCCGAGCCACTGGCCGGTTACCTGAATGCGCGCAAGCTGGTGAATCTGGCGGTAGAAACCGGTTGTGATGCGTTGCATCCCGGCTACGGTTTCCTCTCGGAAAACGCTGAGCTGGCAGATATCTGCGCAGAACGCGGCATCAAGTTCATCGGTCCATCGGCTGAAGTGATTCGCCGCATGGGCGACAAGACTGAAGCCCGTCGCAGCATGATCAAGGCTGGCGTGCCCGTCACCCCGGGTACCGAGGGCAACGTCGCGGACATCGCCGAAGCCTTGGTCGAAGGCGACCGCATCGGATATCCGGTGATGCTCAAGGCGACTTCTGGTGGTGGTGGCCGTGGTATCCGTCGCTGCGACAGCCGAGAAGAACTTGAACAAGCATTCCCTCGGGTCATTTCCGAAGCCACCAAGGCCTTTGGTTCGGCGGAAGTGTTCCTGGAAAAATGCATCGTCAACCCGAAACACATCGAAGCGCAGATCCTCGGCGACAGCTTTGGCAATGTGGTGCACCTGTTCGAGCGTGACTGCTCGATCCAGCGCCGCAACCAGAAGCTCATCGAAATCGCTCCGAGCCCGCAACTGACCCCGGAACAGCGCGCCTACATCGGCGACCTGTCGGTGCGCGCAGCCAAGGCAGTGGGTTACGAGAACGCCGGCACCGTGGAGTTCCTGCTCGCCGAGGGCGAGGTGTACTTCATGGAGATGAACACCCGGGTGCAGGTGGAACACACCATCACCGAAGAAATCACCGGCATCGACATCGTGCGTGAGCAGATCCGCATCGCGTCCGGCCTGCCGCTTTCGGTGAAACAGGAAGACATCCAGCACCGCGGTTTCGCGCTGCAATTCCGGATCAACGCCGAAGACCCGAAAAACAACTTCCTGCCGAGCTTCGGCAAGATCACCCGTTACTACGCACCCGGCGGTCCTGGCGTGCGTACCGATACGGCGATCTACACCGGCTACACCATTCCGCCGTTCTACGACTCCATGTGTCTGAAACTGGTGGTGTGGGCGCTGACCTGGGAAGAGGCGATGGACCGTGGCTTGCGTGCCCTCGACGACATGCGTCTGCAAGGGGTCAAGACCACCGCCGCGTACTACCAGGAAATCCTGCGTAACCCGGAATTCCGTAGCGGCCAGTTCAATACCAGCTTCGTTGAAAGCCACCCTGAACTGACCAACTACTCGATCAAGCGCAAACCCGAAGAGCTGGCCCTGGCCATCGCCGCCGCCATCGCCGCCCACGCAGGCCTGTGAGGAATAGAACAATGAGCAAACAAATCCACGTTACCGACACAATCCTGCGCGACGCCCACCAATCGCTGCTCGCCACCCGCATGCGCACCGAAGACATGCTGCCGATCTGCGACAAGCTCGACAAAGTCGGCTACTGGTCGCTGGAATGCTGGGGCGGCGCGACGTTCGACGCCTGCGTACGCTTCCTCAAAGAAGACCCGTGGGAGCGTCTGCGCCAATTGCGCGCGGCGTTGCCTAACACCCGTTTGCAAATGCTCCTGCGTGGCCAGAACCTGCTGGGCTACCGCCATTACAGCGACGACGTGGTCAAAGCCTTCGTCGCCAAGGCGGCGGTCAACGGCATCGACGTGTTCCGCATCTTCGACGCCATGAACGACGTGCGTAACCTGCGCGTGGCCATCGAAGCGGTGAAAGCGGCGGGCAAACACGCCCAAGGCACCATCGCTTACACCACCAGCCCGGTGCACACCATCGAAGCATTCGTGAACCAGGCCAAGCAAATGGAAGCCATGGGTTGCGATTCGGTGGCAATCAAGGACATGGCCGGCCTGCTGACCCCATATGCCACAGGTGAACTGGTCAAGGCACTGAAAGCCGAGCAGTCGCTGCCAGTGTTCATTCACTCGCACGACACCGCTGGCCTGGCTGCGATGTGCCAGATGAAGGCCATCGAAAACGGTGCCGACCACATCGACACCGCGATCTCCAGCTTCGCCTGGGGCACCAGCCACCCTGGCACCGAGTCGATGGTCGCCGCCCTTAAAGGCAGCGAATTCGACACCGGCCTGAACCTGGAACTGCTGCAAGAGATCGGCCTGTACTTCTACGCCGTGCGCAAGAAGTACCACCAGTTCGAAAGCGAATTCACCGCCGTCGACACCCGCGTGCAAGTCAACCAGGTGCCGGGCGGCATGATCTCCAACCTGGCCAACCAGCTCAAAGAGCAGGGCGCGCTGAACCGCATGAGTGAAGTGCTGGCCGAAATCCCGCGCGTTCGTGAAGACCTCGGTTTCCCGCCGCTGGTAACCCCGACCTCGCAGATCGTTGGCACCCAGGCGTTCTTCAACGTGCTGGCCGGCGAGCGCTACAAAACCATCACCAACGAAGTGAAGCTCTACCTGCAAGGCGGCTACGGCAAGGCGCCAGGCACCGTAAACGAAAAACTGCGCCGCCAGGCCATCGGCAGCGAAGAAGTGATCGACGTTCGTCCGGCTGACCTGCTCAAGCCGGAAATGACCAAGCTGCGTGCCGAGATCGGCGCCGTGGCCAAGTCTGAAGAAGACGTGCTGACCTACGCAATGTTCCCTGACATCGGTCGCAAGTTCCTCGAAGAACGCGCTGCCGGCACCCTCACTCCAGAAGTGCTGTTGCCGATTCCGGAAGCGGGCGGCGTAGCCTCTGCCGGCGGCGAAGGCGTGCCGACCGAGTTCGTCATCGACGTCCACGGCGAAACCTACCGCGTCGACATCACCGGTGTCGGCGTCAAGGCTGAAGGCAAGCGTCACTTCTACCTGTCCATCGACGGCATGCCGGAAGAAGTGGTGTTCGAACCACTCAACGAATTCGTCAGCGGCGGCAGCAGCAAGCGCAAACAAGCCACGGCACCGGGCCACGTCAGCACCACCATGCCGGGCAACATCGTCGACGTGCTGGTCAAGGAAGGCGACGTTGTGAAAGCCGGCCAGGCCGTGCTGATCACCGAAGCGATGAAGATGGAAACCGAAGTGCAGGCGGCCATCGCCGGCAAAGTCACCGCCATCCACGTGGCCAAGGGCGACCGGGTCAACCCGGGCGAAATCCTGATCGAGATCGAAGGCTGAGTTAACAGCCTCGATACAACGCTTTAAACCTCGGGGGGGCATGTGCTCCCCTTTTTTTTCGCCTGTTATTCAAGGCACCACATGACCCATGTGGGAGCGAGCCTGCTCGCGATTACGGTGTGACACTCAGCCTCTTCATTGGCAGATTCTCCGCTAGCGCGAGCAGGTATGGTGATGTGTCAGTGGTTGATCAGAACGCCATCCGCCACTGACCCATTACGCCATGAGTGCGGCTATCGCTGCCCATTTCACCCGAGAGCCCCACTCCAATCGTGTTACGTGCTGAAAGCCTGAGGTCCACACCCGCATCGACCATAAATTTGTCCCGATCCTGTGGCGCACTGTAGACGCTGTAGTCGTTGCCGCCGGTGACAAGGCGTTGCCTGGTTTCTGTGTAGACCTTGCCATACGTGTGTTTCCAGCCTGCGCTGAAACGCGGCGTTAGTTGCATTCCGTTATCCAGCGTATTGAGCTTCGCCAGACGCAGGCCGAATGTGCTGCTGAAGTTTTCCTCGGATTGATCGTGGACTTTCAGCGAAGCATCGCCTCCTTTCTCAGTGAAACTGTCGCGTTGATAGCGCTGGTACCCAAGACTGGCAAACGGTTCGATGATGACGCTGACGCGGCCAAGGTTGAAACCCACCTCTGCGAAGGCTTGTTGGGTATTGGCCTCGTAACGGCCCTTGGGTCGATCCTTGAAACCGTAAAATTCGACCCGGCGCGTGCTGCTGCCATCATGGTTGTTGTAAGTCGCGCCCAAGCGCAGGGACATTGGCCCGTTCTGGCGAAGTGCGTAAGCCCCCAAGTGCCAGCTGTCCAGATTGCCGTCCAACTCGCGGCTCTTCTGGCGGGTGCGGGATTGACCGCCCATCAGACCTAGACGCCATTGCTCATCAATTTGCCAGTCGGCACCTATCACCAATCCGTGGGTGGAATGCTGCAGCGGGTCATAGTCGCGATCCAGTTTCCCACTGTGTCCCAGCGCCTGGAGCCAGACTCGGCCATTGGCATCGCTGCCGGCTGCCAGTCGAGGCGCACCATTCTGATTATTGGAAACACTGTTGCTATCGAGCTGGCGCATGGCCGAGAGCAGGGTGGCGCTTATCGGGCCGTCACTGTTCAAGGTCGCCTTGGCGAGGTTGGCGTTGCTGTCGCCGGCCAGAATTTCGAGGGCGTGGGCAGCGGTAGCTCGATCGGATCCGAGCAGGGCGGTGACGGCGGCATTGGTCGTGCTGGAGGTTTTTTGTTCGGTCTGGGTGGCCGTTGGCTCTTCAATGCTGGCACCGAACTGCTTGCCACTTTCCGTATCCGCGATGCTCTCGAAAGATACATCGTTACGTGCGTAGGTCAGGCTGACAATTCTCGGGTCGTCGTAATTCAGTTCAGGTGTCATGAAAACAAGGTTGTTTTCGATGTCGCCGAAACGCCCCACGACGTTGGTCGCCTCAATGAGGGTGTACTGGCTGGTTTGCGGGAAATCACCAGTTGCGGCAATTTTCAGGGTTGCATCGCCAAGGCTCGCCGTGCCATCGACTTTGATCGTCTCGCCTCGGCCATCGGCATTTACTTCATAGGTCAGAACTGCGGTCCTGGACAGTTTCATGTCGCCCGCTACGACAGGTGCGCCGAGTTGTCGATTGACGACGAGCCCGCCGCTTACGTCCAGCCCTCCTACACGGCCCTTGCCACTGAAGGTTCCCGACTCATACACCTCGACGTTTCCGCCGATGCTGCCGTTGTTCACCAACGTGCCTTGAGCGACTGCGCGCCCTTGGATATGTCCGTTATTGGTGAGCATCGCCTGAGGGCGCACTAAGGCACCGATCTGGAAGTCTCCGGAGTCCTTGCCGCCATTCAGGGTCCACGTACCCTGTTTGATATCCAGGCCAGCGAAATCCCGGGTTTCGCCCAATGTGCCCCCTTTGGTGTGATCGAGTCTGATGACGTTGATGCCACCACCGCCGTCCAGTCGCTTGGTCATGCCCCCTCCGGAAAGGACGCTGACCAGATCGTTACGCTCATCCAACTGCAGATTTCGCCACTCCGCGATTTTGTTGATCAAGTGGGGTTGGGTATCGGCAGCTCCGATGAACGCATCGAGTTCCATAATCAAGTCTTCGGACGTTTCGAAAGGTGCGGAAGTTTGATCGGTACTGGTTTGTTGGGCCGCCGCGAATTCAGCGCAGCCCACGGCAAGTGCTATCGAAAATGCGAGGTGTTTGGGTCGGTATTTGTGTTGAACGGGCATCGAATTCGGCCTCTTTTGACAGGAGGCCAAACTCTAAAAGGGAGGCTATATGTGCCGATGTCAGCTGCGTCCGGCAGCGATGCAGGCGGCGTCGGATGGTTGCGTGGAAAAAGAACAGCCAAATGGGGATGGCCGTATTTATCGGTTTTGCCAAGGCGCTTTTTCTTACAGGAATTCTCAACGAATGTTAGAAACGTCAGAAGTGCCCATACCCGAAGACGGTGATTTTTTACCTAACTACGACTCAAATACGCCTTCCCATAATGCCGCTCCATCCGCGCCTGAATCAGCTCCAACCCAATCGACATCACCCAGTAAATCACCGCCGCCGTCGTCAGCATCTCGATGTAGCGATAGCTCGAGCGCCCATATGACTGCGCCAGAAACATCACCTCCCAAACACCCATCACCGAGATCAGTGACGAGTCTTTGAGCATCGAGATGAATTGATTGGTGGTCGGCGGGATGATGGTGCGCATGGCTTGCGGCAGGGTGACACGCCAGAAGATCACGGTTTCGCGCATGCCCAGTGCCAGCGAGGCTTCGCGCTGGCCGTGGGGGACGCCGAGGATGCCGGCGCGGAAGATTTCGCTGAGATAGGCGCCGTAGTTCAGCGACAGAGCAATGATGCCGGCGACGACGGCGCCCGGCACGATGCCGAGTTGCGGCAGGCCGAGGTAGATCAGCAGGATCTGGATCAGCAGCGGAGTGCCGCGAAAGAACGAGGCGTAGAAACTCGCAATCCCGAAGGCCACGGCGCTTTTCGACAGCCGTGCGAGGGCGGTGATGAAGCCCAGCAGCGACGACGCGACGATTGAGCACAGGCACAAAAACAGGGTCAGCGCCGCGCCTTGCAGAAAGCCGTTCGGCGCCAGGTGCAGGCCGATCAGGTTGGGCAGCTTGTCGAGGATGATCGAGAACTTCAGGTCGAAGCTCAGGAAGAAACTGGCAAACAGACCCAGCATTGCCGCCCAGGTCAGGTACAGCCGCGTGCGAAAACCGAAGATCCGTTGCAGCCGGGACTCAGCCACCGGTTGTGGCGGCTGCGGTGGGTTGGGAAAGGAAGTCATTTGCTGATGTCGGCGCCGATCCATTTTTGCGAGAGTTTGCTCAGGGTGCCGTCCTGTTTCAGTTGCGCGAAGACGTCACGCACCTTGGCGTCCCATTGCGCATCGCCTTTTTCGATGGCCACCGAGTTCGGCTCCGAGTACAGCGGTTCGCCGGCAAGCTTGAAGCGTTTGTCTTCGGTCAGGCGTGGCTGCGCGGTGACCAGGTTGGTGAGGACCGCATCCAGTCGCACGCCAGCGCCCAGCCCCAGGTCCTGGAACGCCACGTTGTCGGTGTCGTACGGGGCGATCTGCACGTTTTCAAACGGGTACTGCAACTGCGTGTCTTCGGCGCCTTCGATCACCAGGTTTTTGTTCAGGTAGCTTTCGTAGCTGGAAGCGCTGGTGAGGCCGACTTTCTTTCCGCTCAGGTCCTTGGCGCTGTGGATGCTGTCGTCCTTGGCGTTGACCACGATCACCGCCGGCGAGGCGTAGTACTCGACCGGGAAATCAAAGACTTCGGCGCGGGACTTGCTCGGGGTCATGGAGCAGATGCAAATGTCGTAGCGCCCGCTCCAGCGGCCGGCAGCGATCACGTCCCAGGAAGGTGTTTCGAGGCGCAATTTGACCCCGAGTTTATTGGCCACGGCTTTGGCCACATCAACGTCGAAACCGTCGAGCTGGTTCTGGTCATTGAGGAACGAGAAGGGCGGATAGCTTTCCATCAGCACGCCGACCAGTTCTTTCTTTTGCTCGATGCGGTCCAGCGTGGCGCCGCCGAAGGCTTGGGTGGAGGCAGCCAGAATCGTCAGGCCCAGGGCCAGTAGTGGTTGAAGTTTCACAGTCGAGCCCTAAAAAAAAATGGTTGTTATTAACCGGATGGTGCGTATTAAATAGTTATAAGAACGACTCTGGTAGTGAGTTATTTTCATAAGCATATGAGTAAAAAGCATATGAGCGCAGCAAGCACAGTGATTCTGGATGGCGGCATGGGTCGTGAGTTGCAGCGCCGCGGTGCGCCGTTCAGACAGCCGGAATGGTCGGCGCTGGCCTTGAGCGAAGCGCCGCAGGCCGTCGAGGCGGTGCACGCGGCTTATATCGAAAGCGGCGCGAACGTGATCACCAGCAACAGCTATGCGGTGGTGCCTTTTCACATTGGCGAAGAACGTTTTGCGGCTGAGGGTCGAGCCCTCGCGGCGCTGGCCGGGGAGTTGGCCAGACGTGCGGTGGACGCTGCGGGCAAACCGGTGCGTGTGGCGGGTTCATTGCCGCCGTTGTTCGGTTCCTATCGGCCGGATTTGTTCGACGCGACTCGGGTGACGGAATTGCTCGCGCCGCTGGTCGAGGGGCTGGCCCCGCATGTCGACCTGTGGCTGGCCGAAACCCAAAGCTCGATCGTGGAAGCGCGAGCGATTCACGCCGGTCTGCCGAAGGATGGCAAGCCGTTCTGGCTGTCTTTTACCCTGAAGGATGAGGACACGGACGAAGTCCCGCGCTTGCGTTCCGGCGAACCTGTGGCCGAAGCCGCTGCGGTGGCTGCGCAGCTGGGCGTCGAGACGTTGCTGTTCAACTGCAGCCAGCCGGAAGTGATCGGTGCGGCGATTGATGCGGCGCGGGCAACGTTCGAGCGTCTGGGGGTGAAGATTCACATCGGCGCGTACGCCAATGCCTTCCCGCCGCAACCGAAAGAGGCGACAGCCAATGATGGTCTGGACCCGTTGCGCGACGATCTGGACCCGCCGGGCTACCTGCATTGGGCGGCGGACTGGAAAGAGCGCGGTGCCAGCCATTTGGGTGGGTGCTGCGGGATTGGGCCGGAGCATATTGCGGTGTTGGCCCAGAAATTGGTGTGATGCCATTCGCGGGCAAGCCTCGCTCCTACATTGGATCGGGTTGATCACAAATATTGTGGTCGACCTAAAACCCTGTAGGAGCGAGGCTTGCCCGCGAAGGCGTCCGTCCAGGCGCCGCTTATTTACCCGCGACACTCCGCCAACGTTTTCACCTGCCCCGACCCCGTCTGATTCTCATCACTCAACCACCGCTCAAACCCCGCCCCAACCACCGGCCATTCCGAATCCAGAATCGAATACCAGGCCGTATCCCGGTTTTGCCCCTTCACCACCATGTGCTGACGGAACACCCCTTCAAAACTGAACCCCAAGCGCTCAGCCGCGTACTTGGAGCGAGCGTTGCCGTTGTTGCATTTCCACTCCAGACGCCGATAGCCCAGCGCGAACGACTCTTTCGCCAGCAGATACACCGCCTCGGTACTTTTCGGCGAACGCTGCATCGGTGCACCGAAGGTGACGTGGCCGATTTCAATACGGCCCTGAGACGGAACGATCGACATCAAGCTGAGAATGCCTTGCACATCGCCGCTGGCACGGTCGATCACGCTGAAGAAATACGGGTCGCTGTTGGCCGCGTGATTGTTCAGCCAGTCGTTGAAAACGCTGCGCTCCGGGAAAGGACCGTAAGGCAAATAATCCCAGAGTTTCGGGTCGGCGCCCGGGCCTTGCAGGGCTTTGAACAAACCGTCGCCATGGCGTGCCGGGTCGAGTTTTTCCAGGCGGATGAAGCGCCCTTCGATGGTTTGCACCGTTGGCGCCGGGACGCCTTTCCAGTCTGCGAGTGAAGTCGTCATGTCGTTCTCCTTGAACCTTAAAGGGCTTTGCGGAACTGGATGAAACCAGGGCGCTCGGCGATGCGCTCGTAGAGCTGGATCGCGGTGGCGTTGGTTTCGTGGGTCAACCAGTGGACCTTGCAGCAACCGTCCGCTTTGGCGGTCGCGTAGACAAATTCGATCAGCTTGCGGCCGACGCCGGTGCCGCGGGTTTCGGGTGTTACCAACAGGTCTTGCAGGTAGCAGGAGTTTTCGATGCTCCAGTTCGACCGATGGTAGATGAAGTTCACCATGCCGACCGCCTTGCCGTCACTCCACGCCAATGCCGAATGAGTCGGTTCATTCGAGTCGAGCAGGCGTTGCCATGTGCTGTCCGTGACCGCCTCAGGCAGTTCGGTGTTGTAGAAGCGCAGGTAGGCTTGCCACAACGGCAGCCACGCAGCGTGATCATCAGCGGTGACCTGGCGGATTTCAATCTGACTCATGTTCAATCCTTAGCGCATCAAGTGGGCGAGGGCCTGGTCATGCACGTCGGGGCTGGCGGCGAGCCCCTTACGCACACCGGCGATGTCTGCGGTGCTGCGGTTCTGGCTGAGTTTGCGTTTGCCTTCCAGGCGCTGGATCGGCAGGGCAAACCCGACGATGGCCTTGAGCATGCCGTCGATGTAGTCGGCGGGTGCATCAGCGACTGTCCATGGTTGGGCGCGACCGGCTTCATGGCGATCGGTCAACGTACTGACCAGGTTAAGCAGGCGGTCGGCGTCGGTGAAAACCTCTGCGGTGCCGTAAGCGTGTACGGCGACGTAGTTCCAGGTCGGTACGACTTTGCCGTGCTCGGCTTTGCTCGGATAAAAGCCCGGGCTGATGTACGCGTCGGCACCGGCGAAAATGACCAGCGCTTCGGCACCGTTTTGCAGTGCCTTCCAGTGCGGGTTGGCCCGGGCGAAATGACCGTACAGGGTGCCATTCGGACCTTGGTCAGGGCTGAACAGCAACGGCAGGTGACTGGCTTGCAAGCCTTGCTCGTCGTGGGTAATCACCACGGCAAGACGCGTGTCGAGTATCTGCTGCTGCAGTTCATGCAAATCTTTGATGGCAAAGCCGCTGGGGTTGTACATGGAAAAATTCCTTGGCGAATGCATCCATCCTAGGCAGGCTATTGGTCTGTTGTAAGAGCCATTAACGACCAATTTCATAGGTCCATTGCCATGAGCGAAGCGCCGCTTTCCCTGTCGTTCAACCCCGCCGGTATCGAACTTGACCGCCGTCAGGGGCTTAGTCGTCAGCTCTATCAGGCCTTGCGCCTGCGGGTGCTCGACGGGCGATTGGCCAGTGGCACTCGATTGCCGGCCAGCCGGGACTTGGCGGCGGCGTTGGCGATTTCCCGCAACAGCGTGGTTCGCGCCTACGATCAGCTCTACGCAGAAGGCTTCATCGAGGGGCGTGTCGGGGACGGGACTTACGTCGCGCAATTGCCTCAAGCGGCGTTGCCCACGAAAAAACTATCCACAAAAGTATCCACAGGGTTGTCAACAGGGTTACCCACAGCCTTATCCACAAATTGGCTGGATTTACCTGTGGTTTCATCCAGTAAAGTTATCCACAGCGGAGCGCTGGGGCGCGTTGAAAAGAACCATTTGGCCACGCCGCCCAGCGGTCCGCCTCGGGCTTTTCGGGTGGGCGTGCCGGCGTTCGACCTGTTTCCCTTCGAGGTGTGGGCCAAGCTGAATGCGGCTTTCTGGCGTAAACCGGATTTGCAGCAGCTGTGTTATGGCGATCCGGCGGGCGATGCGCGCTTGCGCGGCCTGATCGCCGCTTATTTGCGCAGTTCGCGGGGGATGCAGTGCACGGCTGAGCAAATAGTGATCACCAGCGGCGCGCAGCAGGGGATTAGCCTTTGTGCACAGTTGCTCGTGGAGCCGGGCGACGGCGTGGCGATTGAAAATCCGGGGTATCGGGCGGCGGGTCATGCGTTCGCCGTGGCCGGGGCAAAATTGCATGGGGTGGCGGTGGACGGCGAGGGCATCGACTGCACCGAACTGGCCCGGCTCAGCGATTGTCGACTGGCCTATGTCACGCCTTCGCATCAATACCCGACCGGCGTGGTAATGAGCCTGGCGCGGCGTCTTGAATTACTCGCTTGGGCGGAGCGTAACCAAGGCTGGATCGTCGAGGACGACTACGATGGCGAGTACCGTTACAGCGGCGCACCCCTGGCGCCGTTGGCGGCACTCGATCGGCAGGGCCGGGTCTTGTACGTCGGGACTTTTGGCAAAGTCGCATTCCCGGCGTTGCGCCTGGGTTATCTGGTGTTGCCGCCAGCACTGGTGCAGGCGTTTTCTCAACGTCGAGCGGTGGACGTCCGGCATTCCGAAGTCAGCACCCAGGCTGTGATGGCCGAGTTCATGGCCGCCGGGCATTTCCAGCGGCACATCCGCCGCATGCGCCGTGCTGCCCTGAGTCGTCGCAATACGTTGCTGGCGGGCTGGCCGCAGAACATCCCCGGCATCGGCAGCCTGCCGAGTGTCGCGGCAGGGCTGCATCTGACGGTGGCGGTCGACTCACAGGCGCGCGAGTACGAATTGATAGAAAAAGCCGCCAGCGTCGATGTCGAGATCAATGCGCTGAGCAGCTATTGGTTGCCGGACTCGCAGAAACCGGTGGACCAGCGTGCCGGGCTGGTCCTGGGTTTCGCGGCCGTGCCCGAGGTGGCCATCAGCACCGCACTCGGACGACTGGAAAAGGTCTGGCGCCGTTAGCGGTTACGGTTCACCACGACGCAAGACTTACGATTTTGAGGCCGACGGCAGCACCTTCGCGAAAAACAGTGCAGTCGCCAGTTGTGGGCTGATTTCGCTGCGATAAATCGCAATCGCGTGGAGATCGTCATTTGCACTGCGCGCCTCGGATGCGCCGCCCAGCAGCCGTTGCTGCACGGTTTTTAGATGCGCCGCCGTGAACGTCTGGACAGGCGACGCGGGCTGCGCGTAGTGAAAGTGTGCATACCACAGAACATTTTTGCTGGTGTGGTCACGGACCTCATATTCCTCGAGGTAGTCTTTTTTACGGCTTTTGAGCAAGCGTCGGCCGGGGTTTCTGACGATATCGACCTGACCTTCGCTTTGCAGCCACTGGACCCGCTCTGCCGTCGGCGGCTGCAGTTTTGTCATGCTGATTCGCGTTGCGCGTCCCTGGCTGTAGAGGCGGGTTGCTCCGTCATTCAGCTGCTTGGCCAGTGTCACGGCAGACCCCGGACCGTCATCGGTGGCGTTGTTGGAAATCAGCGCTTCGTCGATTGCCTTGGCGGCCTCCTGCAGTCGATGGGCCTGCTGATGGAACATTTCCTCGATTTCCACGGGAATTCGCCGCGCTCCTTTTGAATGGGCGTCCGTTCGGTGGATGAACGCTTCCAGCCCGTCCAGCATTGCCTGACCTTGAACAATGCTTGTCCCCAAATTGGGTTGGACGACGGCAGGGGAAACCGGTTTCGCGGCCACTCGTTCAACCCAGACACCCGGGGTTTTCTCATGAAAGGTCGAGATGACTTTGCCTGTCAGCGTCGAGGTTACGTCGACCAGTTCTGATCCGTCCGCCACGGCATCGGCGCGTAGTTGGCCGACCACCGTGCCGTTGTAACGGGTCTTGATGATGCGTTTGACAGGAGCGGTCGGCAGACGGGAAGGACCAGGTTGCGGCTCAAGCGCCTGGCGCTCGCGCAGCAGGCTCGCCAGGTGCTTCACGGTGCGCTGTTGAAACGCGTCGATGCGTTTGCGCATCAGGTCGAGCGCGGGTTGCAGGAACTGACCGGGGAACTCGCCGGGCAGATCGATGATGCGCTGATCGGTGACCGTGAGTTGCTCCACCAGATCACTGAGCCCCTCGATTCGCTCCGGCAAGCGCAACACGTCTTCGTCAGCGGCCAGATCCAGTGAAGCCTGGATGGCGAGCGCTGCGTTTTCGACAACGCTCTCCAGCGCCGGGCGTGCTTCATGCGTGAGCGCAACCGAGGGGGCGAGGCACAATTCCTGGGCCAGTGTGATCTGGAACAGTTTGAGGTCCTGTAAATCGAACGTCGGTATGTTGGCCTTGACGTCGCGGATCACTTCCACGGCTTCTTTGCCGAGCAGGTTCAGTTGCTCGAAGCGCGATTGCGCGAATTCGATTTTGTTGATGTAGCCCTCGGTCAGATCGCTCATGTGTTGAAAGGTCTGTCGGGCGGCCTGCGTGTTTTCCGTTGGTTGTGTGTCGAGAAGATTGAGGGAGAGACGCATTTGATTGTCGAAAACAGGACGCTGGTGGTCGAACCATTTCTCCAGCAGCGATAGCTGGAAATCCAGACGGCTGATCATCGCTTTTCGGAAATTGGGAATGGCTTCGCGAGCATTGAACGCTTTCATCTGCTCAATGTTGGCGCCGATGAGTGACATCTGCGCATCGAGCATTTCAAGGTACAAGCGGCGATGGGTGTCGGTGGCGCTCGCTGCCTTCGCGTTTTTTTCAGCTTCCTTGAGTTCTGTTTCCCGGCTTTTGACCTGGCTTTCGAACGCTGTCATTTGCTGTTTCAGTTCAGCCAGACGCACTTTGTTTTGCTGTTCCAGCCGCTGCCTCTCCCTGCCCCCGCCCCGCAACCTCAGCCGCGTATCGATAAACCATTCGCCCCTGGCGTTCTTGATCAGCAACGGCCCGGTGCGCGTGGGGGACTGGCGTGAGTCAATGATTTGCACGTCGTTATTGTCGTTGAGGGTGACTTCGAACCATCGCTGGCCGACCTTCGCATACCATTTTCCGTTTAGTGAACTGAGGTGCTGGTGAGGGCCGGCCACGCTGGAGGCGACGGCCATTCCCTTGGGTTCGGCAATGGCCAGTTCATCCAGCAAGGTGCCCAACGCTACAGGTGGCAGCGCGGCGACCGCGTGCAAAGACGTCTCATGGTCGTGAGGCAGTTGATTGAGGTCGGGCAGGCGAGTGACCGTGATTTTCTGCGCAGGCTTGATGGGCGGTGTGACCGGTGGTGGCTCGAGTTTCTCGGCTAATCGCGAGACCGGTTTATGGCGAGCGGCAGCCCGATGAGCCAGTACCATGCCGAGCATCAACAGCAAATCGGTCACGGCAGACCAGGCAAGTTGGCTGTCTTCGCTTTCTGCGGCATCGGTGATTTCCTGCAAGTCGTCCATGATCTGCCAGATCCACGCGGCAACCCCGGCAGTGCGTCCGAGGAAGGGCAAGGCGACGTTGAACAGCATCCATGCGCCGTGCTTGAGCGTTTCCCAGCGAGCTTGTGCATTGGACACTGATTGACGGTCAGCCAACGTCATCATGGCGTTGGCGTTCGCTTTGAACAGCGGCGCCAGTGAATCATCATCAAGGGCTGCCGCACTGAGCGACACCGCGCCCATCTTGCCCAGCGCTGAAGTGGGATCGACCAGCAATTGGGTCAGGGTCCAGACCGAAGGCAACTCACCGGAAAACACGTACTGGGAATAGTTGAAGCGCACGTCGTCGGCCAGCCACGCCAGGACCGATTGGCGAAGGGGTTTTTCGTGCTTGATCGCGTACAGCAGATTGGCTTCGTTCGGGTACTGCGTCAGCGAGGGCACGAGCAATGGCCGGTAGAGCAGGCACGGTCCTTGATCAGTGGAGCGTGGGCCGATGACGAACATATTGGCGACTTCGTCGCCCTTGCTGTCGGCGCTTTCACTGCTGATAAAAGCCAGCGGGCGAATGACAATCTCGTGCCCGTTCACTCGGCGGTCGGCCGCGCTTTGCTGCAGGGCTGCGTTGACGAATTGGTAGCCTTGTTCATCAATGCCGGCTTCGCCGCGCATCTTGTGTTGCAGCGCCTGCAAGGGCAACTGGGTGTGCAGATGACGCGTGTAGAGCGTTTGTCGGCGCAACGATTCTCGCGAGTCATCCAGCAACTTGCGCTTGATCAGTGCCGGGTAAACCGCGCCGATATCGACCTGGGTGACGAGGTTTTCCAGGTAGGCGGGTGTCATCCAGGCGGGCACAGGGTCGCCGTTTTTGTACTGCACCGTCTTGTTGCCCAACGGAACGGCAATCAGGTTTTGCAGTGCCAATTCGATCAGCGACAACGTAACGGTCTGCGTCTTGCCGGGGACCACGAAAGTGCCCAGCACGATGAGGCTGGTGATGCTGATTTGAATGTCTTTCAGATTCAGGTCCGCTGCCGTTGGATGATCCTTGATCATCTGCTCTCGCAGGGTTTGCAGGGCAAACTCCGGCAGTGAAGCGATGCCTTCGTCGAAGGTTTTTCCAGCGTCCTGCTCTCGCAACTGCGCCAGGTCCATCAGGTGTCGGCTGTAACGGGTCAGGTCCGCTGACGATGCATTGCTCAGCCAGCCTGTCAGTAACCCCTGAACCTGGTTGAAGCGCGACGAAGGCAGGGCTTCAAATTCAGTGAAACTCTTCGCCGCCGCGCTGATTTGCGGTGAAAGCCTGGTTGGCGTAGTGCTCTGGAATGTATTGAAGGCACCGATGGCTTCGGCTTCGAGTGCGATCAGCGCACACGCTTGATGATGGAAGAAGTTGCCCTCGGGTTCATACAGTCGCCATTGCAGGGTCTGCCCGGTGCTCGACGCCCCAGGGTTTGCAAACAATGTTTCGCCCAGCGCCGCAACAGAGTCGTAACGCCTGAACCCTTCGGTAATCGAGTGGGTCAGCACCAGTGTTCGGGTGCCCAAAGTGCCCACAAACACCGCGATATCCAGAACCCGCAGATGTTTGCTCTGCGCGCTTTCAACGTGTTCAGTATCGATCAGGCAGGCCTTGGTCAGGTACTTGTCCTGTGAGCGCCGTGCTGCCCGATCCGGCTGAGTGAACACGGCAAGGGCCATTGCTTTTTGATCGGCATCCCAGTCGGTGGTCGCATCGAGGTTCCAGATGTCCTGCAGCGCCTGCGAGAGCTGATGCCAGCGTGGGGTCGAAGGGCTTGTCTGCTGATTCCAGTAATCCAGTTGCTGTTGCTGGTAGGCGATGAACAGCTGCGGTGCGAGCGTATTGATCAGCGAACCGATGGCCGTGATGTTCACCGGCAGTTGAGCCGGCGGGGCAACGCCCGGTTGCAGGGTCAGGAAATGCTCGCCATCGATGAACGTCACCGTCGAACCCGACAACCCGAGCCGCACCAATACGTCGGTGAGCGATTCATACAGATTATTGCCCGGCACGACATCGCTGCCGGTATCGACCCAGGTTGGAGTGACGACCGTGGCGAGCGTCGGATCAATCTTCAAGTGCGGGTAAAGCGCGTTGAGTGCAGGCGCCAATGCAGTCGCTGCAACCTCTCTGATCGAGGGGCCGGTGACCAGTTGGGTCAGTACATTTTCTGCACTCGGGGAAAGGGTATCGGACATGGTCGTCTCCTGATTAAGGGTGCGCTGTTGTTGATTGCGCAGCGCTGGATCAGGGGACGGTATCGGGCGGGCCCCGGTGTCTGGCGGTACATAAATATCGCAGGCAAAAAAGACCCGCATCACGGCGGGTCTTCAGTTTTCAGAGGTGGTTTCAGGTCCCTGACTTGATTTTGGTCCAGGCCCGCGTGCGCGCACGTTCGGCATCACGCGGCAGCGGTTGCAGGGTGTAAAGCGTGGCCATGGCCGTTTCGGTCGGGTACAGGTTCGGGTTGTTGCGGATCGCCGGGTCGACCAGTTCCGTGGCGTCCTTGTTCGGGTTCGGGTAGCCGACGAAGTCACTGACCGGCGCGATCACCTGCGGTTGCAGCAGGTAGTTGATGAAGGTGTAGGCGTCCTCGGTGTTCTTCGCGCCCTTCGGAATCGCGAGCATGTCGAACCAGATCGGCGCACCTTCTTTCGGCAGGCGCATGTCGACGGTCACCCCGTTCTTTGCTTCCTTGGCGCGGTTGGCCGCCTGGGAGAAGCTGCCGGAATAACCGACCGCGACGCAGATGTCACCGTTGGCGATGTCGGCCATGTATTTGGAGGAGTGGAAATACGTGACGTACGGCCGGATCTTCATCAGCAGCGCTTCAGCCTTTTCGTAGTCCGCCGGCTTCTTGCTGTTGGGGTCCAGGCCGAGGTGTTGCAGGGCCAGCGGCAGGATTTCCGACGGCGAATCGAGCAGGGCGACGCCGCACTGCTTGAGCTTGCTGATGTTCTCTTCCTTGAAGATCAGGTCCCAGCTGTCAACCGGCGCGTCGGCGCCCAGCGCGGCTTTGACCTTGTCCGGGTTGAAGCCGATCAGGATGGTCCCGTACATGTACGGCACGGCGAATTTGTTGCCGGGGTCGTTGGCTTCGATCAGCTTCATCAGCTTGGGATCGAGGTGGTTCCAGTTCGGCAGTTTGCTGCGGTCCAGCGGCTGGAAAACACCGGCCTCGATCTGCTTGGCGAGGAACACGTTGGACGGCACCACCGCGTCGTAGCCGGAGTTGCCTGTCAGCAGCTTGGCTTCCAGCGCTTCGTTGGTGTCGAAAATGTCGTAGATCAGCTTGGTCTGGGTGTTCTGCGCCTTGAAGTCTTCCAGCGCTTTGGGGGTGATGTAGTCGAACCAGTTGTAGACGCGCAACGTGCGCTCTTCGGCGTGAGCGGCCCCGCTGAGCACCGTGGCGCAGAGTGCGGGCACGATGAAACGCTTGAGTGTGTTCATTGTTGTTATTTCCCTTGGGCGCTTTCAAAACCTTCAAGAACGTTCACGGCATTGATGCCGATTTCTTCGACCGCGTAACCGCCTTCCATCACGAACAGGGTTGGCACGCCCAGCTTGGCGATGCGCTCGCCCATCGCCAGGTAATCCGGGCTGTCGAGCTTGAACTGGGAGATTGGATCGTCCTTGAACGTATCGACGCCCAGGGACACGACGACGATCTCGGCGCCGTACTTTTCGATCTCTTTGCAGGCTTGTTCCAGCGCGGCGCTCCAGGCATCCCAACCGCTGCCGGCGGGCAACGGGTAGTTGAAGTTGAAGCCTTCGCCCGTGCCTTCGCCGAGTTCGTCTTCATAACCGAGGAAAAACGGAAACTCGGCTTCCGGATGGCCGTGGATCGAGGTGAACAGCACGTCGCTGCGCTCATAGAAAATCGATTGGGTGCCGTTGCCGTGGTGGTAATCGACGTCGAGGATCGCGACTTTCTTGTGGCCCTGATCGAGGAACGCCTGAGCGGCGATGGCGGCGTTGTTGAGGTAGCAATAACCGCCCATCAAGTCGCTGGCGGCATGGTGTCCCGGTGGACGGCACAACGCGAAGGCACTGCGCGCGCCACGCTGGATTTCGGCCTGGGCGGTGAGCGCCACTTGGGCTGCGCTGTACGCGGCTTGCCAGGTGCCGGCGGTGATCGGGGCGCCGCCGTCGAAGCTGTAGTAACCCAGTTCGCCGTGCAGGCTGGTGGGTTTGATGCGGCGCAAGGTACGAGCCGGCCAGGTGTAAGGCAGCAAGTCGCCGTCGGTGTTGAACTCGGTCCAGCGTGCCCAGGCGCCTTTGAAGAAGTCGAGGTAGTCGCGGCTGTGGATGCGTGCGATCGGGTCGAGGCCGAAATCCTTCGGCGCTTCTACCGGGCCGAGCTTCTGGTTTTGCACCCGTGACAGCACATGGTCGGCGCGCGAGGGCATTTCGAAGCAGGGCTTGAGTTGCCCGTCTATCAATTCACAACGGCCGTGGTGCAGGTGGTGATCGTCCGAGTAGATCGTCAGCATTTCTTGTTCTCCGCAGGCTGATTCGGTTGAACACAGTCTTGCGGCGGATGGCGATTCGGAGAACGGCAGGAAAGGCCAAAAGGGGATCGATGTGGCCAAAATAGTTGACCGAAATTCGCCCCTTTTCGACACCGCAACGCCCCCAAACGACCCGATCCCTGTAGGAGCGAGGCTTGCCCGCGAAGCTTTTTGGCGTTCTCGAGGACGCCTTCGCGGGCAAGCCTCGCTCCTACAGGGATCGGCTCGTTCTCAAGGGCGGAACTGGCTGGGCGCCACGCCGCTCCAGCGCACAAAGGCATGGCGGAAGCTCGCGGTCTCGCTGAAGCCCAGCACTTCGGCGATCCGGTAGATCGGCATCTGGTCTTCGCAGAGCAGTTGCTTGGCCTGCTCGAATCGCAGTTCATCCAGCAATTCCTGATAACTGCACCCCAGGTCCTTGAGGTGCCGGCGCAGGGTCCGCGCCGAGCAATTCATCTGCTCGGCCAATCCTTCGAGCCCCGGTGCGGCATTCAATTGCGCGCTGAGCAACTGACGAATCCGCCCCAGCCACGCCTGACGTCCGGTGAACTCGAGGTTCTGCTTGCGGCAGCGTTCGGCCATGGCCTGATGGGTGATGACATCCGCGAGCGGCAGGGGTTGGTCGAGCCAGCGCTTGTCGAAAGCAAAGGCGTTGTCCCGCGCTTCGAAGTGCAGCGGGCAGTTGAAGTGTGCGGCGTAGGTCGCTTGATAGTCCGGCGCGGCATGTTCGAAGCGTGCGGCGATCAACGGCAGCGGGTGACCGAGCAGGTCGTCGCAGGTGACTTTCAATGACACCAGGCAGAACTCGGCATTGAACACCGCCATCGCCGGGCTCTCCCGGTAGTCGGCGGCGACGAACCAGATGCGTTCGCCGTCGTCCTCCAGGCTCAGCTCGAAAAGTGTTCCCAACAGCGCCGGAAAACGTATCGCCAGGCGCAAAGCGTCACCGAAGGTGGCACTGGTGAGCAGCGCATAACCGAGCATCCCGTAGCAGGAAACGTGCATGCGCCGACCCAGCTCCAGGCCGATGTCACGCTTGAGCGCGACCGCGTTGGCGCAGACCTGCATTTCCTGGTTGGTGGTGATGCGCGTGTCGGCACGGTTCAAGTCCGCTGCGCTGATGCCGCTCCCCGCGAGCAAGGCGTCGCTGGACAGGCCTTCGGCCTTGAAGGCGTTGAGCACCAGAGAGACTGCATTGAGAGTGGTGAGGTGGGAGTGCAGCATGAGCGGCTTCCAGCCTTGGGATGGCTGGAACGCAGCAAGTTATGTGCCCAATGAAGATCCTGTGGGAGCGAGCCTGCTCGCGATGGCGTCGGCACGTCCAGCAGCAATGTGTCTGACATACCGCTATCGCGAGCAGGCTCGCTCCCACAGGTGTCGGATGGTATCAGCTAAGTTCGCCGCAGAGGTCGAGTTCGACCAGTCGCCGCACTTCAGCGGTGTCCAGACCAGCCCCCAGCAACCCATGCAGCTTGCCGAACGCCGCTTCACGGGTCATGCCGCCACCGGACAATACACCGACACCACGCAACCGGCTGCCGGCCTCGTAAACGTCCAGCTCAACGCCACCTTCATGGCACTGCGTCACTGCAACGACCACCACGCCGTTGTCCCGTGCCCGCGAAAGCGCGGCGAGAAACTCGGGGTTGTCGCTCGGCCCGGTGCCGCTGCCGTAGCACTCAAGCACCAGGCCCTGGATGCCGCTGTTCAGCACGCCATCCAGTTGCTCGGCGCCAATGCCGGGGAACAGCGGCAACACAGCGACTTTCGCCAGTTGCTTGCTCTGGTTGTAGTTCAACGTTGCTGGCAGTGACGGGGCCTTCGCTCCGCCGCCTTGACGCTCCAGGCGCTTGAACGGATGCCGACCGAAACTGCGCACCTTGGCGCAGCGGGTTGGCGCCAGCAGCTCGCCGTGGAAGTACAGATGCACACCCGGCGCCAGACCTTGGCCCAAAGCAACCAGAGCACCACCGAGGTTTTCCCAGGCATCGCTGTCGGTCACGCCGGCCGGCAACATCGAACCGGTGAAGCACACCCGCGCATTCAGGCCGAGCAATTGAAAGCTCATGGCCGCCGCGCTGTAGGCGAGGGTGTCGGTGCCGTGCAGGATCAACACGCTGTCGCAGCCCTGAACGTCGACGGCATCGACCACTGCTTCACGCAGTTGCTGCCAATAGGTCGGGGACATGTTGGCGCTGTCGATCAGCGGCGACATCTCGCGAAAGCGCCACTGCGGCACCACCAGCTCAGGCTGGCTGTGCAGGTATTCACGCATCCGCGCTTCAAAACCGGAGGCCGGAGCCAGGCCGTGTTCGCTGGCTTGCATGCCGATGGTGCCGCCGGTGTAGAGCACCATGACGTGCTGGGCGGCAGGGTAGGTCGAGGAATTCATGGCGTTCTCCGAAACAATGACTCCCTATGTGGGAGCGGGCTTGCTCGCGAATGCGGTTGATCATTCAACATTGAAGTCGACTGACACACCGCTTTCGCGAGCAAGCCCGCTCCCACAGGAATTTCGCACTTTAACCGATCAGCGTTGCGCTGCGGGTATGCCTTGCGCTTCAGCTTCAGCCTTGGTGGCAGCAGCTGGCGGGTTGGCTGGCCAGGCGTTCAGGTCCAGGTCCAGGTCCGGGAACTTGCTCGAATCGAACACCGGTGTCTTGATGCCGGCAGCGCGCTGGTCATCGTAGTCACGCAGGATGCGCATGCCGACCTTGAACAGCAGGAACAACGCGATCAGGTTCACGAACGCGAGCAGAGTCATGGTGATGTCGGCAAACGCGAACACTGTGCCGAGGTTCTCGATCGCACCCCAGAAAATCAACACCAGTACCAGCGCGCGGTAGCCGATCAGCGCCTTGCGGTTTTCACCGATCAGGAAGCGCAGGTTGCTCTCGCCCAGGTAGTAGTTGTAGAGAATCGAGGTGAACACGAACAGCGCCAGTGCCACGGAGATGAACATCCGGCCCCAGTCACCGACCACGGCGGCCAGAGAGTTCTGGGTCAGGGCAATGCCGTCGCCTTCGAAGCCCGGGGTGTAGAAACCCGAGAGCAGGATCAGCAACGCGGTGCAGGTGCAGATTACAAAGGTATCGAGGAACACGCTGAACGCCTGAACCACGCCTTGTGAAACCGGGTGTTCAACCGACGCCACGGCCGCTACGTTCGGTGCACTGCCCAGGCCTGCTTCGTTGGCGAACACGCCACGCTTCACGCCCATGACAATGGCGCTGCCGATCAGGCCGCCGAAGGCCTGGTCCAGACCGAACGCGCTTTTGACGATGGTCATCAGCATCGCCGGTACGTGGTCGAATTGCAGCACGATCACGTAGATGGTCACGCCGATGTACACCAGGGTTTTCACCGGCACCAGCAGGTCAGCGACCTTGGCGATGCGCTTGATCCCGCCGATGAACACCAGGCCCAGCAGCACCGCCAGGGCCAGACCGGTCCAGGTGGTGTCGAAGCCGAACGCGTTGTTCAGCGAGTGAGTCACGGCGTGGGATTGCAGGCCGTTGAAGGCAAACCCGAAGGTGATCAGCAGCAGGAACGCCATGATCATGCCCAACCAGCGTTTCTGCAGGCCGTGCTGGATGTAATAGGACGGGCCACCACGGTAAGTGCCGTCGGCGTCGGCGCGTTTGTAGAGCTGGCCGAGGGAGCATTCGAAGAAGCTGCTGGACATGCCGACCAGCGCGGTCACCCACATCCAGAACACCGCACCTGGCCCGCCGAGGGTCACGGCAATGCCGACACCGGCGATGTTGCCCGCACCGACGCGGCCGGCGAGGCTGAGCATCAGGGCCTGGAAGGAGCTGAGTTGACCGGCGCTGCTTTTGAGGCTGTCGCGGAACACCGCGAACATGTGGAAGAAGTGACGCAATTGAACGAAACGCGAGCGGATCGTGAAGTAGCTACCGAGCCCGACAATGAGCACGATCAGTACTTTCCCTGAGAGGAAGTCGTTAATGACTTCGAGCATGGATTATTCCTCGCTGTTTTTTTTGTGTAGGCAAATGCTGGGCGGTCGGAAACATCGCGTTACACCGCTGTGCGCACGGCACAACAGGCGAGGCGAAGGTTCGTCCCGATTTCATATTGCGGGTTTGTTATTAGTTCGGGTTTCGCATGGGTTTGGGCCTCGTTACCGACGACCGCTCACGCGAAGAGGGGCGGCACTATACCGATGACAGTGCCGTCCGTCTGCACGATTGTGGTGCATTCGGTGAAGCGAAGCCTTTGAAACACCCGACGTTACCGGCGTCGGGCTCTTGTAGGAGCAAGCTTGCTCGCGATGCAGACGCTGCGGTCTTTCAGGTAAACCGCGTTGTCGTTCATCGCGGGCAAGCCCGCTCCCACAGGTTCTGAGTTGTTGCAAAAGAGTTAAAAAAAAGGGCCTGGGGAGTAAATCCCCAAGCCCTCAAAAGGTGAGAGGTGTCTAGTCCCTCGACCTGGTGAGCGGTGCTACAAGTAACGCGTCGGTTCAGGCTTTAAGCGGAACCAGACGTGGAGCAATCATGTTTTCCGGGCGCAGGATGTCGGCGAGCATTTCTTCGTCGAGCAGACCTTCTTCGCGCACCAGTTCCAGCACGCCACGGCCGCTTTCAAGGGCGATACGGGCGATGCGGGTGGCGTTTTTGTAGCCGATGTACGGGTTCAGTGCGGTGACCAGACCGATCGAGTGTTCGACCAGTTCACGGCAGCGCGCTTCGTTGGCAGTGATGCCGACGATGCAGTGCTCGCGCAGCATGTCCATGGCGCGTTGCAGCAGGCGGATCGAGTCGAGGATCTTGAAAGCGATCAGCGGCTCCATCACGTTCAGTTGCAGTTGGCCGCCTTCGGCTGCCATGGTCAGCGCCAGATCGTTACCGATGACCTGGAACGCAACCTGGTTCACGGCTTCCGGGATCACCGGGTTGACCTTGCCTGGCATGATCGAGCTGCCTGGCTGACGCGCCGGCAGGTTGATCTCGTTGATGCCGGTGCGTGGGCCGCTGGACAGCAGGCGCAGGTCGTTGCAGATCTTCGACAGTTTGACCGCGGTACGCTTGAGCATGCCGGAGAACAGCACGAAGGCGCCCATGTCGGAGGTGGCTTCGATCAGGTCGGCGGCTGGAACCAGCGGTTGACCGCTGATCAGGGCCAGACGCTGTACGGCCAGAGCCTGATAGCGCGGGTCGGCGTTGATGCCGGTGCCGATCGCGGTGCCGCCCAGGTTCACTTCGGTCAGCAGTTCCGGGGCCAACGTCTTCAGACGGGCCAGGTCTTCGCCCATCGTGGTGGCAAAAGCACGGAACTCTTGACCCAGGGTCATCGGCACGGCGTCTTGCAGCTGGGTACGACCCATCTTCAGGACGTGGTTGAATTCTTGACCCTTGGCCGCGAATGCCTGAATCAGGCTGTCGAGGCTGGCCAGCAGAGCGTCGTGACCCAGCAGCAGACCCAGGCGGATCGCGGTCGGGTAGGCGTCGTTGGTCGACTGCGCCATGTTCACGTCGTCGTTCGGGTGCAGGTACTGGTATTCGCCTTTCTGGTGACCCATGGCCTCCAGCGCGATGTTGGCGATGACTTCGTTGGCATTCATGTTGGTCGAAGTGCCAGCGCCGCCTTGAATCATGTCCACCACGAACTCTTCGTGGAAGTCGCCGCGGATCAAACGTGCACAGGCTTCGCTGATGGCAGCGTGCTTGGCTTCGCTCAGGTGACCCAACTCACGGTTGGCGTCAGCAGCGGCCTGTTTAACCATGGCCAGGCCGACAACCAGTTTCGGGTAGTGCGAAATCGGAACGCCCGAAAGGCGGAAGTTATTCACCGCTCGCAGGGTCTGGATACCGTAATACGCTTGAGCCGGTACTTCGAGAGCGCCAAGCAGGTCATTTTCTGTGCGGAATGATGCAGCGGAGGACATGATAGAAATCATCTCAATATGGACCCGGTCTGTGCCGGAACACCGCAAATGCTAGGCTTGTAGAGAATTTTCGGCCAATGCTGTTAAACACTGGCCTATGCATATTCGGCATAATGCCCGTGTGACGCCGTGTCTGTGGCGAACGTGTGACCTAATTTGGTGCGTGTCCGGGAGGACTTGATGAATTTGGAAAGCAAATGGCTTGAGGACTTTAGTGCTCTGGCCGCCACTCGCAGCTTCTCCCAGGCTGCCGAACGCCGCTTCGTGACGCAGCCGGCGTTCAGCCGACGGATCCGCAGCCTTGAGGCCGCGCTGGGGCTGCAACTGGTCAATCGTTCGCGCACGCCGATCGAGCTGACGGCGGCGGGGCAGTTGTTCCTCGTCACCGCGCGGACCGTGGTCGAACAGCTCGGCGAAGTGCTGCGCCATCTTCATCACCTGGAAGGCGGGCAGGGCGAAGTGATGCAGGTCGCTGCCGCTCACTCGTTGGCGTTGGGTTTCTTTCCGCGCTGGATCGCGCAATTGCGTAATGAAGGGTTGAACATCGCCACGCGGTTGGTGGCGACCAACGTTGGCGACGCGGTGCATGCCTTGCGCGAAGGCGGTTGCGACTTGATGCTGGCGTTCTACGACCCGGACGCCGCGATGCAGATGGACCCGGAAATTTTCCCGTCGCTGCACCTTGGGCACACGGAAATGTTGCCGGTGTGCGCAGCAGATGCCGACGGCAAGCCGCTGTTCGATCTGGAAGGCGAAGCCAGCGTTCCGTTGCTCGCCTACAGCGCCGGCGCCTTTCTCGGGCGTTCGGTGAACGGCTTGCTGCGCCAGCGTGCGTTGCGGTTTACCACGGTGTATGAAACCGCCATGGCCGACAGCCTGAAAAGCATGGCGCTGGAAGGGTTGGGCATCGCCTGGGTGCCGCAACTGAGTGTGCGTGCCGAACTGGCCCGCGGTGAACTGGTGGTCTGCGGCGGCCCGCAATGGCATGTGCCGCTGGAAATTCGTTTGTATCGCTGCGCACTGGTGCGCAAGGCTAACGTACGTTTGCTATGGCGCAAACTCGAAGGCGCCGCCGCCCAGACCCCCACCGGACTGTAGGAGCCGGCTTGCTGGCGATCCAGTCGACGCGGTTTGTCTGATACACCGAGTTGTCTGGATCGCCAGCAAGCCGGCTCCTACAGGGGATTTTGATTGACCTTCGAGTCAATAAAACCGGGGTTTTGCGCCGTATGACAGATGGTCGCATCGGGGGCTGTTTATCTGCTTCATTGAGGTATACTGCGCGGCCTTCGGCCGGTTCGTCCGGCCATTTTTCGTACAATCAAGCCACGCATTTTGCGTGGCTTGTTGTTTTTTGACGCGCCTGCGGGCGCCCAGAGAGAAGAGGCACGACGATGAGTGCACTGGTTGGCGTGATCATGGGCTCCAAGTCCGATTGGTCCACCCTTAGCCACACCGCCGATATGCTGGAAAAGCTCGGCATCCCTTACGAGGTGAAAGTGGTCTCTGCCCACCGCACCCCGGACCTGCTGTTCCAGTACGCCGAAGAGGCCGAGGCGCGTGGCATCGAGGTGATCATCGCCGGTGCCGGTGGCGCGGCCCACTTGCCAGGCATGTGTGCGGCCAAGACCCACCTGCCGGTGCTGGGCGTGCCGGTGCAGTCGGCGATGCTCTCGGGCGTCGATTCGCTGCTGTCTATCGTGCAAATGCCAGCAGGCATTCCGGTCGCCACTTTGGCCATCGGCAAGGCCGGCGCGATCAACGCCGCGCTGCTGTCGGCGAGCATCCTCGGCGCCAAGCACCCGCAGTTCCACGAAGTGCTGAAGACTTTCCGCGCTGAGCAGACAGACAGCGTCCTGGACAATCCAGACCCACGCATCGCCTGAGGTTGTTGACGATGAAGATCGGTGTAATCGGTGGCGGCCAGTTGGGTCGCATGTTGGCGCTGGCGGGCACTCCGCTGGGCATGAACTTCGCTTTCCTGGACCCCGCGCCGGATGCTTGCGCAGCCGCGTTGGGCGAACACCTGCGGGCCGATTACGGCGATCAGGATCACCTGCGCCAACTGGCCGATGAAGTCGATCTGGTGACCTTCGAGTTCGAGAGCGTCCCGGCTGAAACCGTGGCGTTCCTGTCGCAATTCGTTCCGGTCTACCCGAGCGCCGAAGCCCTGCGCATCGCCCGTGACCGCTGGTTCGAGAAGAGCATGTTCAAGGACCTGGGGATTCCGACCCCGGCGTTCGCCGACATCCAGTCGCAAGCCGATCTGGACGCCGCCGTGGCCTCCATCGGTCTGCCGGCCGTGCTGAAAACCCGCACCCTGGGTTACGACGGCAAGGGCCAGAAAGTCCTGCGCACCGCTGAAGACGTGGTGGGCACCTTCGCTGAACTGGGCAGCGTTGCCTGTCTGCTGGAAGGCTTCGTGCCGTTCACCGGTGAAGTGTCGCTGATCGCCGTGCGCGCCCGCGATGGAGAAACGAAGTTCTACCCGCTGGTTCACAACACCCACGACAGCGGCATCCTCAAGCTGTCCGTGGCCAGCACCGACCACCCGCTGCAAGCCTTGGCCGAAGACTACTCCAGCCGTGTGCTCAAGCAGTTGAACTACGTTGGCGTGATGGCGTTCGAGTTCTTTGAAGTCGACGGTGGCCTCAAGGCCAACGAGATCGCCCCGCGCGTGCACAACTCCGGGCACTGGACCACTGAAGGCGCCGAGTGCAGCCAGTTCGAAAACCACCTGCGCGCCGTAGCCGGCCTGCCGTTGGGTTCGACCGCCAAGGTCGGCGAGAGCGCGATGCTCAACTTCATCGGTAAAGTGCCGGACACCGAGAAGGTCCTGGCCATCGCCGATTGCCATCTGCACCACTACGGCAAGGCGTTCAAGGTCGGCCGCAAGGTCGGTCACGCCAACCTGCGTTGCGCGGACCGCGAGACGCTGGCGGCACAGATCCTCAAGGTCGAAGCCCTCATCGCCGAATAAATAGTTTCATGTGGCAGCGGCGGAACCATTCAGGGGCCGCCGTTCTCTCATGGCAGGATGCCAAAGTCTGACTAGGCTTTGGCTAGGTGTCCTGTCTCACCAATACTGTTCCTTTTTGACGGCGTCTGTTGCCATCATGCTGCGTTGCCGCTCCTCGCCATAGCGCGCTATGACTCGTCGCGGCGCCTTGCCTGACGACAACAGCCACTCGTCAAAAGAGGAACATTATTGGTGAGACAGGACACAGCCAACCAATCAGAGGGAAATGCCATGGGAATTATCGGAACCATCTTTATCGGCTTGATCGTTGGCCTGCTGGCGCGGTTCCTGAAACCGGGCGATGACAGCATGGGCTGGATCATGACCATCCTGCTCGGTATCGGCGGTTCGCTGGCGGCCACTTACGGCGGTCAGGCCCTGGGCATCTACCAGGCCGGCCAAGGCGCGGGCTTCATCGGTGCGCTGGTCGGCGCCGTGGTGTTGCTGGTGATCTACGGCTTGATCAAAAAGAACTGATTCAGGCGACAAAGTCCTCTCGGCTGCGCAGTCCGGGAGGACTAGAATGCTCGGCGACTTATCGTCCTTCCTTTACCGAGCACCTCCATGCGCCGTCTTCTACTGACTGTCCTTTTACTGGGTTCGGGCCTTGCCCATGCCGGCGAACTGCCGGAAACCGACTGGCTCGAACTGATGCCCAAGTCGGACCAGAAAGCCCTCGAGGCCATGCCCGAAATCGATCACAACTCCCCCGAAGCCAATGGCACCTTTACCGAAAAGGGTGGCATGAAGCAGAGCAAGGGCTTGCCGGCGGTGATGTACTCGACCAAGACCGTGGCGTCGATGAACGACAAGAACATCCGCATCGGTGGTTATCCGGTGCCGCTGGAGTCCGACGCCAAGGGCCGCAGCACGCTGTTCTTCCTCGTGCCGTATCCGGGCGCCTGCATCCACGTGCCGCCACCGCCGCCTAACCAGTTGGTGCTGGTGCGTTATCCGAAAGGGTTGAAGCTCAATGATATCTACACGCCGCTGTGGGTGACCGGCACGTTGAAGATCGAGAAGGTCAACAACGACCTGGCTGATGCGGCGTATGCGCTCGATGCGGCGCAAGTGCGGGTGGTGAAAGAATCGGATCTGTAGGCGGTCAAAACTGTGGGAGCGAGCCTGCTCGCGAAAGAGGTGTGTCAGTTAACATCAATGGTGTCTGACACGACGCATTCGCGAGCAGGCTCGCTCCCACATTTGGTTTTGCGGTGTTGCTTATAGCGGAGCGCTGGCGATGCTTACGCCAAGGGTATGACTCGCACCCGGCGCCAGCGTCACCACATCATCCATCACATTCGCCGTCTCGATGCACAGCATCCGTTGCCAGCCATCATCGGCCATGTCGCTGAACGCCGCTGCGCGATCAATCCACGGGTTCCAGATCACCGCCGAGCGCGAACCGCTGCTGGTCAGCTCGATGCGCCGTTCCCAGGCCGGGTCGACAATGCTCAGCTTCGCCGGGGTATTGAGGTAGATGCGATCGGTCTCGCCGGCAAAACGCAGGTCGCCGGTCTGAGTCTTGGTTTTCCAGTCTTCCAGCGTCTCGATGTACTTCAAGCCATCCAGCCCATCAACATGCACATTGCGCACATCGCTGACCGCGAAATAGCTGTGCAGCGCCTGGCTGATCGTGACTTTTTCCGAGCCCTGGTTGTGGCTGGTCAGGCTGATGTGCAGTTGCTCATCCAGACGAATGCTCAACTTCAGATCCACCTGATGCGGCCAGCCGGGGAAGCCGTCATCGGGGTAGGGCAGGACGAATTCCACCTTCAGGCTTTCACCTTCGGTTTCGATGCCGCCCAGTTCCCAGTCCATCGCCCGTACAAAACCGTGGGCGCTCGGCGGTTCGTTGCTGACGCGCATCGCCTGAACGCTCTGCGGGTTGCGCGCAAGGTTGCCGAACCACGGCCAGCACACCGGCACGCCGGCGCGGATGTTCTTGCCGGTCTTGAACACGGCCTCATCGTTGAGCCAGATCAGCGGCGGTTGGCCGGCCAATTGATAACTGAGGATGTGCGCACCTTGCTGGGCGACCAGCAATTCGGCCTGACCGTGGCGGATGCGCCAGCAGTTCAGTTCATCCAGTTTCACGGCTTCAACGTTGGGCGTGCTCATGGGGCAATTCTCGATCAGGAACAATGACTGCAATGGACCGCAAAACGCTCGCCGTGTTTAACGTGCGCGTGGCGGAACCGAACGGGTGCGACCGCTGCCGTCGATGGCCACGAACACAAACACGGCTTCAGTCACTTTACGCCACTCGCTGGACAGTGGATCGTCGCTCCAGACCTCGACCATCATTTGAATCGAGCTGCGGCCGATTTCCAGCGCCTGGGTATAGAAGGAGAGCTGAGCGCCCACCGCCACTGGCACCAGGAACGCCATACGGTCGATCGCCACGGTCGCCACGCGTCCGCCCGCGACTTTGCTGGCCATTGCGGTGCCGGCCAAATCCATCTGCGCCACCAGCCAGCCGCCGAAAATATCGCCGAAACCGTTGGTTTCACGCGGAAGCGCGGTGATTTGCAGGGCCAGGTCGCCTTGCGGGATTGGATCTTCTTGTTCGAGCTCTATCATTCCGGGGGTGCCTCTGACCCGTGACTCTTCATTGGTACTTCAGGTGAATAGCCGTCTCAGAAAAAACGATTCAGCCCCGAACATACTACGTTCGTCACGTTTTTCGTAAGGCGCCTAAAGGGAAACTCTGCGAAATCGACTGGTAGGCCAGCAGCGTCTTCGCACAGCAACCCTTTCAAACTGTTGCAAGATCCCGAGTATATCGGTCGGTAGACTCCGAGACGACCGTCCGGTTCTCATTTTGACCGTCAAATACGCACCTCTATGTGCTTTTTCGAACAATTTGCTATCGTGCCGGACCTGCCCAAGCCTCCGCCAGCGTTGTTGAGGTTGCAGATCCGACTATAAGAGAAGCCTTGCCATGACCACAGCGCCCTCGAGCATCGCGCAGCCGACCCAGCCCGCACGTCCGTTGACCCGCAATGACTACAAGACTTTATCGCTGTCCGCCCTTGGCGGTGCGCTGGAGTTCTACGACTTCATCATCTTCGTGTTTTTCGCCACGGTGGTCGGCAAGCTGTTCTTCCCGGCCGACATGCCCGAGTGGCTGCGCCTGATGCAGACCTTCGGCATCTTCGCCGCCGGTTACCTGGCGCGTCCGCTGGGCGGCATTGTGATGGCGCACTTCGGCGACCTGCTGGGTCGCAAGAAGATGTTCACCCTGAGTATTTTCATGATGGCGGTGCCGACCCTGATCATGGGTTTGCTGCCGACGTACGCGCAAATCGGCATGTGGGCGCCAATCCTGTTGCTGCTGATGCGCGTGATTCAGGGCGCAGCGATTGGCGGTGAAGTGCCCGGCGCGTGGGTCTTCGTTTCCGAACACGTGCCACAACGGCATATCGGCTACGCCTGCGGCACCCTGACGAGCGGTCTGACGGCGGGGATCCTTCTGGGTTCGCTGGTCGCCACCGCGATCAACAGCATTTACACCCCGGTGGAAGTGTCGGATTACGCCTGGCGGATCCCGTTCCTGCTCGGTGGCGTGTTTGGCCTGTTCTCGGTTTACCTGCGCCGCTGGCTGCACGAAACCCCTGTTTTCGCTGAGCTGCAACTGCGCAAGGCCCTGGCCGAGGAAGTGCCGCTGCGTGCGGTATTGCGCGACCATCGCGGCGCGATCGCGATTTCCATGCTGCTGACCTGGTTGCTGTCCGCCGCCATCGTGGTGTTGATTTTGATGACCCCGACGGTGTTGCAGACGGTCCACCACTTCTCGCCCACCACCGCCCTGCAGTCCAACAGCGTGGCGATCGTGTTCCTGAGCATTGGTTGCATCATTGCCGGCGCCCTCGCGGATCGTTTCGGCGCGGGCCGAGTGTTCGTGTTCGGCTGTGCCGCCTTGCTGGCCAGCTCCTGGACCTTCTACCACAGCCTGGCGGAGCATCCTGACTGGCTGTTCCCGATGTACGCCTTGACTGGCCTGCTGGTGGGCACCATCGGTGCAGTTCCGTATGTCATGGTCAAGGCATTCCCGCCGGTGGTGCGCTTCAGCGGCCTGTCGTTCTCTTACAACGTGGCTTACGCCATTTTCGGTGGCCTGACGCCGATGATCGTCAGCCTGCTGCTCAAGGAAAGCCCGATGGGCCCGGCGTATTACGTCGCGGTTCTGTGCGGGGTCGGAATTTTGGTGGGTGCGTATCTCTGGAAGAAGGGGCGCTGATCCCGAAATTGTCTGTAGCTGTACCGGCCCAAATCGCTAGCAGGCTAGCTCCCACATTGAAATGCATTCCAATGTGGGAGCTAGCCTGCTAGCGATTTGGGGCGCATGAATTATCCGGTAAAAACTCGAATACTGGCCTTTCATCCAATTGTCATATTTCAGCCATAGAGTGTTCACACGGCCTGCTGATACTTGGCCCCGACTAACACACCCTATCTGCTAGGAGTAAGGCATGAAACTGAAGCGTTTGATGGCGGCAATGACTTTTGTCGCTGCTGGCGTTGCGACTGCCAACGCGTTCGCCGCTGTTGACCCTGCTATCCCGAGCTACACCAAGACCACTGGTGTGTCGGGCAACCTGTCCAGCGTCGGCTCCGATACCCTGGCCAACCTCATGACCCTGTGGGCTGAGAACTACAAAAAAGAATACCCGAACGTAAACATCCAGATTCAGGCCGCTGGCTCCGCCACTGCGCCACCTGCGCTGACTGAAGGCACCTCCAACCTGGGCCCGATGAGCCGCAAGATGAAGGACACCGAACTGGCTGCCTTCGAGCAGAAGTACGGCTATAAGCCAACCGCTATCCCGGTTGCCGTGGACGCCCTGGCCGTCTTCGTTCACAAAGACAACCCGATCCAGCACCTGACCATGGAACAAGTCGACGCGATCTTCTCGTCCACTCGTCTGTGCGGTGCTAAAACCGACGTGAAAACCTGGGGTGACCTGGGTGTGACCGGCGACCTGGCCAACAAGCCGGTTCAACTGTTCGGTCGTAACTCGGTATCCGGCACCTACGGCTACTTCAAAGAAGAAGCCCTGTGCAAAGGCGACTACAAGCCAAACGTCAACGAACAACCAGGCTCGGCTTCGGTCGTGCAGTCGATCAGCTCCTCGCTGAACGGCATCGGTTACTCGGGCATCGGCTACAAGACCGCTAGCGTGAAGACTGTGGCCCTGGCCAAGAAAGGCAGCCAGGACTTCATCGAAGACACCGAAGAAAACGCCCTGAACGGCAAATACCCGCTGTCGCGTTTCCTCTACGTTTACGTCAACAAAGCCCCGAACAAGCCTCTGGCCCCGCTGGAAGCCGAGTTCGTGAAACTGGTTCTGTCCAAACAGGGCCAGGAAGTTGTAGTGAAAGACGGCTACATCCCACTGCCGGCCAAAGTTGCTGCAAAAGCACTGGCTGACCTGGGTCTGCAAGAAGGCGGCGCTGAAGTCGCAAAAAAGTAAAACCCTAGGTCCGGGTTGATCCCGGACCTGTAGGAGCAAAGCTTGCTCGCGAACGCGGTGGGTCAGTCGACATTGATACTGAATGTGAAGACCCATTCGCGGGCAAGCCTCGCTCCTACAAGGCTCAGGGTTGCCATTTCCGGCGACCCGGCCTCCCCATATTTTTGATCCACTGCCAGTTCTCGCTGGCGGCGGATTTGTTGCGTCACTGCATTGTCATCTTTCTGTCATACAGGATCGCTAGGGTGTGCGCATGAATGATCTGGCCAATTCCACCATGACTACAAATCCCCCCAAGCGAATTGATTTCAATACGCCTGAGTTGCAACGCAAGCGCCGCATCCGCGCGCTCAAAGATCGCCTGACCCGCTGGTACGTCCTCGTTGGCGGCCTTGCCGTTCTCGGCGCGATCACGCTGATCTTCTTCTTCCTTGCCTACGTCGTCCTGCCCCTGTTCCAGGGTGCCGACCTGACCGCCAAGGAATCCATCACGCCCGCCTGGATGCAGGACGCCGGCAAGCCGCTGATGATCTCCCTGGAAGAGCAGAACCAGGTCGCCATGCGGGTTTCCGACAAAGGGCAGGCACTGTTTTTCGACATCGACAGTGGCGCCGAACTCAAGCGCGTCGATCTGCCGGTTCCGGCCGGCGCTACCGTGACCTCCATCGGCGAAGACCAACCGGGCCATCCATTGGTGGCGGTGGGCTTCTCCAATGGCCAGGCGCTGGTGTTCCGTCACACCTATAAAGTCAGCTACCCGGACGGCAAGAAGACCATCTCGCCGGCCGTCGAATATCCGTACGGCGAAACCCCGATTGCGCTGAACGAGGCGGGCGGTGCGCTGGAGCACGTCAGCCTCAACGCCACCGATTCGACCCTGATGCTGGTCGGTTCCACCGGTTCGCAACTCAATGTTCTGTCGCTGACCAGCGAAGAGAACATGATGACCGGCGAAATCACCAACGAGCAGAAACGCATCGATCTGCCGCAGATGACCGAGCCGGTGAAGAACATCTTCGTCGACCCGCGCCAGCAGTGGCTGTATGTGATTAACGGTCGTGCGCAAGCCGACGTGTTCAGCCTGCGCGACAAGAGCCTCAACGGTCGCTACAAGCTGCTCGAAAACGGCGAAGCCGAGATCACCGCCAGCACCCAACTGGTGGGCGGTATCTCACTGATCCTCGGCGACTCCAAAGGTGGCCTGGCCCAGTGGTTCATGGCTCGCGACCCGGATGGCGAACTGCGCCTGAAGCAGATCCGCACCTTCCAGATGGGCACCACGCCAATCGTTGAAATCACTGCCGAAGAGCGTCGCAAAGGCTTCATCGCCCTCGACGCTTCCGGCAAACTCGGCGTATTCCACAGCACCGCGCACCGCACCTTGCTGGTGGACCAGGTCGTGGAAGGCCAGGGCCTGTTCGGTCTGTCGCCACGGGCCAACCGCGTGATCGTGGAAGCCGGCGGCAAGATTCAACCGCTGCTGCTCGACAACCCGCACCCGGAAGTGTCGTGGAGCGCGCTGTGGAGCAAGGTCTGGTACGAGAACTACGACGAGCCTAAATACGTCTGGCAATCGACCGCCGCCAACACCGATTTCGAACCGAAGCTGAGCTTGTCTCCGCTGACCTTCGGCACCCTGAAAGCCGCGTTCTACGCCATGCTGCTGGCCGCGCCATTGGCTGTCGCTGCGGCGATCTACACCGCGTACTTCATGGCCCCGGGCATGCGCCGCAAGGTCAAACCGGTGATCGAGCTGATGGAAGCGATGCCGACGGTGATCCTCGGTTTCTTCGCCGGTCTGTTCCTCGCGCCGTATGTAGAAGGGCATTTGCCGGGCATCTTCAGCCTGCTGATGCTCTTGCCGATCGGCATTCTGGTGGCCGGCTTCGTCTTCAGCCGCCTGCCTGAATCGATCCGCCTGAAAGTGCCGGACGGTTGGGAAAGCGCGATTCTGATCCCGGTGATCCTGTTCGTGGGCTGGCTCTCGCTGTACATGAGCCCGTTCATGGAGAACTGGTTCTTCGGCGGCGACATGCGCATGTGGATCTCCCACGACCTGGGCATCACCTACGACCAGCGCAACGCACTGGTGGTCGGTCTGGCCATGGGCTTTGCGGTGATCCCGAACATCTACTCCATCGCCGAAGACGCCGTGTTCAGCGTGCCGCGTGGCCTGACCCTCGGTTCCCTGGCCCTCGGTGCCACGCCGTGGCAGACCATGACCCGCGTGGTAATCCTCACCGCCAGCCCGGGCATCTTCTCGGCGCTGATGATCGGCATGGGTCGCGCGGTCGGTGAAACCATGATCGTGCTGATGGCCACCGGTAACACCCCGGTCATGGAAATGAACCTGTTCGAAGGTCTGCGCACCCTGGCGGCCAACGTCGCAGTGGAAATGCCCGAATCGGAAGTCGGCGGCAGCCACTACCGCGTGCTGTTCCTCTCGGCGCTGGTGCTGCTGTTGTTCACCTTCGTCATGAACACCCTCGCAGAACTGATTCGTCAGCGTCTGCGCAAGAAATACTCGTCGCTTTAAGAAAGGTAGAAGTCTGTGAAACAGAACTCCCTGAATGGATGGTTCAAGAGCGGCGCCCCCGGCGTCTGGATCAGCGGTGGCGCGGTGTCCATCGCGGTCATCATGACCATTGGCCTGCTGGCGGTGATTGCCGTGCGCGGTCTGGGTCACTTCTGGCCGGCTGATTTGATTCACGCCAGCTACGACGTGCCGGGCCAGGCCAATCACCTGGTCATCGGCGAAGTGGTACAGAAAGAAGAAGTGCCGCGTGCGCGCCTGAAAAGCGCCGGGCTGCCGGTGCCTGACGAAGGCCCGGAGTTCATGACCCGCGAGCTGATCAAGGTCGGCAACCGTGACTTGAACGGCAACGACTTCACCTGGATCGTCGGCGAGTGGCTGACCAACCAGAAGACGCCACCTGAGCTGATGGCCATCGAGCGTCGCGAGTGGGGCAACTTCTACGGCTACCTGGTCAACGTCAAACAGGACGGCAAGGTCATCGCTGAAGGCGAGGCTGCGTGGCCTGAGTTGCAGGCCCGAGTGGCCCGCGTCAACCAGCTCGCCTCTCAGCTCAAGACCCTGGAAAAAGTCGACATCGGCGCGATCAACTCAGGCCTCGAACGCATCCGTCTGCACGGTCGCAAACTGGAACTCGCCGGCAAGCTCGATGCCACCGCGCAAGCGGACATGGAATCCGAGCGCGCCGAGCTGAACGCACGTTATCAGGACATCGAAGCACGCCTGAACGACCTGCACGCCCAGTTCAATCGCGACAGCCTGACGGCCCGCGACGCCAACGGCAAAGAGATTGAAATCGGCATCGGCAAAGTGGTTCACGCCTATCAGCCGAACGCCATGGGGACGATGACCAAGATCGGTTTCTACTTCAGCAAGGTCTGGGAATTCCTCAGCGACGACCCGCGTGAAGCGAACACCGAGGGCGGGATTTTCCCGGCCATCTTCGGCACCGTGATGATGACCCTGATCATGGCAATGATCGTGACCCCGTTCGGCGTACTGGCGGCGGTTTACCTGCGTGAATACGCCAAGCAGAACACGCTGACGCGGATTATCCGCATCGCCGTGAACAACCTGGCGGGCGTTCCGGCCATCGTCTACGGCGTGTTCGGTCTGGGCTTCTTCGTTTACGTGCTGGGCGGCTCGGTCGACCGGTTGTTCTTCCCTGAAGCGCTGCCGGCACCGACCTTCGGTACGCCGGGTCTGCTCTGGGCTTCGTTGACCCTGGCGCTGCTGGCGGTGCCGGTGGTGATCGTGGCCACCGAAGAAGGTCTGGCGCGGATTCCTCGCACCGTGCGTGAAGGCTCGTTGGCCCTCGGCGCGACCAAGGCGGAAACCTTGTGGAAGATCGTGCTGCCGATGGCCAGCCCGGCGATGATGACCGGGATGATCCTCGCCGTGGCTCGCGCCGCCGGTGAAGTGGCGCCGCTGATGCTGGTGGGTGTGGTGAAACTGGCGCCGTCGCTGCCGCTGGATGGCAACTACCCGTACCTGCACCTTGACCAGAAGATCATGCACTTGGGCTTCCATATTTATGACGTCGGCTTCCAGAGCCCGAACGTCGAAGCCGCACGACCGCTGGTGTACGCCACAGCGTTGCTGCTGGTGCTGGTGATCGCGACATTGAACCTGTCGGCCGTTTATATCCGTAACCACCTGCGCGAGAAATACAAAGCGCTGGATAGCTAATTTAGCGCCGCTCCCTGTAGGAGCCAGGCTTGCCGGCGAAGGCGATTTCAAGGACGCCTTCGCGGGCAAGCCTCGCTCCTACAGGACGGCAACACCGCTGGCCCATTATGTGAGGCCAGCGGACAACCGAACCGAATTTGTCAGCACAGGGAGCTTCCCATGCAGCACGAAACACATACCCACGGCATCAACATGTCTGCCCTGGGCCGCGACAAACAGAGCCTGAGCCTTGCGCAGGAAACCGTGGCCATTGAAGTGCCGGGCCTGAGCCTGTTCTACGGCGACAAACAAGCGCTGTACGACGTCAGCATGAACATCCCGAAACAGCGCGTGACCGCCTTCATCGGCCCGTCCGGCTGCGGCAAGTCCACGCTGCTGCGCACCTTCAACCGCATGAACGACCTGGTCGATGGCTGCCGCGTAGAAGGCGAAATCAACCTCTACGGCAACAACATCTACCGCAAGGGCGAAGACGTGGCCGAGCTGCGTCGTCGTGTCGGCATGGTGTTCCAGAAGCCGAACCCGTTCCCGAAAACCATTTACGAAAACGTGGTTTACGGCCTGCGCATCCAGGGCATCAACAAAAAGCGCGTCCTCGACGAAGCCGTCGAGTGGGCGTTGAAAGGCGCGGCACTGTGGGACGAAGTCAAAGACCGTCTGCATGAATCGGCACTCGGCCTGTCCGGTGGTCAACAGCAACGTCTGGTGATCGCGCGCACCATCGCCGTGGAACCGGAAGTGCTGCTGCTCGACGAACCGTGCTCGGCACTCGACCCGATCTCGACGCTGAAAGTCGAAGAGCTGATCTACGAACTGAAATCGAAATTCACCATCGTCATCGTGACCCACAACATGCAACAGGCCGCTCGGGTTTCCGACTACACGGCGTTCATGTACATGGGCAAACTGGTGGAATTCGGCGACACCGACACCTTGTTCACCAATCCGGCGAAGAAGCAGACCGAAGACTACATCACTGGTCGCTACGGCTAGGAAGCTGTTGTTGCTCACTGAACTGACGCTGCGGTCCACCGCACCTTACCGGACGCTCCAAGGACGCCAACATGATTAGCAAAGAAGGCCTTACCCATCACATCTCCGCGCAGTTCAACGCTGAGCTGGAGGAAGTTCGCAGCCACCTCCTGGCCATGGGCGGGCTGGTCGAGAAACAGGTCAACGACGCGGTCACCGCGCTGATCGAGGCCGACTCCGGCCTGGCCCAGCAAGTGCGCGAGATCGACGACCAGATCAACCAGATGGAACGCAACATCGACGAAGAATGCCTGCGCATTCTGGCCCGTCGTCAGCCGGCCGCGTCCGACTTGCGTCTGATCATCAGCATCTCCAAGTCGGTGATCGACCTTGAGCGCATCGGTGACGAAGCAACCAAGATCGCCCGTCGCGCCATCCAGTTGTGTGAAGAAGGCGAAGCCCCGCGCGGCTATGTCGAGGTGCGCCACATCGGCGACCAGGTGCGCAACATGGTTCGCGATGCACTGGACGCGTTTGCCCGTTTCGATGCCGACCTGGCGTTGTCGGTGGCGCAGTACGACAAGATCATCGACCGCGAATACAAGACCGCCCTGCGTGAACTCGCCACCTACATGATGGAAGACCCACGCTCTATCTCGCGGGTCTTGAGCATCATCTGGGTGCTGCGTTCGCTGGAGCGCATCGGCGACCACGCGCGCAATATTTCCGAGCTGGTGATTTATCTGGTGCGCGGCACCGACGTGCGTCACTTGGGCCTCAAGCGCATGAAAGAAGAAGTTGAAGGCACAAGTGGTGAAACCGCTAATGTTCCGGGCAAAGTTGACGATAAGTAAGATTGCCCAAGTAAAGCGCCCGGCCTTTTGGCCGGGCGTTTTTGTTTACGGGTTTGTGAATTTGAATGCAGCACCCGCGAACGAAAAGTCCCGGCGTGACTGAAGGTTTATGGCGATGCGCCATCAGTAAAGCGGTATGCTTGCCGGGATTTTTTAAAGGGGTGATGGATGAGTAAGGTCAGTGTATTGGTCGTGGATGATGCGTCATTCATTCGTGACCTGGTGAAGAAGTGCCTGCGCAACTACTTCCCGGGGATCCGGATCGAAGACGCGGTCAACGGCAAGAAGGCTCAGGCCTTGCTGGCGCGGGAAGCGTTCGACCTGGTCCTGTGCGACTGGGAAATGCCGGAAATGTCCGGCCTGGAACTGCTGACCTGGTGCCGCGAGCAGGACAACCTCAAGACCATGCCCTTCGTCATGGTGACCAGCCGTGGCGACAAAGAGAACGTCGTCCAGGCCATTCAGGCCGGTGTATCCGGCTACGTCAGCAAGCCGTTCACCAACGAACAACTGCTGACCAAGGTCAAGCAGGCGCTGAACAAGGTCGGCAAGCTCGACACCTTGATGAACAGCGCGCCGACCAAAATGAACTCGGCGTTCGGCAATGATTCCTTGAGCGCGTTGACCGGCGGCAAGCCTGCCATGGCCAGCGTTGCACCTGCTGCTGCACCGATTGCCCGACCTGCCGCCGCTGCACCCGCGCCAGCACCCGCGGCGACTGCCCCGTCCCGTGGCCTGCTCAACAGCCCGCCGGTAAAAGCACCGGCGGCGTCTGCCGCGCCTACCGGTGGTCGTGGCCAAGGCCAATTGCGCCTGCCCAATGGCATTCAGCAATGCGTGATCAAGGCGTTGAGCCTCAAGGAAGCGCTGCTGGTGGTCAAACGCAGCGAAGCCCTGCCGCAAGTGCTCGACAGCGCCGTGCTCGATCTGGAGCAGGGCGACAACGCTGAAGTCGCCCGCCTGAACGGTTACCTGCACGCCATCGTCGCCCACGAGCAGAAACCCGACAGCGAATGGCTGCAACTGACGTTCCGCTTTGTTGACCAGGATGCGCAGAAACTGGATTACATCTCCCGTTTGATAGCACGTGGTACGGCGCAGAAGCATTTCGTTCCAGGCGCATAACCTTCGTCGCCTGACAGTCCGCCTTCGCGGGCAAGCCTCGCTCCTACGGTTAACGTGATCTGTAGGAGCGAGGCTTGCCCGCGAAGGGGCCATTAGATTCACCACACATCCCCCCGACCTGCCCATTTTGAAACATCTGCCGACTACCCGGGTCCATTGCAGCTGCTAGGCTCATCCCCAGGCCTTACTCGACAGAATCCTGCCCATGCTCGCGCGCCTGCTGTTTTGCTGTGGTCTGTTCATGGCGTCCTCTACGGCCATGGCCATGACCATCTACAAATCCACCGATGCCAATGGCGTGGTCTCCTACAGCGACCGCCCCACGAAAGGCTCCAAGGTGTTCACTTTTCGTGATCGCATGGTCGAGCACCTTGAGCGTCAGGTGTACCTCGTCATCACCAAGAAAAAAGGCGTGGACAGCGTGTACGTGCGCAACGACCTGTATGCGCCGGTACAGATCGAGTTGAGTTTCGCCGGGCTGCAGAACGTCAGCGGTGCGCCGAGCCGACCGATTCGCCGGGTCATGCCGGCGCGCAGCAGCATTCGTCTGGCGCTGCTCACGGCGACGCGGGCCGAAAGGCCGCTCGCGTACACCCCCAGATTTGAATACTTCCTGGGTGATCCCTCAGGGGCCGCCATGGCCTATCGATACCCGTTCCCCTGGCGCGGTGGACCGTTTCGGCTGAGCCAGGGCGCCAATGGCCAATACAGCCACTTCGGCCCCAAGAATCGCTACGCCATGGATATCGCGATGCCTGAGGGCACGCCGATCATTGCCGCGCGGGGCGGGGTAGTGGTGAAAACCGAGAATGCCCAGACCGGGCGCGGCAACGATCCGTCAGGCAATTTCGTGCGAGTGCTGCACGATGACGGGACGATGGGCGTGTACTTGCACCTCAAGCGAGGTTCGGTGAGTGTTCGCGAGGGGCAAAGGGTGTCGGTGGGCAGTCCGCTGGCGCTGTCGGGCAACACCGGCAACAGCAGCGGGCCGCACCTGCATTTTGTGGTACAGCGCAATACCGGGATGGGGTTGGTGTCGATTCCGTACCAGTTCAATCAACCGGTGGGGGCATTGCCCAACTTTGCGTTGGGCAAACAATGATGTGTTGCCTGGGCTGACGCCTTCGCGGGCAAGCCTCGCTCCTACAGACTCAGCGAAATCCTGTAGGAGCGAGGCTTGCCCGCGAAGGGATCGACATGGTTCCGGATCAGCCGATCAATCCAGCATCAACACCTTGGCCAAAATAATCTTCGGCCCTTTCATCTTCTTGATGATGATCCGCAAGCCTTCAACTTCCAGCACCTCTTCCTCCTCCGGCACCCGTTTCAGGGATTCATACACCAGACCGGCGAGGGTTTCGGCTTCGACGTGGTCCAGATCGATGCCCAGCAGGCGCTCGACCTTGAACAGTGGCGTATCGCCGCGAACCAGCAACTTGCCCGGCTGATACGCGAGGATCCCGCGCTCGGCCTTGCGGTGTTCGTCCTGAATGTCGCCGACCAGCACTTCCAGCACGTCTTCCATGGTCAGGTAACCGATGACATTGCCATCGGCCTCTTCGACCAGCGCGAAGTGCGAGCCACCTTTGCGGAACTGCTCCAGCAATTGCGACAGCGGCATATGGCGCGACACGCGTTCCAGCGGTCGGGTCAGCTCAGCCAGGTTGAACGACTCGGGAATGTGGTCCAGCGCGGCCAGTTCCAGCAGCAGGTCCTTGATGTGCAGCAGGCCGACGAACTCCTGGCGATCGCTGTCGTACACCGGATAACGGCTGAACTTGTGGCGACGGAACATCGCCAGGATTTCCTTGAGCGGCGCGTTGAATTCCAGCGTCACCAGGTCTTCGCGGGAGTTGGCCCAGTCGACCACTTCCAGCTCGCCCATTTCCACGGCCGAGGCCAATACGCGCATGCCTTGGTCGCTCGGGTCCTGGCCACGGCTGGAGTGCAGGATCAGTTTCAGTTCTTCACGGCTGTAATGGTGCTCGTGATGGGGGCCGGGTTCACCCTGGCCAGCAATGCGCAGGATGGTGTTGGCGCTGGCGTTGAGCAGGTAAATCGCCGGGTACATCGCCCAATAGAACAGGTACAGCGGCACGGCGGTCCACAGCGACAGCAATTCGGGTTTGCGGATGGCCCAGGATTTCGGCGCCAGTTCACCCACCACGATGTGCAGGTACGAGATGACAAAGAACGCGGCGAAGAACGACACGGCCTTGATCACTTCGGCCGACTGCACGCCGACGGCTTCCAGTAGCGGTTCGAGGATGTGCGCGAACGCAGGTTCACCAACCCAGCCGAGGCCCAGGGAGGCGAGTGTGATACCCAATTGGCAGGCCGACAGGTAGGCATCGAGCTGACTGTGAACGGTGCGCAGGATGTGCCCGCGCCAGCCGTTTTTATCAGCGATGGCCTCGACCCGGGTCGAGCGCAGTTTGACCATGGCAAATTCCGCCGCAACGAAAAATCCGTTGAGCAACACCAGGATCAGAGCAAAAAGAATCATGCCGAAGTCGGCAAAGAGTGTTGCGAGGGTCAAGCCAGGGGAAGGGTCCATGATGGAGTTTTGCGGGTTCCGTGTATTCGAAAAGGGGGTCAATGCGGTGCCTGAAGGGCAGGCACAAGTCAGCCAATGTAGCGGCTGACCGGGTGCTTGCCTAGTGGCGAATGCTGGCCGGTATCAGTCGGCCGTGCTGATGACTCGGGATTTGGTGACCTGGGCGGGCGCGAAATGGCAGGTAAACGTACTGCCGTGGCCCGGCACGCTGCTGATTTCCATCCGTGCGCGGTGGCGCAGCAGCACATGTTTGACGATTGCCAGCCCAAGCCCGGTGCCGCCGGTGTTGGAGTTGCGGCTGGAATCGACGCGGTAGAACCGTTCGGTCAGGCGCGGCAGGTGTTTGCTGTCAATACCGATGCCGGAATCCTGCACGCTCAGGTGCGCGCCTTGCTCGTCGCCCCACCAGCGAATGCGGATATTGCCTTCGGCCGGGGTGTATTTCACCGCGTTGAACACCAGGTTGGAAAACGCACTGCGCAATTCGGCTTCGCTGCCCTTGAGCAGAATCGTCGGATCGGCTTCCAGGGTGATGCGCTGGTTTTTTTGCCCGGACAGTTGCTGAGCGTCGCCCTTGATCGATTGCAGCAAGCCATCGATGGCCACGGGCTGGTTGTCCGACGGGTAATCGGTGGCTTCCAGCTTGGCCAGCAGCAGCAAGTCGTTGAGCAACGTCTGCATGCGCCCGCCTTGCTGCTGCATTTGCTGCAGGGCACGGGTCCAGCGCGGGTTCACGTCATCGACGTTGTCGAGCAGGGTTTCCAGATACCCGCAGATCACCGTCAGCGGCGTGCGCAGTTCATGGGAAACGTTGGCGATAAAGTCTTTGCGCATCTGTTCCAGCTGATGGATGCGCGTCACGTCGCGCACCAGCATCAAGTGTTCATTGTTGCCGTAACGGGTGATGTACAGCTGAATGCGCAGTCGATCATTGATCGGCGAGGGGATTTCCAGCGGCTCGGCGTAGCTGTCCTGCTCGAAATATTCCTTGAAGCGCGGATGGCGCACCAGGTTGGTCACCGGCTGGCCACTGTCCTGCGGCGTCTTGAGACCGAGCAGGGTTTCCGCGGCGCGGTTCCACCATTCGAGGTTGCCGTCGGTGTCGAGCATGATCACCGCGTCTTTCAACGCGGCGGTGGATTCCTGGACCCGGTCGATCACCGCTTGCAGGCGTCCGCGCACGCGTTGGTCGCGGCGTTGCAGGTGATAGATGCTGTCGAACACTTCGCCCCACAGGCCATAGCCATCGGGCGGCGCTTCATCGGGTTTGTGCAGGCGCAGCCACTCGTGCAGACGCAGCAATTGCTTGAGGGTCCAGGCCAGGTAAAGGCCCAGGCCCGCAGCGAGGCTCCAGCCGTAGTAGCCGGTAATCAGGCCGATCACCAGGCAGGCGGTGACCAGTAGCAGCATGTGGCGAATCAGGGTGCCATGCCAGTTTTGGTTCACTTGAACGCGCGTCCTTGTCAGCTTGTCGGGCGGGAAAGGGCTGAATCAGGCTTTGGTGGAAAACCGGTAGCCGGTGCCGCGCACGGTTTGTACCAGATTTTCGTAGGCATCACCGAGGGCTTTGCGCAGGCGACGGATGTGCACGTCGACGGTGCGTTCCTCTACATACACATTGCCGCCCCAGACCTGATCCAGCAACTGGCCACGGGTGTAGGCGCGTTCCTGGTGGGTCATGAAGAATTGCAGCAAGCGGTATTCGGTCGGGCCCATCTCGGCGGGTTTGCCGTCGATGGTCACGCGGTGGCTGATCGGGTCCAGCAGCAGGCCGCCGACTTCAATCGGCGCTTCGCCATCGGTAGGGCCGGCGCGGCGCAGCACGGCTTTGAGGCGCGCAACCAGCTCACGAGGGGAAAACGGTTTGGTGATGTAGTCGTCGGCGCCGACTTCCAGGCCCTGGATCTTGTTGTCCTCTTCGCCCTTGGCGGTGAGCATGATGATCGGGATGTCCCCGGTCAGCTCATCGCGCTTGAGGCGGCGGGCCAGTTCGATACCGGAGGTGCCGGGCAGCATCCAGTCGAGCAGGATCAGGTCCGGTTTGCGGTCGACGATGATCGCGTGGGCCTGTTGCGAGTTTTCGGCCTCCAGGCAGTCATAGCCGGCCATTTCCAACGCAACGGCGATCATTTCGCGAATGGGCGCTTCGTCGTCGACGATCAGAATGCTCCTGCCAACCATGCCTTTAATCCTCTTGTCATTTAACTGTCTTGCGCCGCATTAGATAACGGAATTATTGCAGTCGTGTGACAGTATTTTAGTCGCCCGGCGATTGTCGCGAACCTGAACTAAGCTCTAAGTCCGAATCCTGACAACCACAAAAGGAAGGTTTCCATGAAGAAATACTCGCATTCCTTCAAGGCTTTGATGCTGACCGCAGCCCTGGCGTTGCCGGCAATGGCCTTCGCGGCTGAGCCTGTGATGATGAAAGACGGTGTGATGGCGGACCACAAGGGCATGACCCTGTACACGTTCGACAAGGACACCACCGCTGGCAAGTCGGTGTGCACTGGTGAATGTGCAGAGTACTGGCCACCGTTCAAGGCGGAAGCGGGCGCCAAGGCCGAAGGTGACTGGACAATCGTCACGCGTGACGATGGCACGATGCAGTGGGCCTACAAGGGCAAACCGCTGTACTACTTCAAGAAGGACGCGAAACCGGGTGACAAAACGGGCGACAAAGTGAAGGACGTCTGGCACGTGCTCCAAGGGCCGAAGATGTAAGGCCGATCCGAAACGGCGGCCTCGTTTCCGTAGGAGCGAGGCTTGCCCGCGAAGGCGTCAGCCGCCTCACCGCACCGCGTAATCCAAAACAATCCCCACAAAAATCGCCAACCCCGCCCAATGGTTGTGCAAGAACGCCTTGAAACACCGCATCCGGTCCTTGTCACGGGTGTACCAGAACTCCCACGCAAAACAGCCCGCCGCCGCCAGCAGTCCCAGGTGGAACCACCCACCCAGCTCGAATTTCGACCCGGCCAGCAACAGGCAACCCAACGCCAACCCTTGCAAGGTCAGGATGATCACCCGGTCCGCCTCGCCAAACAGAATCGCCGTGGATTTCACACCGATCTTCAAGTCGTCGTCGCGATCAGTCATCGCGTAATAGGTGTCATAACCCACCGTCCACAGCAGGTTGGCGATCCACAGCAGCCACGCCGCTGCCGGCAGTTCGCCGGTTTCGGCGGTGAACGCCATCGGCATCCCCCAGGAAAACGCCGCGCCCAGCACCACTTGCGGGTAATAGGTGTAGCGCTTCATGAACGGGTAAGTGAAGGCCAGCGCCAAACCGCCGAACGACAACCACACCGTTGCCGCATTGGTGCACAACACCAGCAGGAAACTCACGCCCATCAGCAATGCAAAGAACACCAGCGCTTCTTTGGAGCTGATCTTTCCGCTCGGCAGCGGGCGCTGTTCGGTGCGTTTCACATGGCCATCGACCTTGCGGTCCGCCCAGTCGTTGATTACGCAACCGCCGGCGCGGGTCAGCACCACGCCGAGCACGAAGATCACCACGTTGGCCAGCGACGGCGAACCTTTGCCGGCAATCCACAACGCCCACAGCGTCGGCCACAGCAGCAGGTAAATGCCGATGGGTTTGTCCATGCGCGTCAGCTGAATGAAATCCCAGGCCCGAGGGTTCAAGCGGTTCAGGGACTTGAGCAGGCTCTGGTACATCAGCAGTTCTCCGGATGGGCGCGGGTGGCGTGCCACAAGGTCGGCAGGAAAATCTCGGCCACCAGCACGCTCAAGGCGCCACGGTCGAAGCGCGAGCGACGGCCCCACAACTCAGGTGCCCGGCACTCCACCGGCAGCCACTCCTGAGGATAGTGACAAACCTCGATGGCGCGACGCTGAAACGCCTGATCGCAAAACAGCAACTCGCCCAGCGAGCGGCTGCCCAACTCGTCCATGTGCAACCCGTCGCCCTGCAACGCGCTGCGTGCCGCCACACTGCGGGCGAACACCCAGGCTTCACCGTGGCCGCGCAGATACACCTCGCGCACCCAGCCTTCACTGTCTTCGGCCAGGTCCAGTGCCGCACATTCGTCCGCGCGCAGCGGTTGCCAGCCTTCGAAAAGCGGCGTGACGCTGAAGCTGTCATTCGACAGACGGGTCAGCCGTCGGGTCAGCGAACCTTCGTCGAACAACCAGTCGAGGGTAGACGTGTCGGGGAGCGGCGAAAGTCGGCTTTGGGGAAGCCAGAAAGGAGGTTTTGAGTGCGGCACAGTGAGTCATTATTGGCAGCAAATGAGGCGGCGAGCTTACCATGTCGGTCGGTGATTTTGATTGATCCGGCGCCCCATTGCGTCGAACAGGCTTGCATCTGCCGGGCCCGATCAGTACAAAACGCCCTGAGCCGGACGGCAGCGCTGCAACCATCGACCGTTCGCGCCGGCAATAAGCCTGAATCCTGAGGATGTACCTGAATGAAAAAGTGGCAATGTGTGGTCTGCGGCCTGATCTACAACGAAGCCGACGGCTGGCCGGATGACGGCATTGCGCCGGGCACCCTGTGGCAAGACGTGCCGGAAGACTGGCTGTGCCCGGACTGCGGCGTCGGCAAGATGGATTTCGAAATGATCGAAATCAACTAAGACATTTAGAGGAGTAAGGAATGAACGCACCTGTCGTGATCGTCGGCACCGGGCTGGCTGGCTACAACCTCGCCCGGGAGTTTCGCAAACTCGATAGCGAAACCCCGCTGCTGCTGATTACCGCCGATGACGGGCGCTCCTACTCCAAGCCGATGCTCTCCACGGGCTTCGGCAAGAACAAAGACGCCGACGGCCTGAGCATGGCCGAACCCGGCGCCATGGCCGAACAGCTGAAGGCCGAAGTGCGCACCCACACGCGCATCAGCGGCATCGATCCTGGCCACAAGCGCCTGTGGATCGGCGAAGAATCGGTGATCTACCGCGACCTGATCCTGGCCTGGGGCGCCGAAACCGTGCGCGTGCCCATCGAAGGTGATGCGGCGGACGCCGTGTTCCCGATCAACGACCTCGAAGACTACGCGCGCTTTCGTGCGGCAGCGGCCGGCAAACGTCGGGTGCTGTTGCTCGGTGCCGGTCTGATCGGCTGTGAATTCGCCAACGACCTGATCCTTGGCGGTTACGAGGTGCAACTGGTTGCACCGTGCGAACAGGTCATGCCGACCTTGCTGCACCCGGCGGCAGCCGCTGCGGTCCAGGCCGGGCTGGAAAGCCTCGGCGCACGTTTCCACCTCGGGCCGGTGCTCAACCGCTTGCAGCGTGTTGAAGAGGGTTTGGAAGCGCATCTATCGGACGGTCAGGTGATCCCGTGCGACGTGGTGGTCTCCGCCATCGGTCTGCGTCCGCGCATCGACCTGGCGGCCGCCGCCGGTGTGCAGGTCAATCGCGGCGTAGTGGTCGACCGTCACCTGAAAACTTCTCACGCCAACATCTACGCCTTGGGCGACTGCGCTGAAGTCGACGGGCTGAATCTGCTGTACGTGATGCCCCTCATGAGCTGTGCGAGAGCGCTGGCACAAACCCTAGCCGGCAACCCGACAGCCGTGAGCTACGGCCCGATGCCGATCACCGTCAAAACGCCGGTTTGCCCGTTGGTGGTTTCGCCGCCGCCACGGGGTTTGGAGGGCGTCTGGACCGTCGAAGGGCAGGGCGCTGATATCAAGGTTTTATGCCGTGATGCCGCCGGAAAACTGCTCGGTTATGCCCTGACAGGCACGGCGGTAATGGAAAAACTCGCACTGAACAAAGAACTTCCACCGCTGCTGGCGTAAATACCGGTCGTTCTGTCGGAATCACCCCGCTTTTGCCCCTACAAACGTCGCGCCGAGACTGGCGCGGCTCTTCCGTGCGTGCCATTCTCACTCCCGTCTGCCGCAGAGTAGAGCACCTGCGGCGCTTTGGGCGCTGTTCCAACGAGAACAGCACGGACATAACAACAAAAAACCGTCAAAGGGGCTTCACTAATGCGTAAACCAGAACTCGCCGCCGCCATCGCGGAAAAAGCAGATCTCACCAAAGAACAGGCCAACCGCGTTCTCAACGCCGTTCTCGAAGAAATCACCGGCGCCCTGCACCGCAAGGACAGCGTGACGCTGGTCGGCTTCGGCACCTTCCTGCAACGCCACCGCGGCGCACGCACCGGCAAAAACCCGCAAACCGGTGAGCCCGTCAAAATCAAGGCCAGCAACACCGTTGCGTTCAAGCCAGGCAAATCGTTGAAAGACAGCGTTAATCCGTAACACGCACCGACGCCCGCATAGCGGGTGAGCGGAACAAAAAATGGGCACGCCAACCAGGTTGGGTGCCCATTTTTTATGGCCACAAGACTCATGCCGGGCGCCTACGGATCAGACAACACAAGACTATTGTAGGAGCCGGCTTGCTGGCGATAGCGGTGGATCAATCAACATCAATGTTGCCTGACACGCCGTCATCGCCAGCAAGCTGGCTCCTACAGTCCTATGTACCAGCGAATTCCCCACTCCCCCCGCAGCAATTCAGTGACAAGGGCCTCCCCATCTTTTGAGCTGACAACAATCACTGTAGGAGCCGGCTTGCCGGCGATAGCGCCCGATCAATCAACATCAATGTCGCCTGACACACCGCCATCGCCAGCAAGCCGGCTCCTACAGGTTTACGTGCGTGGCGAATCAGCCGGTTCGACTTTGTTGCCTGGCGAAAATCGCCGCCATTTCCGGATCATCGAGGTGATCCAGCGCCCGCTCCACCAACAAGTGCACCCCGTCGGCCATGCGGCTGAGCGCCAGGGCTACGGAGCGGCGTGAGCCGTCCACATCGTCGGCGAGGTCGGCGGCGATGGCGCTGATGGATAGCAGGTCTTCCGAGGCGTTGGCGAGGAGGGCTTCAGTGTTGATGCCGGGGCAGACGCTGAAGAGTTGGCCGTTGCGTTTCGGTGGTTTGGGTTCGGTTGGCGGGAAGTGATGGTCGAGGGCGCGTTCGGCGGCTTCGTTGAGTTTGTTTGAGTCGGGGCTTTCGTATGGGGAAACCGGATCGGTTTCCGGTGGGTTTGGTGTGACCTTGAACATGGTTACTTTCCTTTAGTAGGGCCGTGACCATTTCGCGACTAAACGAAAAGGAGGCGGCTGTGCGCAAGTTAGTCGACCGGTAAAGTCACCAAAAACCCGGCGCGCCCAAGGGCGCCATGCGCACAGCCACCATCAAGTGCAGGCAAACACCTGACTGGATGACACTTGTGCAACCGTAGATGACTAGCCGGGCGACTAAACCCGATCACTGATGAGCAGTGACACGAACCAAGTTACCGACCGCCCCCAAGGCGCACAAGCCGGCGGATTCTGGCGTAGCCGTAGGCAACGACGCAAGGTGTTGTAGCTCTCAGGAAGTAACTTACAAGGCTTTTAAACAAGCTCGGTCAAGTGGTGTTTAAGTGGCAGAGACACTGCCACTTTTTTTCATTCGGGCAAGCGCTACACAATCGAATCAATATCCAAATGGAAGGGTTTGCCCACCGCATGCCCGCCCGTAATTGCCGCAATAGCCGCGCCATTGTCTTCCGGGGGTGACGGAATCATCGCCAGTGGATCGTGGGCAGTATTTTTCGGATGGGCTCTCCAACGTAGCAGGATTTCTTGCACCCACTCGGGCTGGTCGGCATGGCTGCCATAAACATCGGCCACGGTAACTGTGTGCTTGTGCGGCGCTTCCAGGCGAGCTTGGGTCATCCGGAGATTTTCGACTTCTTTTTCAAGATCCCTGATGTCTTGGGCATCTCGATGGGGATTGGAATAAGCGCGAGCCTGCCTTTCGATTTTCGTGCTCAATGCTTTCAGTTGCCCTTTGACGTTTTCCAGGTTGGCGCTGACCCGGTCGAATTCCGTCAAGGTCACCCGCGAACGTCTTTTTTCCTGCGCTTCCTGCCAGCGGCGCAGGGTGGCCCAGCAGCCGGGAATGTAGCTGCCAACCATCGAGTGATGGTCGCCGTCTATTATCTGCCGCAGGAATGAACCACGCTTGGGCAAGCCATTGGTCTGTCGTAGCGCCTCGGCGTAGCCATGGTCGTTGATTGTGCTGCAACCCGGTTCCCAGAGAATGGAGGATTGACGTCCATCGCCGAAATCCACCGGCATGAAGTGTCGTAACTTGCCGTGATGCCCATAGGGGTCACCCGTGAAGTTGATGATCCCGCCGATGAAGAACGCCAAACCGCCAACCGGGTGGAGGGAAAGTACCGCGCCATGAGTGGCATAGGCCGGAACCCGGTTGGACGGCGTGTTCATCCAGGTGGAAGGAACGCTCGGCACGGGGTCGTTGTGGAAGACGATGCGATGGTGGTTTAGCGGTTTTGCAGCTTCGATAAAGGTCGAGTCGGCGGCGCGGGGGGCGCCGTAGGTGTAGAGCACGATGTCTGGCGTAAATCGTTTGTCGCGTCGCAACATCTCAGACAAGATCAGCGCCACCGCCCCGCCCAGACTGTGCCCGGTAATCAGCACTTTTTGTCCGCTAAAGAACTTGTCGAGATATTTCACCACAAATGGGTAGGCTACTTTGGCAGCCCGATAAAAACCGTTGTGTACCTTGCCATCCCCCTCCTCGAAAGGTACTTGGTGGGCATCCGCATCAAGCCAGGCGTCGGGCAATTTCTCACTGGTTCCCCTGACACTAACCAATATCAACTCGTCGTGATGGCTGATAAAGGCCTGAGTGTCCGAGCTTTCCGCTAGTTTGCGATCATCGAGGAAGTGCAGCTTCGCCGGGTGTTCCTGCTCTTCACCCAACTCAGGGTCGTTGGCCTCTGGATACAATTGCGGATCGAACGGCACCACTTCCAGACGTTTGGAGTAAGGCACCTCTTCATACAGGGGGTAGAACTTCGCAGTCTGTGAGCCATCGACTTGCCATAGCTCTTCAAATTGCGGCAAGGCGTGACCGAACCAGTTGCCGCTGCTGGGCCGTAATGGAAATGACACGCTGTCGGTTGTTACGGGCTGGGTGTTCGGCTCTTGACCAAAATCGGTGTAACTCAACGTCGACATCAGCGCCAGTTGATAGAGGTTGAGTGCGCAAAAGTCGTTGCTGGTCGACAACATGGGCCGCAGCGCCCTCATCGGTCGCACTTCCAGCACATGATGCTTGTTTGGTAGAAGGGCGACGCCTTTTGGTTTGGCTGCGCTTAGGCCAACTTCCGGGGCACTGGCATTTTGTGTTGTGAAAGTTCGGGTTTTGGCCGGCTGACGGAACAAGGTGTGCACCGCCATATTGGGTGGGTTGCTACGCGAGGCCAGGGGCGGCAGATGCGCTATGTGCTTTACCAGTTCGCTCACTTCGACCTGGTAATAGGCATTGGGATCAGCGAGATTTTTTGCAGGATTTGCCAACGTGCGCATACCTGATTTTTCAGTAAAGCGGGTTTTTTCGGCGCGTACTTGTAGTTCGGTGATGGGGAGGGGGTAGTTCGGTCTTTCGCGTAAAAACGAGTATGTTTTTTCGCTCCCTTGATATGGCTGACTTAACTTAAGCAATATCGGGCCGCAGAAATGGTTGTTGACCTTTCCAGCACCGATGGCATCGAGTTTTCCCGTATAGACGGTGTCCTCGTAATCAGTAACCTCGTACGGCAAACCGGCATAAGGGGTGCCATCACCGGACTCGTCCACTAACTGAAAACTCGTTGAATGGCCACGCAAAGGGCAAGCGTGGATATTGCCACTCATAAATGGCGCATCACTCGCGGCCAAAGGTCCGATGCTCATGGGGTTTCCTCTTTGTTTTCCGTACAGCCTGGGTAAATGGTACAAATCCGCTCATCCAACATTTTGAATGTGCTGAAGTCCTTGTGATTGCCGTAGCAAAACGCATATTGGTCTTCGAAGTTGTCACCCATGCATCGCTTCCACCCACCGGGCACGTTGATCCAGGTGTCACCGATTGCCGGTCTTTCCTCATCGGCTAATTTGATCTTCAGCTTTACGGTTTTCCCTGGCAGTTGATCCAGCGTGTAAGTCGTAAAAGGACGGCCTCTGATGACATTGCCTTGTGCATCGGTTTTCCTGCAGTCGAGGATTTTTGTGATGTAGCGATTGGGGCCAACTGTGCGGAACAACCATTGGCACTGTCCGGAAAAACTACCTTCGCCTTCGGAGTTGAAGACGCCTTTGTATTTCTCAAGCAACTCATGACGCACTGCGATTGAGATAAATTCGTAGGTGGTGTAACTGCGTTTGCTATCTCTGCCGATGACTCCAATGATTTTGACCTCCACATGGTTCAACGCCAACGGGCAATTACTGACGGTCCGGTACAGCACGATCTCCGACGTGTCGTGGTATTTCATGTAGATCTTGTTGAACCCGAGCTGAGTATTTTTCCCGCCCGGCACGGTGCACGTTTGCCCTTTGGCGGGTACGTAAGTGGCGGTAAGGTCGTAGGTGAAGTCAGGCGGAAAATCGGGGACGAAGGTAAAGCTGTCCGACTTGCCGAGCGCGGAACAACCCACGGTCAAGGAAAGACAACTGCCGAAAGTCAGGCTTTGAACGATTCGTTTCAGAGGCGGGACAGCTCCTCGCCAGTACCAAGCTTTTTGACGCGTCATGGGGTTTCGTCCTTGTCTTCCGTGCAGCCTGGGTAAATGGTGCAAATCCGTTCATCCACCATCCTGAAGGTGCTGAAATCCTTGTGATTGCCGTAGCAAAACGCATGCTGGTCTTCGAAACCTTTCCCCATACAGCGCTTCCAGCCGTCAGGCACCTTCACCCATGTGTCGCCCTTATAGGGCTCCTCTTCATGGTTTAAGGAAATCTTCAGCTTTACGGTTTTCCCAGGCAACTGATCGAGCGTGTAAGTCGTAAGTGGACGAATTCTCGTGACGTTTCCTTGTGCATCAGTGTTTTTGCAGTAAAGGATTTTTATGAGGTAGCGTTCGGGGCCGACTGTGCGGAAAAACCATTGGCATTCGCCGGAGAACTCACCTACGCCGGCAGCATTGAACGTGCCTTTGTATCGACCCAACTGCTCTGAACGCACGTCAATTGCGGCGTAGTCAGAGCTTCTGTCACTGAGTACCGGGCCAAAGATGCCCGTAATCTTTATCTTCATATGACTAAACGCCAACGGGCACCCGCTCACGGTTCGGTAAAGCGGGATCTCGGAAGTCGCTTCGTATTCCATGTAGACCTTGTTAAATCCAAGCTGAGTACCTTTCCCACCCGGCACGGTGCACGTCTGCCCTTTGGCGGGCTTATAGGTGGCGGTCAGCTCGTACTTGAAGTCAGGCGGAAAATCGGGGACGAAGGTAAAGCTGTCCGACTTGCCGAACACGGAACAACCCACGGTCAAGGCAAGGCAACTCCCGAGGGCCAAGCTTTGAAAGATCCGTTTCATACCGGCGCATCTCCCTGCCAATAGAGCACTTGCTGATACACCCGCTCAAAATGCGCCGCCGAGTCCTCTTCCGGCTTCGGTTGCCATGTCCTGGGCGGCAAGTACCCCGGTGCCTTCAAGCACTGAGTCAACAAAAAATGCACCTGCTCGGGTTGCTGCCAATTCCATAAATGGGCCAGTTGAATCAGGCCCCATAACCAGTCATCCACGTTCCGCTCTGCGGCGAGCCGAGCCAGGGCCTCGGTGTGCTCACGGACCAAATAGCGGCGCGTGTTATCGAACTGCACATTCGCGTAGACAATCTCCGGCGTCGGGGTTTTCAGCCACGCCGGCTCAAGGGGCAGCGGATGTTTGCCGGGGTCAGGGTTGTCCGTGACCGTCCATTGCTCGGCGTGCCAATAACAAACGCTGGCGATCGGCCCCAGATAATCGGCGTACTGCTCCGGTTGCAGATAGCTGAGGGCGCGCCCCAGTACGCGATTATCGTGGAAGCGATACAGCGCCAGATTCGGGCGCTCACCGACCACCAGCCGGTCGCGCCAGTGAGCGACCAAAGCATCAAGGTCCGTGAGAGCGGCGCTTGCCAGCCAACCCCAATGACACTCTGGCGTATCGAGCAGCGCCTGAATGACCGGATGTTTGACGGTCACCACCTGAAAAAGAACAGGGCCTGCTTGCGCCATTGAATTCGCCGCCGTGCCTATATACAGATTGCGGTACCGCTCGGCGCCCAGTTCCTTGGTTAACGCGTTGCGCTCGTCGAGATGACCGTCTGAGTCGAGCACCAGATAGAGTTCCCGTGCGGACCGGGATTGATCGAACAGCCATTGTTCAAGGGTATTCATGCGACTTCTCCGATGCTGCATTGGCCAGCAAGACAGGCCTCGCAAAGCGGGCAGTAGTCCGCCGCCTGCTGTCGGGCGCTGGCGACGATGGACATTGGGTTGGCGATAACGGCATTGGCAGTGCGAGCCGGAGCTTGTAGCGCCTGTAACGGCTGAATACCCGCCAGTGGCGCACCGCCCTCGACGATGGCCACGCTGCTGAAAATCCCGCCCGCGTTGATGACAATGTGGTGACCTCCCGCCGTGAGCGTCAGGCTCATGCCCGCATCGATCACTACGTTGGTGGCGGTGACATGAGCCTGTTGGCCAGCCTGAATCACCAGCGAACCCGCGGACGTGGTGCTGCTGTTGCCGCTGATAGTGATCAACTCGTCACCACCGATCACCGTGCTGCGCGCGCCTTGGGTGGTGTGTAATTCCTTGCCCCTGATCAGGCTGGTGCTGTTGTTGTCCACCTGTTCGAAGCGGTCGTTGTTGATCAGGCTGTGGCTGTCGTTGAGGATCAGTTGCTCGATGTCGCGTTGTGCGCGCAGGTAGATTTTTTCCTGCCCGGTGCGGTCTTCAATCGCCAGTTCGTTGTAGCCGCCACTATGTGGCGAGCTTTGGCTGCGCAGCACCGTTCTGGTTTTGTGCTCGGGCAGTGGATGCGCGACGGACATGACCTTGTTGGCCACGCAACCGGTGATCAACGGTTGATCCGGATCGCCTTCCTGAAAAGTCACGACCACTTCCATCCCGACGCGCGGGATCGTCACCGCGCCAAATCCCTCGCCTGCCCAGCTAGACGCAACTCGTAGCCAGCAACTGCTTTTTTCGCTGTTGAGTTCTGTTCGATCCCAAGGCATTTCGACGCGAACCCGGCCGTATTCGTCGCAAAAAATTTCCTCTCCGGGCGGACCTGTGACACGAGCGGTCTGGCAGACCAACACAGGTTTTCGGGGGGGCAGAGGAGGGCGGTAGAGCACGTCTGACGGAATAGCGTTGAACCTGTTGCGGTAGCCTTGAGTGAAACCGTCCGCGGGTGGGGCGTCGCTGATGAATGCCTCTTCCAGAGATTGCGGTTGTTTCCCTTCGTGACGAAGGCTTACCAGCAACCACATGCCGTTGCAGGTTGAGCGCGGGTGTTCAGTCAGGTCGAACAAGTAACCGCTACGCAGTGTCGGCTGATTGCTTGCTCCCACGACCAACTGATAGTCGCTGCGGTGTCGCTCCAGTGCTTGGCGGACGAGCTGTTTGCCATGTTTCTCAGACTTCATCGGCAGCGGATAGCGGTAGTCTTCAAGCTCGGGGGTGAATTCTGCGGTGAAGCGACTTTCCAGCAACAGGCTCGGGCGTTCCAGGTCATAGTCGCGGCGTGTGACCGTGCTGGTGCGGGTGCTGAAACCCATGGCAAACCGGTGGACGACCGGATGCTCGGCGACCATGCCGGCGCCTTGCCGATAGGGGGTTGCGCCGAGAGTCGGTAAAAAGACCTGGTCGTCGGTGAACACCAGCAAATGACTTTCAGGCGAATGCTGGTGATGCCATGCAATACCGTCTTCAGCGCACAGACGCTGGACGAATTCGAAGTCACTTTCCCCATATTGGGTGCAAAACTCGCGCTTGACGCTGGTGCTGACATGGAAGGTAAACACATCCGTCTGCATGCCATGTTTTTGGAGAACCTGAGTGATGATTTGTGGCACGGTCAGATTCTGGAAAATCCGTTGGTTGTGGCTGAACTTTAAGTAGTAGAGGGTGGGGACCAGTGTCAGCTGATAGCGGGTCAGGCGTTTTCCAGATTCGCCCCCAACCACATTTTCGATATGGCCATGAATGCCCTCGCCGTTGAGGCCGAATTGGAGAAATGCGGGTTGGTTGAGCAAGCTTTCCAGATCGAAATCCGGATGCTCGCTGACTAGGTCAACCTGAATCGAATACAAGGCGCTGATGGTTTCCGTGCCTTCGAAGGCCAGCACTTTGAAGTCGTTGTGAACCGTCGGGATCAGGAGGGTGAAGTGGGCAACGTTGGCCGGTGCAAGCATGCGCTTATCCTTTTGCTACGTAGTCGCTCGTCCTTAAGCTGAAAGAAAAATCGGCGAAACCGAGCCATACGTGCCCGGATTAAGTCGCCAAAATGCCGGGCACGCTAACAAGGCATGCAAAGTATTGATGTAGGAAGGATCTTGAAGAGTGGTGTGATATTTCCCAGATACCCGAAGTTCCACTTTGGAACTTTGTTTTAAATTCAAAGTGGCCATCATAGTGATGGCACTTTTCTTATCGGCAGTTGTCACTCGTCGCTTTATTCATCGATGCCGTAACATTTCGGAATGCTCCTACATTTATATTTTTTAGTTTTTGGCATGCTGCGCGCCTGCCAAAGGGAGCAATCGGCAATGAATATGCGATTAATTCAGGTGAAAGAAGCGGAGGCCTCTACCTCAACGGTTTCAGGGCGTTGGGTCGAGCGCTGAATTATTAAACTGACATCAGGGATCCCCTTGCTACATATAGGGAGATCTCCTACGAGTGATAAACGCGCTTCGTCTTATTGTTTAATCGGGTGCTTGCTAGTGGCCATCATCGTGAGTACGATGCGCCCACTTTGAAAGAGCACGATCTCAATTGGATGAGACATTTCGCAGCTCTTTGATTCTGTCTCACGCCGTTGGAACTCCAATGAGCGTATGACCGTAATCCAAACTAAAGGCCATGGATGTCCTACTCAAGCAAACTTTCTGCTCATTACCTCGATCTCGCAAAAGCCTCTGTTTCCAAAGAGAATTTCGCGGGCGAGGATGTTCGCTTTTCGAGCGAATATGAGTCACTGGAAAGCGAGCTGGCCAAAGCCTCGTCCATGCACGAAAGCGGTCAGATCGACTGGCTGAAAATCCGTGAAAACAGCGAAAACCTGCTGCGCACCCAGTCCAAGGATTTGCGCGTCGGCGCCTGGCTGACCTGGGCCCTGTACCAGCGCGAATCCTTCCAAGGCCTGCTCGCGGGCCTCGGTTTGCTGCACTACCTGTGCGAAAGCCACTGGGCCGAAGTCCACCCGAACAAGGCACGTACGCGCTCCGCTGCGATCAGTTGGCTGGTGCCGCGTCTTGAGCAGGTGCTGACCGAAAACGTCGCGATCAAAGAGCAGTTGCCGATGTTCCGCCGTCTGGTGGAACACCTGGAAGGCCTCGACGCCGCGTGCACCGAGCACCTGGGTGACGACGCGCCGTTGCTGCTGCCAATCTCCCGCCGTCTGAAAAACATGGTGCAACGCGCCGCCGACAACCAGCCGGAACCAGGCGTGGTCGGTGCGGCCGTGGCTCAGGTCAAACAAGTCGCGACGCAACTGCTGACGCCCGGCGCGCCGATCGACAACGAGAAAGAAGCCCACAAAGCCCTGCGCGCGCAGCAAGAAAGCGCCCGGCCGTTGTGCGCCTGGTGGCTCAAGCAGAAAGCTACCGACCTGCGCGCCCTGCGCCTCAATCGCACGCTGTTGTGGTTGCCCATCGACGCTGTCCCCGAACGTAATGCCGAGCAGATCACCGTGCTGCGCGGTTTGCCGGCGGACAAGCTCAAGGCCTATCAGGACCGTTACGACCAGGGCAAATACGCTGACCTGTTGGTGGAACTGGAGGCGAGCCTGGCGAAGGCGCCGTTCTGGTTCGATGGCCAGCGAATGGTCTGGGAATGCCTCCAGGCACTCAACGCAGAAATGGCGATGCGCGAAGTGGAAATCCACTTCGCGCTTTTGGTTCAGCGCCTGCCCGGCATTGTCGAATTGCGCTTCCATGACGGTGCGCCGTTCGCCGATCCGTCCACTCGCGCCTGGATCAGCGCCAACGTCATGCCGCACCTGCAAAGCGCCAGTGCGCCGCGCAAAGTCGAAGTCGCCGACACCCAGCCCGCCTGGGAACTGGCCCTCGAAGAGGTCCTGCCGATTCTGCGCAAGGACGGCCTCAAGGCTGCCGTGCAAATCCTCAAGCAGGGCCTGCAAAGCGCCAACGGCGGGCGCGTGAGATTCTTCTGGCAGTTCGCCCTCGCGCGGCTGTGCTTCATGGCCAAGAAATACGAACTGGCCAAGACCCAACTCGAAACCCTCGACCAAACATTACAGGACTCAGGCCTGCACGCCTGGGAGCCCGATCTTGCGCTGGAAGTGCTGCATTTACTGCATAGCTGCTGCGAGTTGTTGCCGCAGAACCATGCCGTACGTGAACGCAAGGAAGAGATTTATCGCAGGCTGTGCCACCTCGATCTCGAAGTGGTACTCGAATAGGCCCCAGGGCCACAACCGCAAGGAGAAAAGCCATGGCCAAAGAAGGCTCGGTAGCCCCCAAGGAACGCATCAACGTCACGTTCAAACCTGCCACCGGTGGTGCCCAGGAAGAGATCGAACTGCCGTTGAAACTACTGGCAATCGGTGACTACACCCACCGCAAGGACGAACGCAAAGTCGAAGATCGCAAGCCGATCAGCATCGACAAGATGACCTTCGACGAGGTGCTGGCCAAGCAAGAGCTGCAGCTGACACTGAGCGTACCGAACCGTCTTCAGGAAGAAAGCGACACTGAAGAACTGGCCGTGAAACTGCGCGTCAACTCGATGAAGGACTTCAACCCGGCCAGCCTGGTCGAGCAAGTGCCTGAGCTGAAAAAACTGATGGAACTGCGCGACGCGCTGGTGGCCCTCAAAGGCCCGCTGGGTAACGCGCCTGCGTTCCGCAAAGCCATCGAAGGCGTTCTCGCCGACGACGAATCCCGCGGTCGCGTACTGGGTGAGCTGGGCCTGAACGCCGCAGCCCAGGACGTCTGAGTCTCCATCAGCCAAGGAAGCCAACATGAGCACGAGTGCAGCGCAGCAAAAGAGTAACGAGAACGGCGAATACAGCATTCTCGACAGCATCATCGCCGAAACCCGCCTGACCCCGGACGACGAAGCCTACGACATCGCCAAGCGCGGTGTGTCGGCCTTCATCGAAGAGCTGCTCAAGCCGCAGAACAACGGCGAGCCGGTCAAGAAAGCCATGGTTGACCGCATGATCGCCGAGATCGATGCCAAGCTCAGCCGTCAGATGGACGAGATCCTCCACCACCCGGACTTCCAGTCCCTGGAATCGTCGTGGCGTGGCCTGCAGTTGCTGGTCGACCGCACCAACTTCCGCGAAAACATCAAGATCGAAATCCTCAACGTCTCCAAAGAAGACCTGTTGGACGATTTCGAAGATTCGCCGGAAGTGATGCAGGCTGGCCTGTACAAGCACATCTACACCGCTGAATACGGCCAGTTCGGTGGTCAGCCGGTAGGCGCGATCATCGCTAACTACTTCATGTCCCCAAGCTCGCCGGACGTGAAACTGATGCAGTACGTGTCCAGCGTTGCGTGCATGTCCCACGCGCCGTTCATTGCCGCCGCCGGCCCGAAATTCTTCGGCCTGGAAAGCTTCACCGGCCTGCCGGACCTGAAGGATCTGAAGGATCACTTCGAAGGCCCGCAATTCGCCAAATGGCAGAGCTTCCGCCAGTCGGAAGACTCCCGTTACATTGGCCTGACCGTGCCGCGTTTCCTGCTGCGCAACCCGTACGACCCGGAAGAAAACCCGGTCAAATCGTTCGTGTACAAAGAAACCGTCGCCAACAGCCACGAGCACTACCTGTGGGGCAACACCGCCTACGCGTTCGGCACCAAGCTGACCGACAGCTTCGCCAAATTCCGCTGGTGCCCGAACATCATCGGCCCACAGAGCGGTGGCGCGGTTGAAGACCTGCCGTTGCACCACTTCGAAAGCATGGGCGAAATCGAAACCAAGATCCCTACCGAGGTATTGGTCAGCGACCGTCGTGAATACGAACTGGCCGAGGAAGGCTTCATCTCCCTGACCATGCGCAAAGGCTCCGACAACGCGGCGTTCTTCTCCGCAAGCTCGGTGCAGAAGCCGAAGTTCTTCGGCATCAGCGCAGAAGGCAAGGCCGCAGAGCTGAACTACAAGCTCGGCACCCAACTGCCGTACATGATGATCGTCAACCGCCTGGCTCACTACTTGAAAGTGCTGCAGCGCGAGCAACTCGGTTCGTGGAAAGAACGTACCGACCTCGAGCTGGAACTGAACAAGTGGATCCGCCAGTACGTGGCCGACCAGGAAAACCCGAGCGCCGAAGTTCGTGGCCGTCGTCCGCTGCGCGCTGCCCAGATCATCGTCAGCGATGTCGAAGGCGAGCCTGGCTGGTACCGCGTCAGCCTGAACGTGCGCCCGCACTTCAAGTACATGGGTGCCGATTTCACCCTGTCGCTGGTTGGCAAGCTGGACAAAGAGTAAGCGGAGCTAACTCATGACTGGATACGGCAGCCTTTTCGAACGCCTGGGTGGCGACGCGGACAAACGCGTCGGCTGGAGCCGCGAGGTTTCCGCCATGGCGTCCGTGGCTGCCCATCTGGCCAAGATGCTCAGCACCCGTGCGGGCAGCGTGCAAACGCTGTCCGATTACGGGCTACCCGATCTCAATGACATGCGCCTGAGCCTGCACGACTCCCTGAGTCAGGCCCGCCTGGCCATCGAAAGCTTCATCGAAGCCTACGAACCGCGCCTGAGCAACGTGCGTGTCATCTCCCTGCCGCGTGACAACGATCAGCTTCGTCTGTCCTTCAGCATCGAAGGCCTGCTGGAAGTTGATGGTTTCAAGCGCCAGGTCAGTTTCGCCGCGCGCCTGGATGGCAGCGGTCAAGTAAAGGTCACTTAAGGAGATTCGTATGTCCGGCAAACCAGCAGCACGCGTATCCGACCCCACCGCTTGCCCGCTCCCCGGCCACGGCACCAACCCGATCGCCGCCGGTTCCGGCGACGTCTTCTTCGACGGCCTCGCGGCCGCCCGCCAAGGCGATGCCTCGGCGTGTGGTGGTGCGATGTCGGGCGGGTTGGCGACGACGGTTTTGATTAACGGGAAACCGGCTGCGACGGTGGATTCCGTTGGGACTCATGGCAACAAGGTTACGGCCGGGTCCGGGACGGTGATTATCGGGAATTCGCATTCGCCGGTGCCGTTTGTGGCGCCGTTGCCGTTAATGCTGTTTACCCACACTCAGCATGTAGTGATGGAAGATCAGGATGGAAATCCTCTGCAGGATATTCCCTATCAGATCACTACGGCTAAAGGTCAGGTCATCTCTGGCCAGAGCGATGCGATGGGAAGAACCCAGTTAGTCGGTGGTAAGGAAGGTGAAGCCTTCGACTTTCACGCTGCGATTGGTGGGGCAATGGTATGAGTGCAGAAGTTCTATCTACATTAATGGCGCGCTCAATTGCACTTACCCCAAAGGAAGACAAAGCACCAAAAAAAGTTACTTACAAGGTGTTCTGGAAAACAACTGCTTTCTGGACTGATGCGGATATTGCTGACTATCACAAAGAAGCACCAGAGATAGCAGAACGGCTTATCGTAGAAAAATACTGGACTAAAGAGGGGGCGGTTAGCGGAAATAAATTCACCTGTGAAGATTTCGCACTCAGATTGCTTTGTGAATTTTCCTCTAGTCGCGGGTTGCCGATTAAGCTAAAAACCGGAGTAAGAACCTATAGAAATATGGAGAACTACTCTGCCGCTGAGCATGATCGCTACCTATCGCACATGTATGGTTTCTGCGAAATGGTCATGTTGACTTACGGCGCCCCAGATATGCAGCGAGTTGGCGAAAATACGTTATCGGTCGAGACAGCCGAGGCCTTGCTACCTGGAGATATCCTCGCTCAAGCATTGGACCGGCCCAAGGACATCGCCCACCACGTTCAAATTACCGTGAGTGTCAACGAGTCGAAAATCGAAATTAGGCAGGGCAACACAAGCGGAGTAAGCGTCCGTCCTTTCACTACGGTTCAAAAATGGCTTGGATCAAACATGGCTGATCCGCAAAACTCGGGCTACGCGGGAATGCCGATAGAGAAAGGATATTACACAAAGCATGCGGTGGGTTGGACTTACCGTAATGAAAGTACAGGGGCAATGGCTGAAGATTTCCTGAAGAAATTCCTGTTTTATAGGTGGAATTTTATGGAGTTCAACAAATGACTTTTCGAGACTATTTGGCAAGCGTTGCTGATAGCGATTTTTTTGGTGTGTTGGCGATTTTATGTTCGTTAGTGGCGCTGCTGGGGTTGTTTAGACAAGTCAGAGAAAGGCGCCTCCATAAAATTATGATGTATGTGTGTGTGCTGATAGTGCCGGTGATTCATATCATTGGTACTTATTACTTAAATCAGCCGCCGGCCTGAATGAGCCAGTTTTGTGAGTGGGGGGCGCGCAAAAAAAGGGTCTGTCCCCATTATCAATTTTGCTGATGACAAATTGGAAATAGACGAATGAAGATTCTGAAAAGACTAGCCATCTCACTCGCTATTATCTTTGTTCTGCTCGTAGTGGCGGTGTTTGCTCTGCTGGAGCGTGATGACGGAAAGGGGCCTGTATTGAAAGATCATCCAAATGCTTTTTGGAGCGGGGCGGAAGACGGTGGCTCCTTCTTTGAAATTACACAGTCGAGCCCCCCAAGCTACTACGTCGAATTACGCCATGAAAGCGGTGATATCTGGTCCAAAGGCTGGGTGACACATGTGAAGAAGGACGGGAGCCAGCTTTCTAACGAAGATTTTATGGGGTACGACGGAGGTGATGAAGTTTACTTGCAGGACGAAACTGCATTGAAGTTGAACCCGGCGTTGGTGAAGTAACATGACAGCATGCGCATTCCTTAACTTAACGGAAAAGGGGGCTGTCCTTAATGTTTGCTGGGTTTCAGGTGAGCAGCGCCGGCTCGAATTGGCAAAGACCCTCTATTCGCGGAGGCTTGCGTTGATGAGTAGTGCAACAAAAGTCAAAACTATGATCATCATGGCAGCCGCATTGATCGTACCGTTTGCATTGCTCGAAATTTATGCGGTTGTCCGGTTTGGATTTGCTGAACCTTATAGTTATTTGCTTTCCGTTCCATTGGGAGTGATTTCGTTCTTACTATTGCAGTTCGCTATTGGTTATGGGGTGGTTAAGGGGTGGGCGGTCTGCAGAATGCCTGGTAACTACTATTTATTGGTGCTTTGGATAGTCAGCTTGTTGGCGATATTTGTGCTTCCTGTGTGTTATTCAGGTGGGCCAATGTCGTGATTAGGTATTTTTATTTTTTTGTCTCTGCAATTTTGCTTTTTATGTCATTCACTGACCCAAAAACCAGATGGTTAGTGAGTGGTGCTGATGTTTACGGAAGTTTGTTTGTTTTTTGTGCGGTGCTTTATATCCCGCTGATGGCATGTGTTTTTTATTATTTTGTAAAAACAGTGGTAGTTGTTTTTAAGTCGAAGCGCTTACAAGGTGGATTTCATTCCTTGGTCGCTACCGCTGTAGGTGTTGTTACGCTTTATAGCTTCAATCACTGGGTGTTCAATGAAATTTACTAATGATCCAGCGCAGAACATCCAGAAAAGTGGAAGTTGCGCTTGTCCGAATTTTTTCAGGGTTGTGCTCTGGGTACCGTTATTGGTGTTGCTGCTTCTCATATTGATTGAGCAGAGCAACGAAAACGCGTCGGTTTTGAACTGGCATCAGATGCTGTTGATCTACGTCCTCGCATTCGGAGTCCCGGCCTATACCGCTTTCGCCCTGTGGGCAACGCGTGAGCTGAGCGGAAAAACCGAACAGCAGATCATCAAAAAAATCTGGTGTGCGCCGCTGATGTTCATCCCGTTTTACGCCGTCCCCTGGGTGATTTATGGGCTGGTAAACGCATTGATGGGTGATATGGCTGGCTTCGCAATGACGTTGGGCTGGCTGGCTTTTTTACCGTACCTGCTCATCGCCGGCTACGTGATTTCCGGTGTGACAGTCGCGCTCTACAGGACAGTTTTTTCATGAGATCCACCACCAGGAAGGTACCCCGTGTCCTTTAACCACTACTACCAAAGCGAACTCACCGCACTTCGCCAGTTAGGTCGTCGATTCGCCGAGCGTAGCCCGGCGTTGGCGCCTTTCCTCGGTCAGGCCGGCCGAGATCCAGACGTGGAGCGGTTGCTGGAGGGTTTTGCATTCCTGACCGGTCGCCTGCGTCAGAAGCTCGACGATGAACTGCCAGAGCTCAGCCATTCCCTGATGCACCTGCTGTGGCCCAACTACATGCGGCCGCTGCCAGCGTTCAGCATTTTGCAGTTCGCCCCGTTGAAGCGTTCGGGGCCCGCGTTGAGGGTCGAGCGCGACACGCCAATCGAGAGCGTGCCGATCGATGACGTGCGTTGCCGCTTCCGTACCTGCTACCCGACCGAAGTCTTGCCGCTGGATCTGGCCGCGCTGAATTACTCGGTGAAGGGCGACGGTTCGCTGTTGAGCCTGCGTCTGGAGATGAGTGCTGACGGTCACCTCGGTGAGTTGGAACTGAGCCGCCTGCGTCTGCACTTCGCCGGTGAGCGCTACATCAGCCAGATGCTGTACCTGAGCCTGCTGCGCAATCTGGAAGGCATCGAGCTGATCCCGCTGGACGGCGCCGGCAAGCCCATCAACGGTGTCAACGGCACGCCGATGGCGTTCAAGATGCCCGGCGACCGTGTGCAGCCGGTGGGTTTTGCCGAAGAAGAAGCGTTGATCCCGTATCCGCTGAACACCTTCCGCGGCTATCGCTACTTGCAGGAATACTTCGCCTTCCAGGACAAATTCCTCTTCGTCGACATCAACGGTCTGGATCTGCTCAAAGCATTGCCGGAAGACACGCTCAAGCAGATGCGCGGCCTCGAATTGCGCTTCGACATTCGCAAGAGCGGCATCATGCGCATGCGTCCGACGCTGGATAACGTGAAGCTCTATTGCACGCCCATCGTCAACCTGTTCAAGCACGACGCCTTGCCGATCCGCCTCGACGGCAAGCAGGACGAATACCTGCTGCTGCCCGCCGAATTCGATCTGCAAAATTGCGGCGTGTTCTCGGTGGAAACCGTGACCGGCTGGAAGCCCGGCGGCCTCGGTTATCAGGAGTACGTGCCGTTCGAATCCTTCGAGCACGACCCGAGTTTCGACGTGCCCAACAGCCGTCCGCATTACAGCATTCGCCAGCGTTCCTCCTTGCTGCACGACGGCCTCGACACCTACCTGAGCTTCGGCATCCGCCACACCGAAGCCCATGAAACCCTGTCGATCGAGCTGATGTGCACCAACCAGAACCTGCCGCGCAAGCTCAAGCTCGGCGACATCTGCATGGCCTGTGAAGAGACGCCGGAGTTTTTGAGCTTCCGCAACATCACCCCGGCCACGTCGAGTTTCGCGCCGCCGCTGAACCGCGACTTCCTCTGGAAGTTGATCAGCAACATGTCGCTTAACTATTTGTCCCTGGCCGACGTCAATGCGTTGAAGGTGATTCTCGAAACTTACGATTTGCCGCGCTACTACGACCAACACGCGGAAAAAGTCAGCAAGCGCCTGCTCGGCGGGCTCAAGTCGATCAAGCACCACCACGTCGACCGGTTGCACCGAGGGTTGCCGGTTCGCGGGTTGCGCACCGAGCTGACCATCGACCCGGAAGGGTATATCGGCGAGGGCGACTTGTTCGTTTTCGCTTCGGTTCTCAACGAGTTTTTCGCGCTTTACGCCAGTCTCAATTCGTACCACGAGCTGCGGGTAAAAAGCACACAGGGAGAGGTGTACCAATGGACACCACGTATGGGCCTGCAGCCGCTTCTTTAAGCGGACTGACCCGAGGAATACGCGAGTACTCGCTGTTTCAGGCCGTGCTGCTGGTGATTGACCGGCTGCGCGAGGCCCACCCGCACCTGAGCGAAGACGACCTGTACGACCAGCTGGAATTCCAGGCCAACCCGAGCCTGGGTTTCCCTGGCAGCGACGTTGATCGCGTGGAGTTTTTCCAAGAGCACGGGCACATGCGTGCGCGCCTGCGGTTCAACCTGATCGGCCTGGTCGGCTCCGGTTCGCCGCTGCCGGCGTTCTACGGCGAACAGGCGTTGGGCGACAGCGAAGACGGCAACCCGACCCGCAACTTCCTCGATCTGTTTCACCATCGCCTGCAACGGCTGATGCTGCCGATCTGGCGCAAGTACCGCTACCGCGCAAGCTTCCAGAGTGGTGCCCTCGACCCGTTTTCGGCGCAGCTGTTTGCCTTGATCGGCCTTGGCGGCGAAGAGATCCGCAAGGCCCAGGAACTGAACTGGAAACGCCTGCTGCCGTACCTCGGCTTGCTCAGCTTGCGGGCGCACTCGGCGGCGCTGATCGAAGCGGTGCTGCGTTACTACTTCAAGCACGCCGAGCTGACCATCGAGCAATGCATCGAGCGCCGCGTGGAAATTCTCGACGAGCAGCGCAACCGTCTGGGCCGCGCCAACAGCCTGCTCGGCGAAGACCTGGTGCTGGGCGAACACGTGCGCGACCGCAGCGGCAAATTCCGCATTCACATCCGCGAACTCGACTGGCAGCGCTTTCACGAATTCCTGCCAATCGGTTTCGGCTACCAGCCGTTGTGCGCGCTGGTGCGGTTCACCCTGCGTGACCCGCTCGACTACGACATTCGCCTGGTGTTGCGCCAGGAAGAAATCCGCGAACTGCGCATCGGTGAGCAGAACGCCTGTCGCCTGGGATGGACCAGTTGGCTGGGCCGCGAAAAAGCGGACGGCGTGGTGACCTTGGGCAGCAAAATTCATTAAGGACAGATGACCAATGATCAACGTAGACCTGCAACAACTTATCCAGGCGCTGGACGCCGAAACCCGTCGTGATCTGGAAAGTTCTGCCGAACGCTGCGTCGCCCGTGGCGGCAGCAAGATACTCGTCGAAGATCTGCTGCTGGGCCTGCTGGAGCGCCCGCAAGGCCTGCTCGCACGCGCGTTGCAAGATGCCGAAGTGGATGCCGGTGAGCTGAGCGCCGCGCTGCAATCGCGAGTCGAGCACAGCGCCTCGCGCAACCCGGTGTTCGCCCCGGAACTGGTGCAGTGGCTGCAAGATGCGTTGCTGGTGGCCAACCTTGAACTGGGCCAGAGCCAGGTCGAGCAAGCCGCGTTGATCCTCGCGCTGCTGCGCAATCCGATGCGCTACGCCGGCAGCCGCTACCAGTCGTTGCTGGCCAAGCTGAACATTGAGCGCCTGAAAGAATTTGCCCTGTCGCAGAAAGAGCAACCGGCCACCGGTAAGCCTGCCGTACCGGGCGAATCACTGCTGCAGCGCTTCACCCACAACCTGACCCAACAGGCCCGCGACGGCAAACTCGACCCAGTGCTGTGCCGTGATGGCGCGATCCGGCAGATGGTCGACATCCTCGCCCGTCGCCGCAAAAACAACCCGATTGTGGTCGGCGAAGCTGGCGTCGGTAAAACCGCGATTGTCGAAGGTTTGGCTTCGCGCATTGCCGCCGGTGAAGTGCCGCAAGTGTTGAAAGGCGTCGAGCTGCTGTCGCTGGACATGGGCCTGTTGCAGGCCGGCGCCAGCGTCAAAGGTGAATTCGAGCGTCGCCTCAAAGGCGTGATCGACGAAGTCAAAGCCTCGCCGAAACCGATCATCCTGTTCATCGACGAAGCCCACACGTTGATCGGCGCGGGCGGCAATGCCGGCGGTTCCGATGCGGCCAATTTGCTCAAACCAGCCTTGGCCCGTGGCGAGTTGCGCACCATCGCCGCCACCACATGGGCGGAGTACAAGAAGTACTTCGAAAAAGACCCGGCCCTGGCCCGTCGTTTCCAACCGGTGCAACTGCACGAACCGACCGTCAGCGAAGCGGTGACCATCCTTCGTGGTTTGGCTCAGGTGTACGAGAAGAGCCACGGCATCTACCTGCGCGACGACGCGGTGGTGGCGGCGGCGGAATTGTCCGCCCGTTACCTCGCAGGCCGTCAGCTGCCGGACAAAGCCGTCGATGTGCTCGACACCGCCTGCGCCCGTGTTCGCATCAGCCTCGCCGCTGCCCCGGAAAGCCTTGAACGTCTGCGTGGCGAACTGGCTGAAGGGGGCCGTCAGCGCCAGGCGCTGCGTCGTGATGCTGAAGCCGGTTTGTTGATTGATCACGAAGCGCTGGATGCTTTGGAAGATCGTCTGGCCGCCGCCGAAGACGAAATGGTCGCCCTCGAAACGCTGTGGACCGAGCAGAAAGAACTGGCCGAGCGCTTGTTGGATCTGCGTCAGCAACTGGCCAAGGCTCGCGAAGCGGCTGCCGTCGAACCGACCGTCACGGTTGAAGAAGACGCCGAAGGCACCGTGATCGAAACCCTTGAAACGGTGAATGACGTCGCGTCCCTCGAAACCGCGCTCAACGAAACTCACAAAGCCCTGACCGATGCTCAGGTCAAAGAACGCCTGGTCAGCTTCGAAGTCTGCCCGCGTCTGGTCGCCGAAGTCATCAGCGCCTGGACCGGCGTGCCGCTGGCGCAACTGGCCCGCGAACACAACGCCAAGGTCGCCAGTTTCGCCACCGACCTGCGCACGCGCATCCGTGGTCAGGAACAAGCCGTGCACGCACTGGACCGCTCGATGCGCGCCACCGCTGCCGGCCTGAACAAACCGGATGCACCGGTGGGCGTGTTCCTGCTGGTGGGCCCGAGCGGCGTCGGCAAGACCGAAACCGCGCTGGCCCTCGCCGATTTGCTGTACGGCGGTGATCGTTTCATCACCACCATCAACATGTCCGAGTTCCAGGAGAAGCACACCGTGTCGCGCCTGATCGGTGCACCGCCGGGCTACGTCGGCTACGGCGAGGGCGGCATGCTCACCGAAGCCGTGCGGCAGAAGCCGTACTCCGTTGTGTTGCTCGATGAGGTCGAAAAGGCTGACCCGGACGTGCTCAACCTGTTCTACCAAATCTTCGACAAAGGCGTGGCCAACGACGGCGAAGGCCGCGAGATCGACTTCCGTAACACGCTGATCCTCATGACCTCGAACCTGGGCAGCGACCGCATCAGCGACCTTTGCGAAAACGGTGCACGGCCAACTGCCGAAGTGCTCGAAGAAACCATTCGCCCGGTGCTCAGCAAGCACTTCAAACCGGCGCTGCTGGCGCGGATGCGTGTGGTGCCTTACTACCCGGTCGGCGGCCCGGTGCTGCGTGAGCTGATCGAAATCAAACTCGGTCGTCTGGGCGAGCGCCTGAACCGTCGTCAGCTGGATTTCACCTACTCGCAAGACCTCGTCGATCACCTGGCCGAGCGCTGCACCCAAAGCGACAGCGGCGCGCGTCTGATCGACCACTTGCTGGACCTGCACGTACTGCCGCTGGTGGCCGACCGCTTGCTCGACGCGATGGCAACCGGTGAAAGCCTCAAGCGCGTCCACGCGACGCTCGACGGTGGCGCCAGCGTGACCTGCGAGTTCGCCTGAGGTGGGTGTGATGTTCACTCAAGTGCCGCAGCCGCTGGTGTATGCCGAAGCGTTGCTGGCGCAGTTCGCCAGCCTGTCGCGCGCGGCGGACGGCGCTGCGCTGCTGGGTGACTTCGTGCGCGGGGTGGCGGAACTCAGCGGTTGCGAGTTGACGCAGCTGTACCTGCTGGACGCGACCCACACGTGCCTGGGGATGAACGCCGAGTGCCTGAACGGCATTCTGCAGCCGCGCGAATCGGCAAGCTTGCCGGCGGATTACAACGGTGAACAACTGCTGCAATTCGCCCTGTGCCAGAACCGCGTGGTGAGCCTCGGCGAACTGAGCGGCAGCCTGCACGAAACCAGTTTCCTGCCGCCGCAGGCCACGCCGTGGCAGTCGCTGCTGTGCGTGCCGCTGGTCAATCAGCAGAAGGCGGTCGAAGGTTTGTTGCTGTGCGCCAGTCGTCGGCACATGGACCTGCAAGGCTTCGCCGATTCCCTCGGGCAACTGGGGTCGTTTGTGCTCGGCCAACTGCATCTGCTGCAACGTCTGCGTCAGCCGGTCGGTGATGCACGGCCATTGAAAGCCAGCATCCCGAGTGCCAGTGGTTACGGCTTGATCGGCAAGAGCAAGGCCATGCGCGAAACCTATTCGCTGATCAGCAAAGTCCTGCACAGCCCCTACACCGTGCTGCTGCGCGGCGAGACCGGCACCGGCAAGGAAGTGGTCGCACGCGCCATTCACGACTGCGGCCCGCGCCGTTCCCAGGCGTTCATCGTGCAGAACTGCGCGGCGTTCCCCGAGAACCTGCTGGAAAGCGAACTGTTCGGCTACCGCAAAGGCGCGTTCACCGGCGCGGATCGCGACCGCGCCGGGCTGTTCGACGCGGCCAACGGCGGCACCTTGTTGCTCGATGAAATCGGCGACATGCCGTTGTCGCTGCAAGCCAAGTTGCTGCGCGTGTTGCAGGAAGGCGAGATCCGCCCGCTGGGTTCCAACGACACCCACAAAATCGATGTACGCATCATCGCCGCGACGCACCGGGATTTGTCGGTGCTGGTCAGCGAAGGCAAGTTCCGCGAGGACTTGTATTACCGCCTTGCGCAATTCCCGATCGAGTTGCCGGCCCTGCGTCAGCGCGAAGGCGACATCCTTGATCTCGCCCGGCACTTCGCCGACAAGGCCTGCTCGTTCTTGCAGCGTGATGTGGTGCGTTGGTCCGATGCGGCGCTGGATCACCTGTCCGGTTATGCGTTCCCCGGCAACGTGCGCGAACTCAAAGGCCTGGTCGAGCGCGCGGTGTTGCTGTGCGAGGGCGGCGAGTTGCTGGCCGAGCATTTCTCCCTGCGCATGGAAGCCGTGCCGGAAGACAACAGCCTGAACCTGCGCGAACGCCTGGAGCAGGTCGAACGCAGCCTGCTGCTCGATTGTCTGCGCAAAAACGACGGCAACCAGACCCTCGCCGCCCGCGAACTCGGGCTGCCGCGTCGTACGCTGCTGTACCGCCTCGGGCGCCTGAACATCAATCTCGGTGACTTCGATGGCTAGGCAAATGACCGTCGATTTCACCTCATTCGCTTCTGATAGCGCCGCCCGAACGGGCCGGCGCTTTGTGCTTTGTCTACCCCTGGAGACCCTCTGATGTCTGTTCGTCACTGGCAAGCCGTCCTGCTGACCCTCGTCGTTCTATGCGGCCTTGGCGGCTGCAGCGGCAATTACAAATTCAACGACAACACCTATCGCCCATTGGGTGATCCGCAGGCGGTCAATCGCGGCAAGTGACCGCAAGGAGTATCACCATGGAATTGGTTTTCGAAATGCTGAACACCAAGCAGTTCGTGCCCACGGAGCTGTGCCAGAAGACCTTCAAGCAGGCCGGCGGCGTGATTGGCCGGGGCGAGGATTGCGACTGGATCATCCCGGACCGCAAGCGTCACCTGTCCAATCACCATGTGGACATCAGCTTTCGCGAAGGGACGTTCTTCCTGACCGACACCAGCAGCAACGGTGTCCAGGATGGCGGCAGCGGCGCACGCCTGCGCAAGGGCGAACCGATGCGCATCGAGCATGGCAGCACCTACGTGCTGGGTGATTTCGAGATCCGTGCGCGGCTGGTGCGCGACCCGGCGACCTTCGACGTTGAAGTCGGTCGCCCACAAGCGGCGGGCAGCATCATCCCGGATGACGCGTTCCTTGACCTCGATCCGCTGAACGCCCTTGATCAACAAGAGCGCGTGTACTCGGAAATCGAAGAGCTGATCACCCCGAGCACCACGATCGAGGACACCCGTCAGCGCGCCGACTATGCGCGCATCGACATGGAAAGCCTGATGGTGCCGGAGTTGATCAACGCCCCCGCCGAACCCGCACCAAGCCCTGTCGCAAAAGCGCCTGAGCGCCAGAGCGAAGGTTTCTGGGAGCACTTCGGTGCAGCGCTGGGCGTGGACCTCAAAGGCCTCGACCACGACGCCCGCGAAGCCCTGGCGCTGAACGCGGCACGCCTGCTCAAGCAAAGCGTCGGCGGTTTGCAGCAGAGCCTGCGCACCCGCAGCGAACTGAAAAACGAACTGCGTCTGGCCCAGACCACCGTGCAAGGCACGAACAAGAACCCGCTGAAATTCGCCGTCGATGCAGGTGAAGCGCTGGGCATTCTGTTGCAGTCGAACAAGCCGGGCCAATTGCCGGCCGAACAGTCGATTTCCCGTGCGTTCCGCGATTTGCAGGCGCATCAGGTGGCTTTGCTGACCGCCAGCCGCGCCGCCGTTCGCGGCACCCTGGAGCACTTCTCGCCGCAACAATTGACCCTGCGTTTCGAGCGCGACAACAAGCCGTTGCTGGCCACGTCTGGCAGCCGCTGGAGAGCGTACGGTCGTTATCACCAGGCCCTACGTCAGGACGATGACTGGAGCGAGCGCCTGTTGGCCCGCGACTTCGCTCAAGCCTACGAAGAACAGATCCGTCTGATTTCCACCCTTCACACCGACCACCAAGGATGATGCGCATGTCTCGCTGCTCGACCGCTTTTTTCAAGATGCTGACTGCGTTCGCGGTGCTGGTGCTGCTGGCCGGTTGTTCGTCGCTGTCGCCGTATTCCAAAGTCACCAAGGTCAACCTGAAGCTCACCGGCAGCGATCAGCTGAACCCGGACCTCAACGGGCGCCCGTCGCCGGTTGTCGTGCGTCTGTTCGAGCTCAAGCACCCGGTGACATTCGAGAACGCCGACTTCTTCAGCCTGTACGAGCGCGCCAAGGAATCCCTGGCCCCAGACCTGGTGGCCAGCGAAGAACTCGAACTGCGCCCGGGCGAAACCATCGAGCTGAAACTCAGCGTGGAGGAGGGCAGCCGTTACGTCGGGATCCTCGCGGCCTACCGCGACCTGCCGGAAACCAAATGGCGCTACACGGTGCAAGTCACCCCGCTGGAAGTCACCGAGGCTGACCTGACCCTCGACCAGGCCGGTATTCGCAACAGCAACGAAAAGCTCGCCAAGGCGGATGACTGATCATGAATTCCCATAAAGTCATTTGGCAGGAAGGCATGCTGCTGCGTCCGCAGCACTTCCAGCACAACGATCGCTACTACGACCACCAGATGAAAACCCGCACGCAGTTGTTGGGCAGTTACACCTGGGGTTTCCTCAATCTCGACATCGATTTGCAGTTCCTCAACATGGGCAAACTGGTGATCAGCCAGGCCTCGGGGATTCTGCCGGACGGCAGCCTGTTCGAACTCGGCGGCAACACCGAGCCACTGGCGCTTGACGTGCCGCCGAACACCGGCAACACACCGATTTACCTGGCGCTGCCGCTGGTCACCGGTAACCACATCGAGTCGCGCCGCCCGGAGCAATCCGACGTGCTGGCGCGCTACACCGCGTATGAAGCGGAAGTGGCCGACTCCAACGCCGGCGACGATTCCGCCAGTCAGGTCAGCTGCGGTCGCCCGGATTTCAAACTGTTGCTCGGCGAGCAGCAGAGCGATCAGGCCTACGTGAAGCTGAAGATCTGCGACGTGCTCGACACCACGCCCGACGGCGTGATCAGCCTCGATCCGGATTTCGTGCCGACCTACATTCAGGCGCATTCCTCCAGCTATTTGCTGTCGTGCCTGAAAGAAGTGATCAGCATGCTCGGTCACCGGGGCGACACCATCGCCGAGCGCATCCGCTCCAATGGCAAGGTCGGTGGCGCGGAAGTCGGCGACTTCATGATGCTGCAACTGATCAACCGCACCGAGCTGTTGCTGCGTCACTACCTCGGTCTGGAACAGGTTCACCCGGAAGAGTTGTACCGCACGCTGCTGACCATGCTCGGTGATCTGGCGACCTTCTCCAGCGACAGCAAACGCCCGCGTCTGGACAGCCGTTACCAGCACAGCGATCAGGGCGCGAGCTTCCGCAAACTGATGGAAGCGATCCGTCAGGTGCTGTCGATGGTGCTCGAACAGCACGCCATCGAACTGGTCCTGCAAGCACGTCAGTACGGGATCATCGTCTCGCCGCTGCACGACCACAAACTGCTGGGTTCGGCGTCGTTCGTGCTCGCGGCCAGTGCCAACTGCGATTCCGAAGAACTGCGCCACCGCTTGCCGGCGCACCTCAAGGTCGGCCCGGTGGAGCGCATCCGTCAACTGGTCAACCTGCACCTGCCGGGCATCAAGGTCAAACCGTTGCCGGTGGCCCCACGGCAGATCGCGTTCCACTCCAACAAAACCTATTTCATCCTCGAACTCAGTTCCGAAGACCTGGCACAACTGGAGCGCTCCGGCGGCTTCGCGTTCCACGTGTCCGGCGAATTCGCCGAGCTTGAATTGAAATTCTGGGCCATCAGGAACTGACCGACATGATCAAGGACATGGAACACCATCAGGACGATAAAACCGTCTTGCTCGACCGCCAGGGCCACGGCCCGGCGCAAAGTCCGCTGACCGACTTCGCCGCACCGCCGCGTTTCGAACAACTCGAAGAGCGGATGATCTACGCCGCGCGCCTGCGCCCGGCAGAGACCTTCAACATCAGCCTCAATTCGCTGGTGGCCGCCGGTTCCGACCTGTTGTCGGAAGTGGTTCGCCTCAAGCACAGCGACAGCCGCGAAGACATGTACGCGCTCAACGAGCGCCTGACCGCCGGGCTGAAACTGTTTGAAGTGCGTGCGCTGCACAACGGCGCCGAAAGCAGCCAGGTGATGGCTGCGCGTTACGTGCTCTGCACCGTGGTCGACGAAGCCGTCGTGACCACGCCGTGGGGCAACGAAAGCGAGTGGTCGCAGATGAGCCTGCTCAGCAGCTTTCACAATGAAACCTTCGGTGGCGAGAAGTTCTTCCAGCTGCTGGATCGCCTGTCGAAAAACCCGGTCAAGCACCTGCCGATGCTGGAGCTGATGTACCTGTGCCTGTCCCTCGGTTTCGAAGGCAAGTACCGCGTGCAAGCGCGCGGCATGCTCGAACTCGAAGGCATCCGCGACGCCTTGTACCGGCAGATTCGTCAGCTGCGCGGCGACGTGCCGCGTGAACTGTCGCCGCATTGGGAAGGCTTGAACGACCAGCGTCGCAGCCTGGTGCGCATCGTGCCGGCGTGGATGGTGGTGCTGTTCACCGTGGTCTGCCTGGTGGTGATGTATTCGGGGTTCGCCTGGGTCTTGGGCGAGCAGCGCGACACCGTTCTGCAACCTTATCAGCCGCTGGATTCCGCCGCGGCCCAGCCGCTGTCGCAGCCGTAAACAGGGACGTGTGATGAAAAAGTTTTTCAAGAAAGTCGGCGCGTTCGTGCGCCAGACCTGGGTCTGGACCTTGCTGCTGGTGCTGTTCGTCGCGCTGCTGGTCTGGTTTGTCGGGCCGCTGTTGGCCGTCGATGACTACAAGTTCTGGGAAGGTTCGACCTCCCGCCTGCTGACCATCAGTGTGCTGTTCCTGATCTGGGGCCTGACCATGGTCTTCGTCAGCTGGCGTGCCGGTGTGCGCAAGAAAGCGGTCGAAGAGACTGAGGATGGTCAGGATCGTATCCGCCGTGAAGAGTTGATCGACGAAGAGCAGAAGGAGTTGAAGGAGCGTTTCAAGGACGCCCTGAAAACCCTGAAGACCTCGAGCCTCTATCGCGGCCGCAGCGAGCGCTGGCGCAGCGATTTGCCGTGGTACTTGCTGATCGGCCCGCAGGGCAGCGGCAAGACCAGCCTGCTGGACTTCTCGGGCCTTGAGTTTCCGATCAACAAGATCGACCGCAAACTGACCCGCGACACCCTCGGCACCCGTCATTGCGACTGGTATTTCGCCGACCACGGTGTGCTGATCGACACCGCCGGACGTTACCTGACCCAGGCGGATGCCGAAGTCGACGGCAGCGCCTGGAGCACTTTGCTCGACCTGCTGCGCAAGCGTCGTCGCAACCGTCCGTTGAACGGCGTGCTGGTGACCATTCCCGTGGAATTGCTGCTGGGCGCTAACGAGCAGGATCTGGAGACGCTGGCGCGTCAGGTGCGTGCGCGCCTGCAAGACGTGCATCAGAAACTGCACGTCGATGTGCCGATCTATCTGGTCCTCAGCAAGGCTGACCAGTTGCTCGGTTTCGACGAGTTCTTCGACCAGCTGACCCGCGAAGAAAGCGATCAGGTGCTCGGCACCAGCTTCCGCAAAGAGCAGAGCGGCACCGACGTCACCGTGCTGCGCGCCGAGTTCGAAGAGCTGCTGCGTCGCCTGAACAGCCAGGTGATCATGCGCATGCACCAGGAGCGCGACACCCAGCGCCGTGGCCGCATCCTCGACTTCCCGCATCAACTGGGGCAGATCGGCGAGCGCCTGTGCCTGTTCGTCGACATGGCGTTCACCGGCAACCGTTATCAGCGTGTCAGCCAGTTGCGCGGTTTCTACCTGACCAGCGCACCGCACCTGACCCAGGAAATGGACCAGACCACCGCCGGCATCGGCGCCAATCTGGGGATCAACTCCGGCGTATTGCCGACCCTGCGCAGTGGCCGTTCGCGGTTCATTCACCATTTGCTCAGCCGGGTGATTTTCCCCGAGGCCGATCTGGCCGGTCTGGACAAGCGTGAACGCAGCCGCATCCATTGGGGCCAGCGTGCGTTGTACGTCGGTGCATTGGCGGCGTTGGGCCTGTTCGGCCTGCTATGGGCGAGCGGTTTCTCGGCCAACTATGAGCGCCTGGAAAACCTGCGCAACCTGGCACAAACCTGGACGCAACAGCGCTCGGCCTTGACCGCCCGTGATGATTCGATGGCGGTGCTGAAGACCCTCGACACCAGCTACGCGGCGACCCAGGTGTTCCCGAAGAAGGGCGATGTGGGTTACCACGAGCGTGGCGGCCTGTATCAGGGCGAAGACGTCAACCCGGTGGTCAAGGCGGCTTACGAGCGCGAGCTCGAAAAGCAATTGCTGCCGAAGGTCGCGACCCTGCTGGAAGGGCAGATCCGCGCCAACATGAAGGACCGCGAACGCCTGCTCAACAGCCTGCGCGCGTACCTGATGCTGAACATGAAAGACCGCCGCGATGCGGTGTGGCTCAAGGATTGGGTCGCGACTGACTGGTCCCTGCGTTACGCCGGCAACACGGCGGTGCAGAACGGTCTGAACACGCACTTCGAGCGCTTGCTCAAGCTTCCGTTTATCTACCCGCTGAACGATCAACTGGTGGCTCAGGCGCGTCAGGTATTGCGCAGCGAGTCGCTGGCCAACGTGGTTTACCGGATGCTGCGCGAGCAGGCCCGAGACCTGCCGGAATACCGTTTGAGCCAACACCTGGGCCCGCAAGGTGCGCTGTTTGTCGGCACCGATTACGTTATCCCGGGCTTCTACACCCAGCAGGGTTATCAGCAGTATTTCTCGGTGCAGGGCAGTGCGCTGGTCACCGATATCCTGCGTGACAACTGGGTGCTGGGCGAAGGTTCGGGCATCAGCGGCATGGACTTGCGTCGCCTGATGGTCGAACTGGAGCAGCTGTATTTCCGCGACTACGCCAACTTCTGGAGCGAAGCCGTGGGCCAGGTTGCACTGCCTCCGATCAGCGATTTCAGTGAGGGCGCCGAGCAACTGGCGGGCCTGACCTCGGCCAACTCGCCGGTGCTGCAACTGCTGGTGGAAGTGCGCGAGAACACCCGGTTCCCGGCAGAAGCCGAGGCGGTCGATCAAGCGGCTGATGCCGCTGCAGCACTGGGCGAGCAGAAAGGCAAGTTGGGCAAGCTGGGCAAACTGGCGTCTGCCGCCGCGGACAAAGCCTCGGACATGGCCGCGATCAAAAACCTGCCGGACACCGCGAAGAAATCCCTGCAACGCCGCTTCGAACCGCTGCACCGTTTGCTGGATGACAACAACGGCCCGGCCGCTGATTTGACCCCGGCGCTGACGGCGCTCAACGACCTGCAAATGCAACTGTCGAGCCTCGCCCGCGCCAGTGCGCCGGAGCAGGCCGCGTTCGAAATGGCCAAGACCCGCATGAGCGGCCAGCGTGATGCGCTGAGCAACCTGCGCAATGCCTCGAACCGCCTGCCGCGCCCGGTCAGCGTGTGGTTCAACGTGCTGGCCGAAGACACCTGGCGTCTGGTGCTCAACGATTCCTACCAGTACCTGAACCAGCGTTATCAAAGCGAGCTGTACAGCTTCTACGGCAAGGCGATCAACAAGCGTTATCCGTTCAGCGCCCACAGCACCAGCGACGTGGCGATCAGCGACTTCCGCGAGTTCTTCAAGGCGCAGGGCATTGCCGATCGCTTCTTTGATACCTACATGCGTCCGTTCGTGAGTGGCGATCCGGGCAACTACCGTCTGCGCAGCATTGACGGTCACAGCATGCCGATCTCCAAGGTCTACCTCGACCAGATGGCCGCGGCCCAAGTGATCCGCCAGAGCTTCTTCTCGATCAACCCGGCGGAACCGCAAGTGCAGTTCAAACTGGAGCCGTACACCCTCGACCCGGCTGTCAGCCGTTCCGAGTTCAAGTTCGGCGACAAGACCATCGAATACCGTCACGGCCCGATTGTGCCGGTGTCGTTCAAATGGCCGACCGACGCCGAAGACGGTCGCACCAGCCTGGTGATGGACAAGATGGCGGGCCGCCCGATCGGCATCGAGAAGAACTCCGGCCCGTGGTCGCTGTTCCGTCTGTTCGACCTGATGCAGACCGAGTACCTCAGCGGTCGTGACGTGCTGGTGCTGAAGGCGGACGTCGGTGGCCTGCGCGCCAACTACTTGCTGACCAGCCAGCGCACGCCGAACCCGTTCGACATGGGCGTGCTGCGCACCTTCCGCATGCCGGTGCAGCTCTGATGCTGGTTGCCAGTTCCTGGCGCAGCGCTGCGCGCACCGATGCCGGCAAGGTTCGGGCGCGCAACGAAGATGCTTTCCTCGACTGTCCGCAGCAGGGGCTGTGGGTGGTCGCGGACGGCATGGGCGGTCATCAGGGTGGCGACGTTGCCAGCCAGTTGATCGTCGCCAGCCTGGCGGAATTGCCGGCGCAGGATGACTTCGACGAACGACTCAAAGGTATTCGCCAGTGCCTGCACTGGCTGAACCGCCGCTTGGGTCAGGAGTTGACCGTCACCGCCGGGCGCCACGACAGCATCATGGGCAGCACCGTCGTGGCGCTGCTGGTGGAAGGCAATCGCGCGGCCTGCATTTGGGCTGGCGACAGCCGTTGCTACCTGTGGCGCGGCCAGCGTTTGTACCAGCTGTCCAAGGACCATTCGCTGCAACAGCAACTTATCGACGAGCAACAGATGAGCGTCGAAGACGCCAGTGCCCATCCCGCCGCGCATGCCTTGACCCGTGCGGTCGGGGCGGCCGAGCAGCTGACGCTGGACGTGCTCGAACTCGAGGTTTACCCCGGTGATGCGTTTCTGTTGTGCAGCGATGGTTTGTACAACGGGCTGAGCAGCGATGCCTTGGGTAGCGCCCTGAGCCTGACCGCGCCGCATGTCGCGCTTGAGCGTCTGTTCGATGGCGCGCTGCGTGGCTCGGCCCGGGACAACCTGACTGCCGTGGTGATCCGCCAATGAGCCAACTCATGCCGCCGCTCGACGACCTGCTGATGAGCGAAGAGCAAGCCAATAACCTGACTTACTTTGCGTTTGCCAAGTCGCATCAAGCGGAGCCCGCGTTGGCGCCGACCAAGGCCAGCGTCGGTGAACTGCCAGACGTGCTGGCAGGCCGTTACCGCATCGAGCGTCTGCTCGGTGCCGGCGGCATGGGCGCAGTTTACCGTGCACGGGACTTGCTGAGCGAACAGTTCGGCGATCCCGACCCTTACATCGCGCTGAAAATCCTCAGCGAAGAATTTGCCGAATCGCCGGACGCCAGCGCCTTGCTCTACAGCGAGTTCGCCCTGACCCGACGACTGCGCCATAACAATGTGTTGCGACCGCACACCTTTGAAGTGGACACCGATTGCCAGCGCGCCTTCATCACCATGGAACTCATGCGTGGGCTGACCCTGGACAAACTGCTCTGCGAGCGACCACTTGGCCTGCCGTGGAACGAACTGCGCGACATCGCGCTGCCGCTGCTCGACGCACTGGCCTACGCCCACGCTCGCGGCGTGCTGCACGGCGACATGAAGCCGAGCAACGTGATGCTCAGCGAAGAAGGCGTGCGTCTGTTCGACTTCGGTCTGGGCCAGGCCGAGGAGGGCATCCTGCCCGGCCTGCCACACCTGAGCCGCGACCGCTTCAACGCCTGGACCCCAGGCTATGCCGCACCGGAACTGCTCGAAGGCCAGCCGATGTCCGCCAGCGCCGACGTCTACGGCGTGGCCTGCGTGCTTTACGAATTGGCGGGCGGCAAACACCCGTTCCGCCGCTTGCCCTCGACCCAGGCCCGTGACGAACACCTGGAACGCGAGCTGCACGCCCCGAAAAATCTACCGAAACACTGCTGGCCAGCCCTGCGAACGGCGCTGGCATTCGATGCGGCCGATCGAACGATCACCGCCGCACAACTGCGTGACGCCATGGGCGCCACTTTGTCTTTGCTGCAACGTCTGCGACTTCGGGCGTAACGGATGACTACCGAACAGGGAGCAAGCAATGTTCAACCCAGCTAACGAAACGCACTTCAGCCTGACTGTCGAAGACTATGTGGGCGACCTGCAAGTGCTGTCGTTCACCGGCACCGAAGGCATCAGCCAGCCGTATCGCTTCGACATTGAACTGGTCAGCGAAAACCCCGATCTGGATCTGGAAAAGCTCTTGCACAAGCAGGCATTTCTCGCATTAGATCCGCAGGGCAGCGGCATCCACGGCCAGATCTACCGCGTCGCCCAAGGCGATGCCGGCAAGCGCCTGACCCGCTACAAAGTCTCCCTGGTGCCGCACCTGCAATACCTGCATCACCGCACCAACCAGCGCATCTACCAGCAGATGTCCGCGCCAAAAATCATCGCGCTGATCCTCGAAGAACACGGCATCAAGGGCAACGCCTACAGCTTCCAGCTCAGCCAGCCGTGCCCGGATCGCGACTACTGCGTGCAGTACGACGAAACCGACCTGCACTTCGTTCAGCGCCTGTGCGAAGAAGAAGGCATTCACTACCACTTCCAGCACAGCGCCAAAGCTCACTTGCTGGTGTTCGGTGACGACCAGACCGTGTTCCGGAAACTCGGCCAGCCGACGGCCTATGTGCAAGGCAGCGGCATGGTCGCCGACGAACCAGTGATCAAAGGCTTCAAACTGCGCCTGGAAACCCGCACCAGTCGCACCACCCGCCGCGACTACGACTTCGAAAAACCACGCCTGCAACTCGAAGCGGCCTACAAGCCCGATGTTCAGAGTGACGAACCAGACCTCGAAGACTACGACTACCCCGGCCGCTTCCTCGACCGTGCGCGCGGCAAATTCCTCAGTCAGCGCGTCCTCGAACGCCACCGCGCCGACTACCAGCAAGCCGAAGGCCACGGCGACCAGACCCGCTTGATCAGCGGCCACTTCCTGGAAATGTCCGACCACCCGCGCACCGAGTGGAACGACCTCTGGCTGCTCACTGAAATCGTCCACGAAGGCAAACAGCCGCAAGTCCTCGAAGAGTCCGTGACCAGCGACACCACCGACAACAAAGACGACTTCCACCAGGGCTACCGCAACCGCTTCCTCGCCACTCCGTGGGCCGTGTTCTACCGCCCCGCACTGCAACACCCGAAACCGCGAGTACTCGGAAGCCAGACCGCCAAAGTCACCGGCCCCGCCGGCGAAGAAATCCACTGCGACCAATACGGCCGCATCAAAGTGCAATTCCACTGGGACCGCGAAGGCCAGGCCGACGACAAAACCAGCTGCTGGATGCGCGTCTCCTCAAGCTGGGCCGGCGACCGCTACGGAGCCATCGTCATCCCGCGCATCGGCATGGAAGTGCTCGTCACCTTCCTCGAAGGCGACCCCGATCAACCGTTGGTGACTGGTTGCCTGTACCACAAGGAAAACCAGGTTCCCTACGACCTGCCGGCGAACAAGACGCGCAGCGTGTTCAAAACCCTCAGCTCGCCGGGTGGCGGCGGGTACAACGAACTGCGGATTGAGGATAAAAAAGGCGCGGAGCAAATCTTCATCCATGCCCAGCGGGATTGGGATGAAAACATCGAGCACGACCAGAAGATTCGCGTCGGCAATGAGCGGCACGACACGGTGGTGAAGAACACCTACACCGAACTCAAGGCTGAAGAGCATCGCACCACGATTGCTGATCGCAAGGTGGAAACGCGGGTGGATGATCACCTGACGATTGGGCAGAACCAGCATGTCAAACTCGGCACCGCACAACTGACCAGCGCCGGGAAAGAGATTCACCTGAAGGCTGGGGCGAAAATCGTCATCGAGGCCGGCTCGGAGCTGACCATCAAGGGAGGCGGCAGCTTCATCAAACTGGATGCCGGCGGCGTGACCGTGGTCGGACCGATCGTGAAGATCAATGCCGGCGGCTCGGCAGGCTCGGGGACCGGGATCGGCATCAAACCGCCGATACTGCCGGGCGCAGCGGACAAGGACATCGCCGGCGCAGTGCCGCCTCAGGCTCTCGGCAACGCACCGATGGCGCCGCCCCCGGTTTGCAAGGAATGCCTGGCCCGGGCCAAACGTAACGCCCAGGCCCTGGCCGCACGATAAAGGACGACTTCATGTACACAAGCAACGTGCACTGGCTGGATGAGTTATGGGTCAACGCCCTGCAACTGAAACAGTCGCACCTCGACCTGTTGATCGACGCCACCGGCCTCGACTACCCGCTGCTGCAAGAACTGGCGGAGCAGCCCGACGGGCCAAAACTGGCCAAGCTGTTTGAAAACACCCCGGAAGTCGCCATCGCCGATTTCGGCCCGCTGCTGCTGCGCGTCGACACGGCCCAACGCGCCTGGCTGAAAACCTTCATCAGCGCCGTCGACTGCAACAAACACGTCGTCGCCCTGTTCAGCCCTTGGGCGTTCGATGCGCTGGCCGAACACCTGCGCGGCTACACCCAGGCAAAATGGAACCAGGGCCGCTCCGAAGGCGTGCTGCGCTACTACGATCCGCGCATGCTGCTGCCCGTCGCGGAAACCCTGACCCCGGTACAAAGCAACGCCTTCCACGCCGCCGTCATCTCCTGGCACTGGCTCGACCGCGACCAACACCCACAAAGCCTGCCCGGCAACTACGTCCGCCACGCCCTCACACCGGCCAACGGCCCCGTCATGTTCGACCACCCACAAGTCGCCAACCTGCTCGCCTGGACCGAAGCCGACGCCTACCGCGTCGACCGCTGCGCCGTGCCGCAAAACTACGGCTTGAGCCGTAATGAGGGGCTTATTCGCCATTTGTATCGCAGCCAGATCGCGGCAAATCAGAAGGGGTTGAAGGAGCCGGAAGAGCGGGAACCGTTTATTGAACAGTGGCTGGTGGAGAACTCGCCGTTTGTGATTGATGAGCCGCCGAAGGCGTTGATTTGATGGAGGGGCTTGCTCGTGGGCTGGGGGGGATGAGTTCTTCCTGGCGGGTTCGTGGGTGGGTGTTAGGGGGTGTGGTGATGTTGAGTGGTTGCAGCAGTGCTCCATCGAAAATGCTGGCGGTACCGGTGACTGGATACAACCATACTTCTTCTGCCATCAATCGCTTTACTGTGAATGGTGCAAGTGGTGCAAACGTAGAGCCTCATCAGGGCGGTGGTAGCGAAGTTTGTTGTGGGGCTGTGCCAAGAGCATGGACTCCAGGTTTGAGAGCTATTGTTGAATGGGAGAAAGACCCTAATGCAAGACCTTCTGCCAAATGGCCACCAATTGGTACGGACGCTTACCGTGCAGAATATAAAAAGCATGCGGTGCAATATACCCAGCATTCAGTAACTGTCGATATTCCAAAATACGAAACGGCGGGTGCTTTGAAGGTGCATTTTCTTCCATGTGATCAAGTTCGCGTGTCAGCTGACAACATTAAACGCGGAGATCCAGCCTATCCGTATAACTTTTCAATGAATATGGAGGAGCCTAAGGTATGTCAATAATGAATGATGTAGTTAAAGAAGTACGCTTGTTTGCGACTGCTATGCAAGACGTTTTTGTGCGGAAACTTTGCTTGGGGCTAAGAAGAATCAGTTCCAATATGGTGGCGCGATCATTAGTTCTTGTATTCAGCATGTTCGGTGTAAGCGCTTGCAATGCTGGCCCTGAAATGGTGTCTGCACCGATTACTGGTTATAACCACACCTCCGCGGAAATTATACGGTTTAGTATTAATGGTGCGGGTGGTCCCCGGATTCCACCAAATGCTGGTGGAGGAGCTGAAGTTTGCTGTGGCGCACTCCCTCTTCAGTGGAATCCGGGAGTTAGAGCAATCATTGAGTGGGACAAAGACCCAAATCCATACGGCCCCATTAAGCGTGACCAATACGGACAAATTCTAAAAGAGGCATTGGTTCGTCACTCCGCTGGTTATTCTCACCATACAGCAACGGTTGAAATTCCGAAGTATGCCGAGCAACTTTGTGCCTTGCAAGTTCACTTCCTACCCTGCGATCAAGTAAAAGTATCCACGACTTGTTTTACTCCAGAAAACCCAAATTATCCAGACAAGGCGTACTTTAAAGTTAAGGAGCCGGCCACATGTTCGAATCATTAATGGGGCCGGACGCCCCTTCGCCGGATAGTGCGTTAGTTGCTCCGAGTTTTCCTCTTGCGCGTCGACTGCCAAATGATCCAAGTCAGCTAACCAAGAATATACAATTGCAAAAAAAAGACGAGCGTGCATTTGGTAGTCAGCAACGTAAGCTCATTCAAGCCAAGGGGGGAGCGGATAGTGGTACGCCCTGCTGTAAAACGCTGCATATCACATTAGCTTTCGATGGTACCAATAACAACGATCAGGCGGACGGAGCGTCAACACCTAATTCACGGAGTAACATTGCGCGTCTTTTTCATGCCAGTTTGGGGGCACTGCCCGATATGGTACGAGAAGGGTTTGTGAAATATTACTGTCCTGGGGTTGGTACGGTATTTCCGGATGTTGAAGAGTTTGTCCCTGATAACAGTGGATTAGTTGGTGCGAGTGGTGGCGAAAATCGTATTAATTGGGCACTTACGAGATTGCTTGATGCGTTAAAGCAAAGTGTGGGAGATGGGAGGCTGCCGATCGATATAACCAAACGAATGCTAAAAGACATGGCGACGAATGGTTACGCAAATACCTTCGGCTTAGGTTTATTCGAAAGCGGAGAAAAGAAACGCGAAACAACGTTGCGAAAACCAATTCAGGATCTTCAGGATAAACTGAAAAAGCGAGATGACTCTGGAGAGAAACCGCATATTTTAGCTATGCGACTTTATGTTTACGGGTTTTCCCGAGGGGCTGCTGAAGCCCGAACTTTTGTCAATTGGTTACAGACGCTCGTTCGTTGCGAAAATGAAAACGGTGCCGTTGAGTACCGATTTGCGGGACTACCAATATCGATCAACTTTCTAGGTGTTTTTGACACCGTCGCCGCAGTTGGACTTGCCGACAGTGTTCCATTTGCAGCAGGGCATATGGACTGGGCTGATGGCACTATGCGCCTTCCCGACGAAGCAGAATCCCTTTCTCAGAGCACAGCGCTACCTGATGATTGTACTTATCTAAAACGCTGCGTTCATTTGGTTTCTGGCCATGAGCAGCGAGCAAGCTTTCCATTGGATTCAATACGCCGCCGCCCAAAATCAGCAGACGGCAGTCGTGATAAAAGTAAAGCTTCAAGTTATCGACAAGGAACAGTTGAGTACATATATCCTGGGGTTCATTCGGACGTAGGTGGCGGGTACTCTCCAAATGACCAAGGGAAGGCAACCGCTGGGTCAGACCATGTCTTATCCCAAATTGCTTTGCAGCACATGTACGCCGAAGCGTTCATGGCGGGCGCTCCACTGCTAGTTCCAGGGCCCGCGGTGCAAGAAGGGGTTCATGACCAATGGAGAATGATGGCAACAGAACTTGAGGGTGAGTTTTTAATCTCCGAAACGCTCATCAAACGCTTCAACGCATGGCAAGCACAAGGCCAAAGTGGTCCGCTAGAGGACATGATGAAACGTGAGCACGCTCTGATCACTGGATGGCGAATTGATCGGTATGCTGGCGGTGTAGAAAAACAATCATTTTTTAAAAATGCCGCTCCGGATATGCCACAGGCCAAGATTGATGCTTGGGAGGACCTGGAAAAGCGCCACAACGCTGAAACTACTGCGGCTGCACAGGGCAAGCCAGCGCCAACATACACAGAGGAACAGGAAAAAGAGCACCAGCTGAATATTCAAATTGTCGGCAAGGACAAGTATGAAAATGCGCGCTGGGAAAAAGTGTTCGAGCCGCCGCTAGACCACCGGCAGTTGCTCGGCGCCGCAGCCGAATTCCGTCATGACTATCGAAGAGAGTGGGGCTTGGTCGGTGACGGTCATACGAGTGTGGCAGTGATCGATATGTTGCTTGGCGGTACGGTGTATCTGATCAATGAAGAAGACGAAGCCGAGGAGTATGCGTACCTTTACAAAGAAGGGACGGCTCGTTACGAAAAAATGTTCAGTTCACCGAACAAACCGAGAACAGGTCAGGAAAACCTCGTAGCGCTTTTCGATGATCAGGTTCACGACTCTCGTGCTTGGTTTATGAACACTTCCGGGATTGTGCCCCGCGAGCCGTTTACGGATTACTTCCGAATTCGTTTGGTGCATTTCGATAATGAGTCGAATAAGCAGTTGTCTCTGCTAGCCACAGCGGGTCGAGTGATTGGACTCGGTATTGCTGTTGCCAGTGTCGGCCTGAGCATCAAGAAAAAAGACCCTCGCATGCTGTTGGGGCTCTTTTTGCCGTCGTTAGCACTTCCAGTGCTCAGCGGCAAAGTAGGTGTGGGTATTTCGGAGTTGCCGCAAATCAGTGCCTTCGATCCGCTGACCGGGATTGCACTGCCAATGCTGGATAGCCTCGACTCGTTACGAACGTTCACTAAAGAGCCGGGAGATTTGGTTGCCAAAGCCGCAGCCTTGCCACCGCTGAAACCATTGACCGAAGCCACCGCGAACACCCCGGCGCTGCAGAAAATTCTGGTAGCCCATCAGGCGCTTGAAGCAGTCGAAGCTGCTCGCAAGAAAGACGTGGGTGCATTGGCCGGTATGCTGGCCAATGCGGCGAACGAAGAGGACAAGCCTGGTGGCTGGCTCGACTTGGTGGCTGATCAGGCCAGCAATTTGAAGTCGTCTGAAAAGAACGTGTAGCTGTACAAAGATAAGGGCGGCTCTGGTGAGCCGCCCTTTTAGTTTGGTGCCCAATTACCCTGGCAAAGCCTGTTTTGAAGTGAAGTAACCAAAGGCCTGCCCGGGTTTCTGAGCCAGAAAAGAACACGGCCCCGATTGTTGGCAACATCAATCGGGGCCGTTTTTGTTTGCTTGGTTAGCCAGTTCAGCTTCACGCCTTGGCGCGATGCTCTTCCGAGGGCGGCGAATCAATGTGGTCCAGCGCTCGCTCCACCAACAGATGCACGCCGTCCGCCATTCTGCTGAGTGCCAGGGCGACTGAGCGGCGGGAGCCTTCTACACCGTCGGCCAGGTCGGCGGCGATGGCGCTGATGGACAGCAGGTCTTCGGAGGCATTGGCCAGGAGGGTTTCGGTGTGGAGATTGGGAGCGACGATGAAGAGCGCACCCTTGCGGGATTTCGATGGTTTATCCGGTGCTGTGCCGAAGTGATGGTCGAGGGCACGCTCGGCGGCTTCGTGGAGTTTTTTGGAATCCAAGGATTCGTAGGGGGAGGTGGTTTCGTGTTCTGGAGGATTGGGTGTTGGCTTGATCATGGATGCAGCTCCTGGAATTAAGAGACCGACACCGTTTCGCTTTGCACTTCGAAAGAGGTGGCAGCTGTGCGTTGGTGTGCAAGACCGATCCAGGAACCGGCAGACCCGAAGATCTCCGACGCACAGCCGCCATAACGACCCGCGAGCATAGGAAAACACTCGACGAATAGCCATAAGCAATTGCGCACCTGGGTTCGGACTTGCACGTCCGTATCACCGATTTTGCGGCGACGGAGAGAGACTATCGGTGAAGCCTATCCCTGCCTAGTTCATGAACAACGCCGCATGTTGAAGGAAATATCCGATAGCCCCGAGCGTAGAAAGACCAAAAAACCTCAGCTTTTAAACAACAGCGTTTCGTCAATGACTTGGTAGTCATCAGCGTCAAAAACTACGGCATCTTCTTCTAACACTGCACAATAGTGGCGTTCTCGCTCGAAGCCGCTACACTGCGCCGGCCGTTCATTTTTCTCTTGAGGCTGTGCGCATGAAATTTCGTTTTCTTCTGTGGATGCTGGGTTTGTTGATGGGTAAGGCCAGTCGGACTAATCCTGCGTTTCAGCAGCAGTTGGGTGACAAGGAGTTGGTGTTTCAGCTACAGACACTGGACGGGAAAGTGGCGCGGCATTTCTTTGTGAAGGATCAGCGCATTACCAGTAAGTCGGGCGTGTATGCCGAGCCGGCGTTTGCGATTGCGTTTAAAGATGCGGCGTATGGCTTTGCCACGATGCAGGCGAAGAACAAGCAGTTGGCGTTTATGACTGGGATTCAGGACAAGTCGATTCAGATCAAGGGCAACCCGGCGTTGGTGATCTGGTTTCAGGGGTTGACCAAGTATTTGAAGCCGCGGAAGGCGAAGGCTAAAGCCAAGGTTTGAGGTGGTCAGTTGGACTGGGGTGGATTCATCGCGAGCAGGCTCGCTCCCACAGGGATCACCTAAATCCTGTAGGAGCGAGGCTTGCCCGCGAAGCTTTTAGGCTTGGGTGAATTGCGAGGCCAGTTCGCGCAGCAGCACTTCAGCCTCAAGCACTTTGCTGACGACGTCGTTGGCTTTGTCGCGAGTCAGGCCGACGCGTTCCAGCAGGGCATCCGGGATATCTTCATCCGGGCCGGAGCCGATGCCGCGGCTACGCAGCAGGCGCACGGACAGGCACACGAGGTTCGGGTATTCAGCGTAGGCGCCGTCGTAGCTTGGGTCGTGCTGGAAGCGCAGCGCGGTGGCCAACTCATCGGGCATGTCCCAGTAGCGCATCAGCCATGAGCCGATCTGTTCGCGGCTGATGCCGAGCAGGTGTTGCTCGACGTAGCTGTGGCACAGGTGCGGGTTGACCTCCAGGTGGCGGCAGATCAGCGAGAAGTGCGGCGGGAACACGTGGGCCAGCAGCAGGTAGCCGAAGTTGTGCAGCAGGCCGGCGAGGTAGGTCAGGCCGGCTTCCGGGCGCTGGGCGCGCGGCATGGCGCGGGTCAGGCCTTCGATGACGGCGGCGGTGTAGATCGATTGCTGCCAGTACGGCGTGGTGTGTTGCGGGTGGTCTTTGGGCAGGCTGAGGGTTTTGCCAAGGGCCAGGCCCAGCGCCAGGTTGATCACCAGGTCGAAACCCAGCACACGGACGATGGCGTCTTCAACGGAGCGAATCTTGCCCGGCGAGGCGTAGTACGGCGACGCCGCCCAGCTCACGACTTGTGCGGCCAGGGCCGGGTCGGTTTCGACCACGCCGGTGATGTCGTCGATGGTGGCGTTGGGGTCGACGCGCAGTTTGATGATTTTCTGCGCGGTCTCGGCCAGCGGCGGAATTTCGATGGTGGCTTCCAGGCGCTGCTGGATGCGTCGCGCGGTGAACGCCTGGACGGCCTGGGTGATTTCCTCGCGGTCATCGTCGGGGCGGTCGAGGTTCGGGCGGATGCTGCTCACGTTCTCGCCGAAGTTGGCGGCGCTGGCCTTGGTCAGCATGGTCTTGAAGGCTTCGCTGGTGATTTCCAGCAGCACGCCCGGCTCGCCCGAGTTGATCAGCAACTTCGGTTCGCGCAGCAGGCTTTCTTCGTACAGGCAGGGCGAGCTGGTCAGCGCCGGCAGGCCGGGCAGCAGGCTCAGGTTGTGTTTGCCGAGCATCTTTTCCAGGCGCTCGGTTGACACGGCGGCGAGGCGGCGGCCGGTCAGTTCGGCGAGGCGGTTGAGGTCGAGCAACTGGCTTTGCGGGAACAGCACCATCAGCGCGCCCACGGCGTCGTCGAGCAGCACCGCTTGCACTTTGCGCGAGGCGTTCAGGCCGTGGTGGTCGAGGACTTCTTCGTAGGCGATGCCCAGTTTGGCGAGCAGCAGCCGAATAACAGACGGAGCGTGCGGGGTTTCAGGGACGAGGGCAGCTTCAGTCATGGTCTGTATCCGTATTCAAACAATTGCAGGAGTATAACCAGCTTGTTTAAGGGCAGGGTCCAGAAACTGCGACGGTGCTCACACTTGGCCGTATTGCTGCCCGTGGCGCAGCCAGCGGTCGAGCAGCGGGCTTACGTGATCCGGCCAGCGCTCCAGCAATGCCTGGGCGGCGTCGCGCACGGCGGGCAGTAGATCGGCGTCGCGCATCAGGTCGGCGACCTTGAATTGCAGCAGACCGGTCTGGCGTGTGCCGAGCATTTCGCCGGGGCCGCGCAGTTCCAGGTCTTTCTCGGCGATGACAAAACCGTCGTTGGTTTCGCGCATGATGCCCAGGCGCTGGCGGCCGATCTGTGACAACGGCGGATGGTAGAGCAGCACGCAATGGCTGGCGGCGCTGCCCCGACCGACACGACCGCGCAATTGGTGCAACTGCGCGAGGCCGAGGCGTTCGGGGTTTTCGATGATCATCAGGCTGGCGTTCGGAACGTCCACGCCGACTTCGATCACGGTGGTGGCGACCAGCAGTTGCAGGTTGCCGGCCTTGAATTCGGCCATCACGGCGGCTTTTTCCACGGGCTTCATGCGGCCGTGAATCAACCCGACCTTCAACTCGCCGAGGGCGGCGGTAAGGTCCTCAAAGGTGGTCTCCGCCGCCTGGCAGGTCAGCTCTTCCGACTCTTCGATCAGCGTGCACACCCAATAGGCCTGACGCCCTTCGGCACAGGCGCCGCGCACCCGTTCGATGACTTCGACGCGCCGGGTGTCGGTGACCAACACGGTGTTGACCGGGGTTCGGCCGGGCGGCAGTTCGTCGAGGATCGAGGTGTCGAGGTCGGCGTAGGCGCTCATCGCCAGTGTGCGTGGGATCGGCGTGGCGGTCATGATCAGTTGATGCGGACACATGCGCCCGCCGACGCCTTTCTGCCGCAGCGCCAGGCGCTGTTGCACGCCGAAACGGTGTTGTTCGTCGATGATCACCAGCGCGAGGTTCTTGAACTGCACTTCGTCCTGGAACAGCGCGTGGGTGCCGACCACCATGGGCGTGCCGCTGGCGATCTGTTCCAGCGCGGCCGCGCGGTTCTTGCCTTTGAGCTTGCCGGCCAGCCACGCGACTTCAATGCCCAGCGGTTCGAGCCAGCGCTTGAAGGTGATGAAATGCTGCTCGGCGAGGATCTCGGTCGGCGCCATCAACGCCACTTGGTAACCGGCTTCCAGCGCTTGCAGCGCGGCAAGGGCGGCGACCACGGTTTTGCCCGCGCCGACGTCGCCCTGAATCAAGCGCAGCATCGGTTCGTGCTGGCTGAGGTCGTAGGCGATTTCGTTGCCGACGCGTTGTTGGGCGCCGGTTGGGTTGAAGCCGAGATTGGCCAGGTATTGGGCCGGCAATCGGCTGGCTTTCGGCATCGCCGGCGCGCGCAGGGAACGCATGCTTTCGCGCAGACGCTGCTGCGAGAGTTGATGGGTCAGCAGTTCTTCAAAGGCCAGACGGTGCTGCGCCCAATGATGGCCGAGGGCGAGTTCGTCGACATCGGCATCGGCCGGCGGGTGATGCAGGTAACGAATCGCGTCGGCCAGCGGCGCCAGTTGATAGTCCCGCGCCAGTTCGTTCGGCAACCAATCCGGCAGGCTGGTTGGGCCGAGCATCGTCAGGGTTTGCATGCAGAGCTGGCGCAAGCGTTGCTGGGTCAGGCCTTCGGTGAGCGGGTACACCGGCGTCAGGGTTTCATCCACGGGCGGCGGCTCGTCGCCGGTGAGGGCGCGGTATTCCGGGTGGTAGATTTCCAGTCCCGACGCACCGGGCCGCGCTTCGCCGTAGCAGCGAATCCGCGTGCCACGTTTGAGGCCTTCTTTCTGGGCGTTGCTGAAATGGTAGAAGCGCAGGCTGAGCCCGCCGGTGCCGTCCTGCAAGCGCACGACCAGGCTACGGCGCCGGCCCATGACGACATCGGCGCCGCTGACGGTGCCTTCGATCACGGCATCTTGCCCCGGTCGCAGGTGGCCGATCGGGACTACGCGAGTGCGGTCCTGATAACGCAGCGGCAGGTGAAACAGCACGTCCTGGAGATTCTCCAGGCCAACCTTGGCCAGTTTTTCGGCCATGGCCTCGCCGACACCCTTGAGTGCCGTGACCGACACTTGCGACAACTCGGTCATGACAGCGACTTAAGCCGCAGCCACCGGCGCGGGCGGCTTGGCCACCGAGCACAGGCGAATGGAGTCAGCGAGGATCTCAATGGCCTTCGGACGCGGGAAGCTCGCACGCCAGGCGATGGCCACGGTGCGGAACGGCACCGGGGCGGTCAGTGGGCGCACTTCAATTACACCGGGGGCGTAGTGATGGCTGTCCACGGCCGACAGCGGCAGGATCGAAATCCCGAGCCCCGAGGCGACCATGTGGCGAATGGTTTCCAGCGAGCTGGATTCCACCGTGGTGTGCTTGGCGCCGTCGTTGCCTTTGGTCAGCGTCGGGCAGGCTTCCAGCACTTGATCGCGGAAGCAGTGGCCTTCGCCAAGCAGCAGCAGGCTCTTGTCGTTGAGCAGGGCGGCGTCGATGGATTCTTTTTGCGTCCACGGGTGCTGGGCCGGCATCAGGACGTAGAACGGCTCGTCGTAGAGCTGCAGGGTCAGGACGTCGGCTTCGTTGAACGGCAGGGCGATGATGATCGCGTCGAGTTCGCCGTTGCGCAGTTTGTCGCGCAGCACGTGGGTGAAGTTTTCTTCGATGTACAACGGCATCTGCGGGGCGACCCGGTGCAGTTGCGGAATCAGGTGCGGAAACAGGTACGGGCCGACGGTGTAGATGGCGCCGACTTTCAGCGGGGCGGTCAGCTGGTTCTTGCCGGCCTGGGCCAGTTCGCGGATGCCTTGGGCCTGTTCCAGGACTTTTTGGGCCTGGGCCACGATGCCTTCGCCGACCGGGGTCAGGCGCACGGCGCTCTTGCTGCGCTCGAAAATCAGCACACCGAGTTCGTCTTCAAGCTTTTTCACGCCCACCGACAGGGTCGGCTGGCTGACGTGGCAACGCTCGGCCGCGTGGCCAAAGTGCTGCTCTTGGGCGAGGGTAACGATGTAGCGTAATTCTGTAAGAGTCATAGCGAGCGTCCATGAAGTTGCGGGCCAAGCATACCGGCTGCAATCGATAGACGCACGTTATCAGAGAGAGTGTGTCGAGTGACACCGGGTAATGCCGGTTTGCCGCTGGCGGATATGCAAAAGGCACCTTTTGGGTGCCTTTTACAAATCTTGTTGCCGCCGCAGAATCTGTAGGAGCGAAGCTTGCTCGCGAAAGCGGTATGTCAGTCGAATCATTCGTGAATGACATACCGTTTTCGCGAGCAAGCTTCGCTCCTACAGGGTTCTCTTTAGCGGCGGCGTTCCAGCGAGTAAACAAACGGTGCAACAATTTCGATGGAGCCGTTGTTCAGCATGTCGGCCGGTGGCTTGGGCAGCGGTTGGGCACGCTTGATCATTTCCAGGGTGGCCCGGTCCAGATCGGCGTTGCCCGAACGGCCCACCAGTTCGAACGACAACACGTTACCTTCGCCGTCCACCACGAAGCGCAGACGGTTCAAACCTTCCTTGCCCCGCGCCTGTGCACTGGCCGGGTACTTTTTGTACTTGGCCAGGTGCGCCAGCAGGGTGCCTTGCCAACTGGCCTTGGCGGCTTGCTGCGCAGGTGATGGACCCGGTGCCGGTTGAGCGGATTTCTCCGACGGTGCCTGGGTCGGTTGCGCTTCGCTCGGTTTTTCCTCGGACGGTTTTTCCTTCGGCGGCTCCGGCTTTTTCTCCACAGGCTTGGGCGGTTGAGGCTTGGGCTTGGGTTTGACCGGCTTCGGTACGGTGATTTCTGCCTTAGGCACTTCGGCCAGTTTCGGAATCGGCAGTTCTTCCACCGGTGCAGGTGGTTGTGGCGGCGTTATCACCTTCGGCGGTGCCGGAGGAGGCGGTGCCGGAACCGGCGCCAACTCGACCATCATCGCCTGCGGCGGCAGCTCGATAGGTGGGCGCGACGTCAAGTTCAGCGCCAGCGCAATGGCCAGCGCATGGACGCCCAGCACCACGGCCAGGCTACCGCCGTAACGCGTCAGCTTATGGCGCGTCGTGATCATTTCTTCACTGCCGTCTCGAGTCCGACCAGACCGACCTTCAGGTAGCCGGCAGCGCGCAGGTTGTCCATCACGCTCATCAGGTCGCCGTAGTCCACGCCTTTATCGGCCTGGAAGAAGATCGTCGTGTCTTTCTTGCCCTGGGTCTTGGCGTCGAGCGTGGCGCCGAGTGCTTCGGCTTTCACTTCGTCTTCGCCGAGGAACAGGCGCTGGTCAGCTTTGACGCTGAGGAACACCGGTTTCTCTGGCCGCGGCGCCGGTTTGGCGCTGGAGGCAGGCAGGTCGACCTTGATGTCCACGGTGGCCAACGGAGCGGCCACCATGAAGATGATCAACAGCACCAGCATCACGTCGATGAACGGCGTGACGTTGATTTCGTGGTTCTCGGCCAGATCGTCGTCTGCGCCTTCTTTCAAATGCAGGCCCATGGCCGATTACCCCACTTTCACCATGTGCGGTTGCGAGCTGCGCTCAGGCTGGTGGTCGAGGTCGCGGCTGACCAGCAACAGGACTTCTGCCGAGGCGTCGGACACTTGCGCCTTGTAGCCGGCGATGGAGCGGGCGAACACGTTGTAGATCACAACGGCTGGAATCGCGGCCACCAGGCCCAGCGCGGTGGCCAGCAAGGCTTCGGCGATGCCGGGAGCCACGACGGCGAGGTTGGTAGTCTGGGTTTTAGCGATGCCGATGAAGCTGTTCATGATGCCCCACACGGTGCCGAACAGGCCCACGAACGGCGCGGTAGAGCCGATGGTGGCGAGTACGCCGGTGCCGCTGCTCATGTTGCGACCGCAGGCTGCGACCAGGCGCTCGAGACGGAAGGCGACGCGTTCCTTGATGCCTTCTTTCTCACGGCTGTTGGTCGACAGGTGCATCTCTTCCAGCGCATCGTGCACCAACAGGTTGGCGAGGGTGCCGGGCTTGGCTGCCGTTACACTGGCTTCCTTGAGGGTGGCCGCCTTCTTCAGGTGGACGATTTCAGTGCGCAGACGACGCTTGGCGCCCATCAGCTCGAAGCCCTTGGCGATCCAGATGGTCCAGGTGATGATCGACGCGATGGCGAGGCCGATCATCACGATTTTCACGATGATGTCGGCGTTCTGGTACATGCCCCACGGCGACAGGTCATGGGCCATGCCCAGGCTGTTGTCGGCTTCGAGGACTTGCGGCGCGTCTTCACCAGCGGCGTCTACGGCCTGGGCCGGATCGGTGGCAACCGGTGCTGCGTGTTCGGCAGAGTGCTCGGCGGGCGCAGTGGCAGCGGCTGGGGTGGCCGGGGCTTGTGCGTCAGCGAAGGCGGCGGTTGGCGCCAGCATCAGGCTGAGCAACAGGGCGGCCACCGCGCTCCAGGCGCGAGGTCGATTGGTTGGCGAAGCGGGGAATTGATTGCGTGTCATGCTGGCCGGACCTGAGAGGAAAAGACGGTAAATGTTCTTCCAGGCCTCGAAGGCCGAGAACAAAAGTGGCGGGCATTATTGCAAGTAATTCTTGTTAACAGAAGTAATAGAGTATCTTTTTTTCCTTCATTGCTAGCCGCTCGTCCATTGCCGGCGCTAGTCTGTGGCTTTCCGATAGGAGTTTTTTGATGTCCGCGCCCTCTGTTTTGATCGCCGGCTGCGGTGATGTCGGCAGTCGTCTGGCTACACAATTGCTCGCTTGCGGGTGGGAGGTCCATGGTCTGCGCCGTGACGTCTCGCGCCTGCCCGAGGGGGTGATTGGCGTTGCCGGCGACTTGTTCAACAAAGACTGTCCGCAAACCTGGCCGGTCGGTGCGGTGGACTACCTGGTGTATTGCGCGGCAGCCACCGTTCACGATGAAGCCGGTTACCGAGCCGCTTATGTCGAGGGCTTGCAGCATGTGATCGAGTGGCTGGACGACTACGGACAGGTGCCCAATCGCCTGCTGTTCGTTTCCAGTAGCAGCGTTTACGGCCAGCAGGACGGCGAGTGGGTCGACGAAACGTCGCCGACCATCGCTGCCGGCTATTCAGGCCGACTGATGCTGGAGGCGGAGCAAGTGGCGCTCAACAGTGGCATCCCGGCAAGCATCGTGCGTTTGACCGGCATCTACGGCCCGGGCCGCGAATGGCTGCTGACGCAGGTTCGTCGCGGATATCGCGTGGCGATTGATCCGCCGTTGTATGGCAATCGGATTCACGTGGATGACGCGGCTGGCTTGATGGCGTTTCTGCTTGAGGCGGATCGGCGCGGTGTGGCGTTGGATGACGTTTATATCGGCGTCGACGACGCGCCTGCACCGCTGGCCGAAGTGGTGGACTGGTTGCGCGAATATTTGGGCGTGACTGAATGGGCTGACGATGCGAGTGTGCGGCGCACGGGCAGCAAGCAGTGCAGCAATGCGCGGGTGAAGGCCTTGGGTTGGGTGCCGAAGTACCCGAGCTATCGCGAAGGGTACGCCGCCATTCTCGAAGGCCGCTGCTGATTTCCAGGCCCCACATACAACTGTAGGAGCCGGCTTGCTGGCGATGAGGCCGTAACATCCAACATCTCTGTTGGCTGATACACCGCCATCGCCAGCAAGCCGGCTCCTACATTGGTTTTGCGTGGGGCTTGCGGGTTACTGCTTTTCCAGCAACCACTTGCGATCACCCGGCGTGAACTGCGGCATTTCGTCTGCCTGCGCGGTGTTCACAGCCTGGAGGATCTCAAGTTCCTTGCCCTTGCGCGCAAAGATCCAGGTGTTGCCCTGGCCCTTGAGCTGCAACCACATGTTGTCGTTGCCGCCGCTCATCGATGCGCAATCGCCCGCCAGACACAGCGCGTAGCGATCCGCACCCGGCAAACCGGTTACCTGGCCGTCGGCCTGGAACTGCACTGAGCTGCCTTCACCAGGACCGCTGACGACTTTCCAGCTACCGCCCATGTAGGCGGAATACAGCGCGCGTTCGAAGCTGGCACCCATCGGTGCGCCATCCGGCACCGGGATCAACGCGCGGTCGAAGACCTGTGCGGGTTCGTTGTCGCTGGCGACTTGGGCCAGTTGCTTGCCGTCACGCTTCAGCTCACTGGCGGAACTGCCGTAGAAGTCGACTTTCCAGGCGCCGGACGCTTCGCCCAGCAGCTTGCCTTCGACGTTCTCAAAACCGTTGGTGTAGCGGGCCTGACCGGCCTTGGTGTTGACGTCCCATTCCAGGTTCGGACCATAAGCCTGGAGCGCTTCGCGCAGGGGGCCGCCTTTGGACGCAGCATCGATCGCCACCTGATTGATCCAGGTGCCGCTGATGTCGCGGTCGGCAGGGTTGCTGGCACATCCGCCCAAGAACAGGGCGACCAGCGAGACAGCAAGCGCAGTGCGCATGGTGGAATCCTTTCAAAACGCTTTTTATACATACGGCATTGGCGCAGCCTTTCGGGCTGCGCCGAACGCATTACTCGATGACCAGAATGGCATCCATTTCAACCTGCGAACCCTTTGGCAGGGCGGCTACGCCGATGGCGGCGCGGGCTGGGTATGGCTGGTCAAAGTACTTGCCCATGATCTCGTTGACCTTGGCGAAGTGGCTCAGGTCGGTGAGGAAGATGTTCAGTTTGACGATGTCCTTGAACGAACCGCCAGCGGCTTCGGCCACGGCTTTCAGGTTCTCGAACACCTGGACGGTCTGGGCTTCGAAGCCTTCAACCAGTTCCATGGTTTTTGGGTCCAGAGGAATCTGACCCGACATGTAAACGGTGTTGCCAGCCTTGATCGCCTGGGAGTAAGTGCCGATGGCGGCCGGGGCCTTATCGCTGGTGATAACAGTCTTGGTCATGAATGACTCCTTGTAATAGGTTGGCTTAGGCGCGCATGCGGGTGATGCGGATCACCCCGGTCAGTGCGCGCAGTTTCTTGATCACGCGAGCCAGATGCACACGGTCGTGCACGCTGACCACCAGTTGGACCACGCTGATGCGACCATCGCGTTCGTCCATGCTGATTTTTTCGATATTGCCGTCGGCCGCGTTGACGCTGCTGGCCAACAGTGCGATCAAGCCGCGCTGGTGTTCCAGCTCGACGCGCAGCTCGACGTTGAATTCGCCGGTGACATCCTTGGCCCACGAGAGCTGGATGCATTTTTCCGGATTGTGGCGGATTTCGCTGATGTTGCGGCAGTTGTCCAGGTGCACAACCATGCCTTTGCCCGCCGACAGGTGACCGACAATCGGGTCGCCCGGGATCGGCGTGCAGCACTTGGCGTAGCTGAGCACCAGACCTTCGGTGCCGCGAATCGCCAGCGGGCCTTCCGCGCTTGGCAGCTGTTCGCCTTCGCCGAGCAGGCGACGGGCAACCACGTAAGCCATGCGATTGCCCAGGCCGATGTCTTCGAGCAGGTCTTCGATCAGTTCGAGGCGGTACTCGGTAAGCATCGCTTTGACGCGTTCGGCCGGGACTTTGTCCAGGGCGCTGTCGAAACCGTTGAGGACCTTGTTCAGCAGGCGTTCGCCGAGGCTGATGGATTCGGAGCGGCGTTGCAGTTTCAGTGCGTGGCGGATATGGGTTCGCGCCTTGCCGGTGACCACGAAGTTGAGCCACGCCGGGTTCGGCCGCGCGCCGGGGGCACTGACGATCTCGACCGTGGAGCCGCTTTGCAGCGGTTCGGACAACGGCGCGAGACGACGATTGATCCGACAGGCAATGCAGCTGTTGCCCACGTCGGTGTGCACCGCGTAAGCAAAGTCGACCGCCGTGGAGCCTTTGGGCAGCTCCATGATCCGGCCTTTGGGCGTGAACACGTAGACCTCGTCCGGGAACAGGTCGATCTTCACGCTTTCGATGAATTCCAGCGAGTTGCCGGCGCGTTGCTGCATTTCCAGCACGCCTTTGACCCACTGGCGGGCGCGGGCGTGAGTGCCTTTTGGCTGCTCGTCGCCGCTGGATTTGTACAGCCAATGGGCGGCGATGCCGTTGTTGGCCATCTCTTCCATTTCACGGGTGCGGATCTGGATCTCGATCGGAACACCGTGCATGCCGAACAACGTGGTGTGCAACGACTGGTAGCCGTTGGCCTTGGGGATCGCGATGTAATCCTTGAAGCGCCCCGGCAGCGGTTTGTACAAATTGTGTACAGCACCCAGCACGCGGTAGCAGGTATCGACCTTGTCGACGATGATCCGGAACGCGTAGACGTCCATGATCTCGTTGAAGGCCCGACGTTTGCCGCGCATTTTCTTGTAGATGCCGTAGAGGTGTTTCTGACGACCGCTGACTTCGCCCTGAATGCCATCGATGGCCAGGCAGTGGCCGAGGGATTCTTCGATCTTGTTGACGATTTCCTTGCGGTTGCCCCGGGCGCGTTTGACCGCCTGGTTGATCCGCGCGGAACGCATCGGGTGCATGGCCTTGAAGCCGAGGTCTTCGAATTCTATGCGGATGGCGTGCATGCCCAGCCGGTTGGCGATGGGCGCATAGATTTCCAGGGTTTCCTTGGCGATCCGCCGACGTTTTTCGCCGGACAGGACTTCCAGCGTGCGCATGTTGTGCAGGCGGTCGGCGAGTTTGACCAGGATCACGCGAATGTCGCGCGCCATGGCCATGGCCATTTTCTGGAAGTTTTCGGCTTGTGCTTCGGCCTTGGTCTCGAAGTTCATCTGGGTCAGCTTGCTGACGCCATCGACCAGTTCGGCCACGGTTTCGCCGAACTGCGCTTGCAGCGCTTCCTTGGCAATACCGGTGTCTTCGATCACGTCATGCAGCATCGCAGCCATCAAACTCTGATGGTCCATGTGCATGTCGGCAAGAATATTCGCCACCGCAAGAGGATGCGTGACGTACGCCTCGCCACTGCGGCGGCGTTGGCCGTCGTGGGCTTGTTCGGCGTAGAAGTACGCTCGGCGGACCAGGTTGACCTGGTCCTTGCCGAGGTAGGTCGATAAGCGATCGGCGAGGGCGTCTATGCTCGGCATGATGACTCCTGCCGTTCGCTGTGACCCCGCGCCGTGCTACGTCGACCAGGCATAGGCTTAGACGGCCTCGTTGGACTCGTCCTCGAACGCTGCGAACAGCGGTTCATCCTGGACGATTTCTTGCTCGGCGATGAACTCGTAGCTCATCAGGCCTTCAGCGATTTCACGCAGCGCTACAACGGTAGGCTTGTCGTTTTCCCACTGAACCAGCGGCTCTTTGCCACCGGTGGCCAGTTGACGGGCACGCTTGGTAGAGAGCATGACCAGCTCAAAGCGGTTTTCCACGTGTTCTAGGCAGTCTTCAACGGTTACGCGGGCCATGGTATTCCTCGGAGCGAATGCAATATGCGCGCTGCCCGGTTGGGCGAGCGGACTCAACAGTTTAAAAAATCACCAGCGATTAGGGAAGCGCTGATTTTTTGACCAAGCCCTTCAACGCGCTGCAAGTGCCAATGTAAAGCCCTTGCAGCGGTTTTGGGAAGAGCTGTTTAGCCGAGCAATTCAGCCAAAAGTTTGCCGTTGCGCTGCTGCTGACGCTTCTGATGCAGCTGATTGGCACGGAAAATCGCCTGCAAATCGCGCAGGGCATGGGCGAAATCGTCGTTGATGATCAGGTAGTCGTAGTCAACGTAGTGGCTCATCTCGCTGACGGCTTCACGCATGCGGCCGTCAATGATCTCGTCGCTGTCCTGGCCGCGATTGGTCAGGCGCTGGTGCAAGGCCTGCAGGGACGGCGGCAGAATGAAGATCGAGCGGGCCTGGGGCATCAACTTGCGCACTTGCTCGGCGCCTTGCCAGTCGATTTCCAGAATCAGGTCGTGGCCTTCGTCCAGGGTCTGCTGCAGGTGGCTTTGCGAAGTGCCGTAGAGGTTGCCGAATACTTCGGCGCGCTCGAGGAAATCGCCGTGCTCGATCATCTTCACGAACTCGCCGCGTTCGACGAAGTGATAGTTCACGCCGTCCACTTCACCGGGGCGCATGGCGCGGGTGGTGTGGGAGACCGAGACGCGGATCTCCGCATCAGCGTCGGTCAGGGCTTTGACCAGGCTGCTCTTGCCCGCGCCCGAAGGGGCGGAAATGATGTACAGGGTGCCGGTGCTGTGGGTCATGTCGGGTTTGCCTTACTCAATATTCTGCACTTGTTCGCGCATCTGCTCGATCAACACCTTGAGGTTGACCGCCGCCTGAGTGCTGCGCGGGTCGAAGGCTTTGGAGCCCAGTGTGTTGGCTTCGCGGTTGAGCTCCTGCATCAGGAAGTCGAGGCGCCGGCCGGCAGCGCCGCCGGACTTGAGTACCCGGCGAACTTCGATGATATGAGTGCTCAGGCGATCCAGTTCTTCGGCGACGTCGCTCTTCTGAGCGAGCATGACCATTTCCTGCTCCAGACGCTGCGGGTCCATTTCCGCCTTCATGTCGGCAAAGCGGTCGAGGACTTTCTGGCGCTGGGTGGCGAGCATCTGCGGGACCAGCTCGCGCAGGGTCACCACGTCTTCTTCAATGGACGTCAGGCGATCGTTGATCAACCGTGCCAGCTCCGCGCCTTCGCGCTCGCGGCCAGCCTTGAGTTCCTTCAGGCCTTCGTTGAACAGCGCCAGCGCTTCGGCATTCAGGGCTTGCGGGTCGGTGGCATCGCCCACCAGCACGCCGGGCCAGGCCAGGACTTCCAGCGGGTTCAGCGCGGCCGGGTTCTTGATCAGGCCGGCGATGGTCTCGGCGGCCGCAACCAATTGCGCGGCGCGCTCGCGATCCACTTGCAGGGGTTTATCGGTGTTCTCTTCGGTGAAGCGCAGGGTGCATTCGAGTTTGCCTCGAGAGATGCCTTGGCGCAGCGCTTCGCGGACCGCGCCTTCGAGATCGCGAAACGACTCCGGCAGACGCAAGTGCGGTTCCAGGTAGCGGCTGTTGACCGAGCGCAGTTCCCAGCTCAGGGTGCCTTGGACGCCGGCTTTCTCGACGCGGGCGAAGGCGGTCATGCTGTGCACCATGGAGGTACCTCGCAATGCAGGTCGATGCGTTACCAAAGGTTTCGCGGACCCGCTATCTGTGAATTAAAGCCGACAGGCAGCAAAGGCGCAGGATTGTAGCGCAGTGGGGCGGATGCGCCCAAACACACGGTGTGACAAAGGGCTGCAGGCCGTCGGTAAAGCACTGCTCCAAGCTCAAGCCAGAGCCTTCAATCGTCGGGCGGATTTTTTAGAAGTGCCCAGTATTGGCGCGCGGCTCTATAATGCTCGGCAGTTTTCCGTCCCCCGTACAGGTATTCCCTATGAAACGTCCAAGTGGTCGCGCTGCCGATCAGCTCCGCTCGATCCGCATTACCCGCAACTACACCAAACACGCCGAGGGATCCGTACTGGTCGAATTCGGTGATACCAAAGTCATCTGCACCGTCAGCGTCGAAAACGGCGTGCCGCGTTTCCTCAAAGGTCAGGGCCAAGGCTGGTTGACCGCCGAATACGGCATGCTGCCGCGCGCCACCGGCGAGCGTAACCAGCGTGAAGCGAGCCGCGGCAAGCAAGGCGGCCGCACCCTGGAAATCCAGCGTCTGATCGGTCGTTCGCTGCGCGCCTCGCTGGACATGTCCAAGCTGGGCGACGTCACCCTGTACGTCGACTGCGACGTGATCCAGGCTGACGGCGGCACTCGCACCGCGTCCATCACCGGCGCGATGGTTGCGCTGGTCGATGCCTTGAAAGTGATCAAGAAGCGCGGCGGCCTGAAAGGCGGCGACCCGCTCAAGCAAATGATCGCCGCCGTTTCGGTGGGCATGTACCAGGGCGAGCCTGTGCTCGACCTCGACTACCTGGAAGACTCGGCTGCCGAGACCGACCTGAACGTGGTGATGACCAGCACTGGCGGCTTCATCGAAGTTCAGGGCACTGCCGAAGGCGCGCCGTTCCAGCCTGAAGAGTTGACCGCTATGCTTGAACTGGCGAAGAAAGGCATGACCGAAATCTTCGAACTGCAAAAGGCTGCACTGGCTGACTGACCGGAACCATCCCAGACAAGGAGGACAACATGAGTGACGAGCAAGAGCTGCTTCCCGTCCCGAGCAAAGAAGTTCGGCAATGGGCGATGTTTTGTCACCTGTCCGCCTTGCTGGGGATCTGGATTCCGTTCGGCACGCTGATCGGCCCGCTGATTCTCTGGCAGATGAAGCGCGAGATGGACCCGTTTGTCGATGCGCAGGGCAAGGAGGCGCTGAACTTTCAGATCACCGTCGCCATCGCTTCGGCCATCTGCTTCTTGCTGATGGTGTTGATCATCGGGTTCTTCCTGTTTGGGTTGCTGGCGATCGGTGCGTTGGTGTTGACGATCATTGCTGGCGTGAAGGCCAATGAAGGGGTGCCGTATCGGTATCCGTTTACCTGGCGGTTGATCAAATAATCACCGCGGTCCCGTAGGAGCGAGGCTTGCCCGCGAATTGAGGTGCCTCGGTCTGTCAGGAAAACCGCGTGATCGTTCTTCGCGGGCAAGCCTCGCTCCTACAGAAAGCGAATCAGCGCCCACAAAAAAGCCGACACTGCTGTCGGCTTTTTTGTGTCTGTGTAACGACGTCTAGATGGTCAGCGTCCAGTCGTAGTCCACGATCAGCGGTGCATGCTGCGAAAACCGTGGCTGACGTGGCAAACGAGCGCTACGTACAAAGCGGCGCAGGCCCGGCGTCAGTATCTGGTAATCGAAGCGCCAGCCCAGGTTGAGCATCTCAGCCTGCTCATTGTCCGGCCACCAGCTGTACTGATCACCTTCACGGCTGACTTCGCGCAGGGCATCGACATAACCCATGTTGCCGACAATCTCGTCCATCCAGGCACGCTCAGGTGCCAGGAAGCCCGGGGATTGCTGGCTGTCGCGCCAGTTCTTGATATCCAGCTTCTGTTGCGCCACGTACAGCGAGCCACAGTAAATGTACTCGCGACGTTTGCGTCGCTGTTTATCCAGATAACGGGCGAAGTCGTCCATTAGCTTGAACTTCTGGTTCAAGTCTTCATCGCCGTTCTGCCCCGAAGGGAGCAGCAAGGTCGCGATGCTGACCTTGTCGAAATCGGCTTGCAGGTAGCGCCCGTAGCGGTCGGCCGTCTCGAAACCGAGACCGCTGATGACTGCCTTCGGCTGCAACCGCGAATACAAAGCCACGCCACCCTGGGCGGGAACTTCGGCTTCGCAGGCATAAAGGAAGTAGCCATCCAGTTGGAAGGCTGGATCGTCCAGTTCAAAGGCGGAGGCGCGGGTGTCCTGCAGGCAGATGACGTCGGCATTCTGTGCTTGCAGCCAACTGAGCAAACCTCGCTCCACTGCAGCCTGAATACCATTGACGTTCACACTGATGATCCGCATAAATGGCCCCAAAAATCGCGTGCGTGTATGATACACGGCGTCAACCTAATTAGCTAAATCCGTGGTATTTGGGGTTTTTTTCATGCAAGCGTATCAGCGCGATTTCATTCGTTTTGCCATCGATCGCGGCGTTTTGCGCTTCGGTGAGTTCACCCTGAAGTCCGGGCGTACCAGTCCATACTTCTTCAATGCCGGCCTGTTCAACTCGGGTTCGGCCCTGGCGCAGCTGGGGCGTTTCTACGCGGCGGCCATCGTCGAGAGCGGCATTCCCTTCGACGTATTGTTTGGCCCGGCCTACAAAGGCATCCCTTTGGCGGCGACCACCGCAGTGGCCCTGGCTGAACATCACGACCGTGATTTGCCATGGTGCTTCAACCGCAAAGAGGCCAAGGCCCACGGCGAAGGCGGCAGCCTGGTCGGCGCGCCATTGACCGGCGATGTGCTGATTATCGACGACGTGATCACCGCTGGCACCGCGATCCGCGAAGTGATGCAGATCATCGCTTCCCAGGACGGCGCCAAGGCTGCGGGCGTGCTCATCGCCCTGAACCGTCAAGAGCGTGGCAACGGCGAGTTGTCGGCGATCCAGGAAGTGGAGCGTGATTTCGGCATTCCGGTGATCAGCATTGTTTCGCTGAATCAGGTGCTGGAATTCCTGGCCGATGACCCGCAGCTCAAGCAGCACCTGCCAGCCGTAGAAGCCTACCGCGCCCAATTCGGCGTCTGACACCGACATTGTAGGAGCGAGGCTTGCCCGCGAAGGCGGTCTCGCAGTCACATCCCTGTTGAATGTGACGACCCCTTCGCGGGCAAGCCTCGCTCCTACAAGGGATCGCGCAGGCAAAAAAAGACCCCGTTCAGCCAGGCTGAGCGGGGTCTTTTTGTATGCGCTATCGCTTAGTGACGCTTGCGATTGCTGATCAAAGTACCCACGCCGGTATCGGTGAAGATTTCCAGCAAGATCGCGTTCGGCACGCGACCATCAATGATCAGCGAGCTGCCCACGCCTCCCTGAACCGCTTCCAGTGCGCAACGGATCTTCGGAAGCATGCCGCCGTAGATCGTGCCGTCGGCGATCAGGTCGTCGACCTGCTGAGTGCTCAGGCCGGTCAGGACCTGGCCCGACTTGTCCATCAACCCGGCGATGTTGGTCAGCAGCATCAACTTCTCGGCTTTCAGCGCTTCGGCCACCTTGCCGGCCACCAGGTCGGCGTTGATGTTGTAAGACTCGCCGTTGGCACCGACGCCGATTGGCGCGATCACCGGGATGAAGTCGCCTTTGACCAGCAGGTTCAGCAAGTCGGTATTGATACCGACCACTTCACCGACGTGGCCGATGTCGATGATTTCCGGTTGGGTCATCTCCGGCGTCTGGCGGGTGACGGTCAGCTTTTTCGCACGAATCAGCTCGGCGTCTTTACCGGTCAGGCCGATGGCGCTGCCGCCATGACGGTTGATCAGGTTGACGATGTCTTTGTTGACCTGGCCGCCCAGGACCATTTCCACCACGTCCATGGTTGCCGCGTCGGTGACGCGCATGCCATCGACAAAGTGGCTCTCGATCGACAGTCGCTTGAGCAGATCGCCAATTTGCGGGCCGCCACCGTGAACCACCACCGGGTTAATCCCGACGGCTTTCATCAGCACGATGTCGCGGGCGAAGCCGGTTTTCAGCTCCTCGCTTTCCATCGCGTTGCCGCCGTATTTGATCACCAGCGTCTTGCCGACATAGCGGCGGATGTAAGGCAGCGCTTCGGACAGGACCTTGGCGGTGTTGGCGGCGGCTTCGCGTTCGAGGGTCATTCAGGGCTCCGGGTGAATCAGAACGGTAGTTGGAGATCAGGTGCAACACGCTTCAACTGGACTTTGAAAACGTCCTTGATGCGTTGCAATTCAGCCTCGTCATCGGCCTCGAAGCGCAGCACCAGCACCGGTGTGGTGTTGGAGGCGCGCACCAGGCCCCAGCCTTTGGCATAGTCGACTCGCACGCCGTCGATGGTGGTCAGGTCGGCGCCTTCGCCCCACTTCGCGTCGTGCAATGCATCAATGATGCTGAATTTGCTCTCTTCGGTCACATGGATATTGATTTCCGGCGTAGAAATATCATTCGGGAAGGTCGCAAACAGCTCTTCCGCAGTGGATTTTTCCTTGCTGAGGATTTCCAGCAGCCGTGCGGCGCTGTAAATGCCATCGTCGAAACCGAACCAGCGTTCCTTGAAGAAAATGTGCCCACTCATTTCGCCGGCCAACAGGGCGCCGGTTTGTTTCATTTTCTTTTTGATCAACGAATGACCGGTCTTCCACATTAGCGGACGACCGCCGTATTCCTTGATCAGCGGCGTCAGGCGACGGGTGCATTTGACGTCGAAGATGATTTCCGCGTCCGGATTGCGCGCCACCACGTCGCGGGCGAACAGCATCAGCAGGCGGTCCGGGTAGACGATGCTGCCGGTGTTGGTCACTACGCCAACGCGGTCGCCGTCGCCGTCGAAGGCCAGGCCGATGTCGGCGTTGGTTTCCTTGACCTTGGCGATCAGGTCGACAAGGTTTTCAGGCTTGCCCGGATCCGGGTGGTGGTTCGGGAAGTTGCCGTCGACTTCGCAGAACAGCGGGATGACTTCGCAGTTCAGCGCTTCGATCAATTGCGGGGCGATCACGCCGGCTGCGCCGTTGCCGCAGTCGACCACGACTTTGAGGCGGCGGGACAGTTTGATGTCCTGGACGATTTCGGTGTTGTAGCGGTCGAGGATCTCGACCTTGGTGATGCTGCCCTTGCCGCTGCTCAGGTTGTTGGTCTTGAGGCGGTCGTGCAGGGCCTGGATCTGTTCGTTGGCCAAGGTGTCACCAGCGATGACGATCTTGAAGCCGTTGTAGTTCGACGGGTTGTGGCTGCCGGTGAGCATTACGCCGGATTTGCCGGCCAGTACGTTGGCGGCGTAGTACAGCGCCGGCGTTGGCACCAGGCCGACGTCACTGACGTGGCAACCGGCCTCGGCCAGGCCTTTGATCAGTTGCTCGACCAGTTCCGGGCCGGACAGGCGACCGTCGCGGCCAACGGACACGTTCGGTTCGTCCTGGGCCAGGCTTTGGGCGCCAATGGCGCGACCGAGCCAGTAAGCGGTTTCAGCGTTCAAGAATTCCGGGACGGTGCCGCGAATGTCGTACGCGCGGAAAATGCTGTCAGGGAACTTGGGTGCGACTTGGGCTGGGTTGCTCATCTGTGGGAATGCTCCATCTCGAAAGTGGCTGGACCTGCGCGCGAAGAACGCTTCGGCGGGTTCGAACTGAAGGGTATGACGGCGTTTTTCGCAGAGAGTTCGTGGTGCGAAAAGGCCATGCCACCAACGCCAACCAGGATTTGGCCAGCCAATGCCTTGTTTTCCAGTGTTAAACCTTCCAGATGACGGCTATGCAATTTTCATTCTGAAAATGCAGAGCACCCTTCAGGCCGGGCAGGGCGCCCAGCCTGAAAACCAGAAATCAATGCTTGCCGGAATGCCCGAAACCGCCCGCACCGCGCTCGGTTTCAACGAACTCTTCGACCATCTCGAAGTGCGCTTGAACCACCGGCACCAGAACCAGCTGGGCCAAACGCTCGCCAACCACCATGTTGAAATCGGTCTGGCCGCGGTTCCAGCACGAAACCATCAACGGACCCTGGTAATCGGAGTCGATCAGGCCGACCAGGTTGCCCAGCACGATGCCGTGCTTATGGCCCAGGCCGGAGCGCGGCAGAATCAGCGCCGCCAGGCCAGGATCGCCAATGTAGACGGACAGGCCGGTCGGGATCAGCACGGTTTCACCCGGTTTGATCACGATGTCTTTTTCCAGCATGGCGCGCAGGTCGAGGCCGGCGGAGCCTGGGGTGGCGTATTGCGGCAGCGGGAATTCGGTACCGATGCGTGGGTCGAGGATCTTGGCTTGCAAAGCGTGCATGTAAATTAAACCTGGTTCAGACGTTCGGCGATAAAAGTGATCAGCTGGCGAGCAATCTTGCTCTTGCTGGTCTGGGCGAAAAGTGTGGCGTGGAGCTCACGGTCGATCACGCTGCAGGCGTTTTCTTCGCTGTTGAAGCCAATGCTCGGGTTGGCGACGTCGTTGGCGACGATCAAATCGAGGTTCTTGTCTTTCAACTTGCGCGCAGCGTAATCGAGCAGGTGTTCGGTTTCAGCGGCGAAACCGACACTGAATGGGCGGTCGGGGCGCGTGGCGATGGTGGCCAGAATGTCTGGGTTGCGGACCATTTGTAGTAGCAAGCCGTCGCCGTTCGTAGGGTCTTTCTTGAGTTTCTGTGGGGCGACGACTTCGGGGCGGTAGTCCGCGACTGCTGCCGAGGCGATGAACAGGTCGCAAGGGATCGCGGCTTCGCAAGCGGCGAGCATGTCGCGGGCGCTGACCACGTCGATGCGGGTGACGCGATCCGGCGTCGGCAGGTGCACCGGGCCGGTGATCAGGGTCACGCGGGCGCCTGCTTCAACGGCGGCTTCGGCCAGGGCAAAACCCATTTTGCCGGAGCTGTGGTTGGTGATGTAGCGCACCGGGTCGATGTTTTCCTGGGTCGGGCCGGCGGTGATCAGCACGTGTTTGCCGGTCAGCGCCTGACGCTGGAAGCAGTCCGCCGCGCACTGGGCGAGTTCGACGGCTTCGAGCATGCGGCCCAGGCCAACGTCACCACAGGCCTGGCTACCGGAGGCAGGGCCGAAGGCCTTGATGCTGCGGCTTTCGAGGGTTTGCAGGTTGGCCTGGGTCGCCGGGTCGCGCCACATGGCCTGGTTCATCGCCGGAGCGACGGCGACCACGGCGTCGGTGGCCAGCACCAGCGTGGTCAGCAGGTCGTCGGCGATGCCTTGGGCCAGACGGGCGATCAGGTCCGCGGTCGCCGGAGCGATCAGCACCATGTCGGCCCACTTGGCGAGTTCGATGTGGCCCATCGCCGCTTCGGCCGCCGGGTCCAGCAGGTCCAGGTGAACCGGGTGCCCGGACAGGGCCTGCATGGTCAGCGGAGTGATGAACTCGGCACCGCCACGGGTCATGACCACGCGCACTTCGGCGCCCTGATCGATCAGGCGGCGAACCAGATCGGCGCTCTTGTAGGCAGCAATACCGCCGCCGACGCCCAGAACGATGCGTTTCCGATACAGCCGCTGCATAGGTCTGCCTTTCATTTCGTTGATGACTGCGTAGCGATACCCCCTCCCCAGGAGTGAAATCGCCCACAAAAAAGATGGGCTACGATATCACAGCGACCGCTACGGAACAGCGGCGCCCACAGACAGGGAGGTGCTATGAGTATTCGCGATTGGCCGGTGGCCGAGCGGCCGCGGGAGAGGTTACTGGAGTTGGGTTCGGCGAGTCTTTCGGACGCTGAGCTGTTGGCGATTTTTTTACGGACCGGCGTGTCGGGTAAAAGCGCAGTGGATCTGGCGCGACATTTGTTGAGTCAATTTGGCAGCCTGCGCGCCTTGCTGGAGGCCGATCTAAAGGCATTCAGCGGACAGTTGGGGCTCGGGCCGGCAAAGTTTGCGCAGTTGCAGGCAGTGTTGGAAATGGCCCGTCGGCATCTGGCTGAGCGCTTGCGCCACAGCTCCGTGTTGGAGAATCCGCTGATGGTGCGTGATTACCTCAAGTCGATGCTGCGACATGAGCCTCATGAAGTATTTGGTTGTCTGTTTCTCGATTCGAAACATCGAGTGCTGGCGTTTGAATCACTGTTTCGCGGCTCTATCGACTGCACCAGCGTTTATCCGCGTCAGGTGGTCAAGCGCGCTTTGGCTCACAACGCCGCAGCTTTGATCCTTTGCCACAACCATCCCTCAGGCAATCCCGACCCTAGTCATGCCGACCGAAAGCTGACAAAGCGCCTGCAAGAGGCGCTGGACTTGATCGATGTGCGGATACTCGACCATTTCATCATCGGCGACGGTGATCCGCTGTCGATGGCTGAGTATGGGTGGATGTAACGGGACTCTGTAGGAGCCGGCTTGCTGGCGATCCGGACAACGCGGTGTGGCTGATTGACCGCGGTGATGCCATCGTCGGAACGCCGCCCGCAGCAAGCCGGCTCCTACAAGGGTTTGTGGTGTTACTTCAGGTTGACCTTGGAGTAGTCCTGGCGGCCAAACGGGCTCACCGCATACCCCTCGACTTCCTTGCGCATCAGCGCGAAGGCGGTCGGGTGGGCCAGCGGCAACCACAGCGCCTGCTGCTGGATCTGCGCCTGAGCCTGCTCATAGAGCTTGGTGCGTACACCTTGCTCGGAGGTGGTCTTGCCGGCACTGATCAGCTTGTCCAGGTCCTGGTTGCAGTAACGGGCGAAGTTGGTGCCGGACTTGACCGCCGCGCAGGAGAACTGCGGCGTCAGGAAGTTGTCCGGGTCGCCGTTGTCGCCAGCCCAGCCCATGAACAGCAGGTCGTGTTCGCCGGCCTTGGCGCGGCGGATCACTTCGCCCCATTCGATCACGCGTATCTCGGCCTGAATGCCGATTTCCGCCAGGTCCGACTGGAGCAGTTGCGCGCCGAGGCTTGGGTTGGGGTTTAGCAGGCTTCCGGACGGGCGGGTCCAGATCGTCGTCTGGAAACCGTCTTTCAGGCCGGCCTTGGCCATCAATGTCTTGGCTTTTTCAACGTCATGCGCGTAGCCCGGCAAGCCTTTGGCGTAGCTCCAGGTATTTGGCGGATACGGGCCGTTGGCGGCTTCGGCGGTGTCTTCGAACACGGCTTTGACGTAGTTGGCCTTGTCGAACGCGAGGTTGATCGCCTGGCGCACTTCAGGCTTGTCCAGTGGCGGATGCTGGCTGTTGATGGCAACGAACGCGGTCATGAACGCATCAGTCTTTTCGACTTTCAGTGTCGGCTCTTTCAGCGCGGCTTGTACGTCCAGCGGTTTCGGCGAGAGGGCGATCTGGCACTCGTTACGACGCAGTTTCTGCAACCGCACGTTGGCGTCCGGAGTGATGGCGAAGATCAACGGGTCCACCGAAGGCTTGCCACGGAAGTAATCCGGGTTGGCTTTGTAGCGGATCGTTGCGTCCTTCTGAAAACGCGTGAACACGAACGGGCCGCTGCCGATCGGCTGGCTGTTGAGCTTCTCCGGGGTGCCGGCTTTCAGCAACTGGTCCGCGTATTCGGCGGAGTAGATCGAGGCGAAGCCCATGCTCAGGGTCGGTAGGAACGTCGATTCCGGATGATCGAGGGTGAAACGCACGGTCAGTGGGTCCAGCGCGTCGATCTTCTTGATCAGCGCCGGCAATTGCATCGATTGCGCGTGCGGGAAGCCGCTCTGCGCCACTTTGTGCCAAGGGTTGGCCGGGTCGAGCATGCGCTCGAAGCTGAATTTCACGTCTTCGGCGGTCAGTTCGCGGGTCGGGCTGAAGTATTCGGTGCGGTGGAATTTCACCTGCGGGTGCAACTTGAACACGTAGGTCAGGCCATCCGGGCTGACTTCCCAACTGTCCGCGAGGCCTGCGACCACTTTGCCGCTGGCGGTATCGAAGTCCACCAGACGGTTCATCAGCACGTCGGCCGAGGCGTTGGTGGTGGTCAGCGAGTTGTATTGCACCACGTCGAACCCTTCCGGGCTGGCCTCGGTGCAGACGCTCAGGGCGGCGGCGTGGGCCAGCGGGCTCAGTAGAAGCGGGGCGAGCAACAGCGGTAGGGCAGCGAGGCGCATGGTCGGATTCCTTTACAGATCGAAGGCCCATCTGCAAGTGCAGTCTGGAAAAGGCTTACCCTAGAGGGCTCTTTTGTAAATGACTATCCCCTTTTTCATTTTAAGGGGACTATGTGCGATCGTTTTCGGTGAATGCCGGCCGAGAAAACCCCTGGATTGGCCGGTTGGCCGATTTTCTGCGACGAGCGGTCTTTATCGACGATAGCCTTTACCCAAGGCGCTCGCAGCCTGAAAAATGGGGTTTTTATCAAGTCGGTGCGCACGGAATGTTGTTGCACCTCAGTCTTTCTGGTATAAAGCAGCGCTCTTTTCTAGGGGCCCGGTTCCTTCACTGTAGGTGTAGCCGGTAAGACCTCTAAAGAAACGCGGCGCCTGGCGCCAAATGACTGAGAGATTAAGCGGCCAACCCATGCCGGGTTGGGCATGTGGTTTTAGAGGGCTGAGGCATGTCGAGAGTATGTCAAGTTACCGGTAAGGGTCCGGTGACTGGGAATAACATTTCCCACGCAAACAACAAAACCCGTCGTCGTTTCCTGCCGAACCTGCAGCATCACCGCTTCTGGGTTGAAGAAGAGAAACGTTTCGTGCGTCTGCGCGTATCTGCCAAAGGCATGCGTATCATCGACAAGCGTGGCATCACTGTCGTGCTGGCCGAAATCCGCGCCGCTGGCAAGATCTAAGGGAGCTAATCATGCGTGAATTGATTCGTTTGATTTCGAGCGCCGGTACTGGTCACTTCTACACTACCGACAAGAACAAGCGCACTACTCCGGACAAAATCGAGATCAAGAAATTTGATCCGGTTGTTCGCAAGCACGTGATCTACAAAGAAGGCAAAATCAAGTAATTGATTTTTCCCTCTTACGAAAAAGGCCCGTATCGCGAGATACGGGCCTTTTTTGTTGCCTGAAGGTTTTACGTTTCCTGTTAGGGCCCCTTCGCGGGCAAGTCGAATCGTCGCACCGCTCGCTCCTACAGGGCGGACGCAATCCACTGTAGGAGCGAGGCTTGCCCGCGAAGGGGCCGGCCCGAACAACGCAAATCTTCAGGCCTTCTGTTCAAACGCCACATAAATCTTGCGGCACGGCTCCAGCACTTCCCAGGTGCCACGAAAGCCCGCCGGGATCACGAAGCGATCACCCACGCGCAGCGTCTTGGCATTGCCGTCGAGGTCACGCAGCACGGACACACCCTGAACGATTTCGCAGTATTCGTGTTCGGTGAAGTTCACCGTCCACTGGCCGACGGCGCCTTCCCACACACCGGCATTCAACTGGCCGCAAGGGCTGTTGTAGTGGTTGTAAACGACTTGCTCGGGGTCGCCCTTCAAGATTTTCGCCGGGTCCGGCCTGTAGCGCTCGGGCTCGGTAGTGGCTTGGCTAAAATCGACGATATTCTGGATGCTCATTATTGTTATCCCCCGTGATTGCGGCGCGAGTGGCTGGAAAGATGGCTGGAAAGCCCAAAGTCTATGTTTATTAAAATGAACACCGCAAGGCCGTTTACCGACCTTATGTCAAATATATTGAAACAACCCCGGCCACTGGTTTAGGGTGACGGTTGCCTTCGGCCGAATTGCAGGCTGGCTGGGCAGAATTCCTGGGGACGTCCGCGAAGAACGCGGGGCGCTCGTATTCAATAAGAGGAGGACACTCGAATGACCACCCTGACTCGTGCCGATTGGGAACAACGGGCTCGCGATCTGAAGATCGAAGGCCGTGCCTACATCAATGGCGAATACACCGATGCCGTCTCCAGCGAGACCTTCGAGTGCATCAGTCCGGTCGATGGCCGTCTGCTGGGCAAGATTGCCAGCTGTGACGCCGCCGACGCCCAGCGCGCTGTTGAAAACGCTCGCGCCACGTTCAATTCCGGCGCCTGGTCGCGTTTGGCCCCGACCAAACGCAAAGCCACCATGATCCGTTTCGCCGGCCTGCTGAAACAGCACGCCGAAGAGCTGGCCCTGCTTGAAACCCTGGACATGGGCAAGCCAATCAGCGATTCCCTGTACATCGACGTTCCCGGCGCGGCGCAAGCCCTGAGCTGGAGCGGTGAGGCTATCGACAAGATCTACGACGAAGTCGCCGCGACCCCGCACGATCAGTTGGGTCTGGTCACTCGCGAGCCGGTTGGCGTTGTCGGCGCCATCGTGCCGTGGAACTTCCCGCTGATGATGGCCTGCTGGAAACTCGGCCCGGCGCTGTCCACCGGTAACTCGGTGATCCTCAAGCCATCCGAAAAATCACCGCTGACCGCCATCCGCATCGCGGCGCTGGCCGTTGAAGCCGGCATCCCGAAAGGCGTACTGAACGTGCTGCCGGGCTACGGTCACACGGTCGGCAAGGCCCTGGCCCTGCACAACGATGTCGACACGCTGGTGTTCACCGGTTCGACCAAGATCGCCAAGCAACTGCTGATCTACTCGGGCGAATCGAACATGAAGCGTGTCTGGCTCGAAGCTGGCGGCAAGAGCCCGAACATCGTGTTCGCCGATGCCCCGAACCTGCAGGAAGCTGCGGAAGCGGCTGCGGGCGCCATCGCCTTCAACCAGGGCGAAGTCTGCACCGCCGGTTCGCGTCTGCTGGTCGAGCGTTCGATCAAGGACCAGTTCCTGCCGCTGGTAATCGAGGCCTTGAAGGCCTGGAAGCCGGGCAACCCGCTGGACCCGGCGACCAACGTCGGCGCGCTGGTGGACACTCAGCAGATGAACACCGTGCTGTCCTACATCGAATCCGGCCACACCGACGGCGCCAAACTGGTTGCTGGCGGCAAGCGTACGCTGCAGGAAACCGGTGGCACCTACGTTGAGCCGACGATTTTCGACGGCGTCAGCAACGCGATGAAAATCGCCCAGGAAGAAATCTTTGGCCCGGTGCTGTCGGTCATTGCTTTCGATACCGCCGAAGAAGCCGTCGCGATTGCCAACGACACGCCTTACGGCCTGGCCGCAGCCGTGTGGACCAAGGACATCTCGAAGGCACACCTGACCGCCCGGGCCTTGCGTGCCGGTAGCGTGTGGGTCAACCAGTACGACGGTGGCGACATGACCGCACCGTTTGGCGGCTTCAAGCAGTCGGGTAACGGCCGTGACAAATCGCTGCACGCGTTCGACAAGTACACCGAGCTGAAGGCGACCTGGATCAAGTTGTAAGCCGTTAAAGGGAGGCAGCTGCAGAGCAGGCCTCCCGATCGACGCAGATCCCCTGTGGGAGCGAGCCTGCTCGCGATAGCGGTGTAACAGTCGACGAAAATGTTGAATGTTGCTCCGTCATCGCGAGCAGGCTCGCTCCCACAGTGTTTTGTGTTGCACAAAAAATATCCACAGGAGCGTGGAACATGCGTTGGGCGACTTATTTCGCCGTGTTGGCGTCTGTCTTGAGTGTCGGCCTGGCCCTGGGTGTCAGCATGCCGCTGGTGTCGTTTCGTCTGGAGGGCTGGGGTTACGGTTCGTTCGCCATCGGCGTAATGGCCGCGATGCCGGCGATTGGCGTATTGCTGGGGGCGAAGATCTCCAGCCATCTGGCGGCGCGGCTCGGCACGGCCAATCTGATGCGCTTGTGCCTGTGGGCCGGGGCGGCGTCCATCGGTTTGCTGGCGCTGTTGCCGAGTTATCCGGTGTGGCTGGTGCTGCGGCTGATGATCGGGGTGATCCTGACCCTTGTCTTTATCCTGGGTGAAAGCTGGATCAACCAGTTGGTGGTCGAGCAATGGCGCGGCCGGTTGGTGGCGCTGTATGGCAGTAGCTATGCGCTGAGTCAGCTGGCCGGGCCTTTGTTGTTGGGTGTTCTGGGTACCGAACACGATTATGGATTCTGGGTCGGGGTCGGTTTGCTGACGGCGGCACCGTTCCTGCTGCTCGGCCGCAGCGGTGCGCCGACCAGCGAAGCCTGCAGCGTGACTTTCAGCGACTTGTGGGGCTTTTGCCGAGGTCTGCCGGCGATTGCTTGGGGCGTGGCGCTGTTCGCGGCGTTCGAGGCGATGATCCTGACCTTGCTGCCGGTCTATTGCCTGCGCCAGGGCTTTACCACGGAAATCGCGTTGGCGATGGTCAGCACTGTGGTGGTGGGCGATGCCTTGCTGCAATTGCCGATAGGCGCACTGGCGGATCGCTTGTCGCGACGCACGTTGTTCACCGGTTGCGCTGTGGTGCTGATGATCTCGAGCCTGGCGATTCCATTGCTGATCGACACGTTGCTGATCTGGCCATTGTGGGTGCTGTTCGGCGCCAGTGCCGGGGGCTTGTTCACCTTGTCGCTGATCCTGATTGGCGAGCGTTATCGCGATGATGCGCTGGTGCGGGCCAATGCGCATATTGCGCAGCTATGGGGCATTGGTTGCCTGGTCGGGCCATTGGCGGCTGGCGCCGGTAGTCAGTGGATTAGCGGGCACGCATTGCCGTTGTTGATGGCGGCCGGTGCGTTCGGCCTGGTGATTTTGCTGTCGCGCCAAGGTGCGTTCGGCACGGTTGCAGAGCCTGCCTGACCCCAAACTGTAGGAGCGAGCCTGCTCGCGCCTACAGGGGTGTTTATTGTGGGTTAGAGCATCTTCTCCAGTCCCACGGCGGTGCTCATCCACCCATTGAAATGGCGCCACCAGCTTCCCGGTTCATCGGTCAATGTGTGCATTTTTCCGTCGTCTTCGGTCACCCAGACGATCTGATTGTTTTCCAGTTTCACCTCATAACTCAGAGGCGGCGCCATACCTTCCAGCGCCGCCTTGCGCACATAGACAGCGAGTTCGGGGCTGTCTACCAGCACCCCGACCTCGGTGTTCCACAGCAGCGAGCGCGGGTCGAAGTTGAACGAGCCGATGAAGGATTTCTGCTGGTCGAAAATCATCGCTTTGCTGTGCAGGCTCGAATCGGAACCCCGGTATGGCTTGCTGTAGAAAATATGCGGCCCGCTGCCGCCGCCTTCGCCGGGCTGGCGACGCAATTCGTACAACTTCACTCCATGTTCCAGCAGCGCCCGGCGATAGGGCGCGTAACCGCCGTGCACCGCCGGTACATCGGTGGCTTCCAGCGAGTTGGTCAGCAGGCTGACAGAGACCCCGGCATCGGCGCGACCGGTCAGGTAAACCAGCCCTGGCTGACCCGGTACGAAGTAAGCCGAGATCATGATCAGCTCTTTGCTGACCCCGTTAAGCTCTGGCGCCAGTTGCGTGGTCAGCAGCAATTGAGGATCGGGCTCGCCGTCTGACAAAACCTTGCTCGGTGCGTCCCACAACGCCTGGTTCCAGGCCCAGATCAGCTCCCGGCGCCAGATGTCCATGCGCGGGTTTGTGGTGTAAGTCATCAGCCGCTGATACAACGCGTGATTCTGTTTGCGCGTCTCTTCCAGTGATTCTTCCAGGCGCGTGCGGGTGTTTTGCAGGTCCTTTTGCGTCGGTCGGCTCGACAGGAATTCATCGATCGGCTTGCTCAGCGCACTGTTCCAATACTGGTCGAAGCTGTGGCCAAGCTGCTCTGCCACCGGCCCGACGCCGAGCATGTCGATGTCGGTGAAATTCAGGTTGGGCTCGGCATCGAAATACTCGTCCCCCAGGTTACGGCCGCCAACGATGGCGGCGCTGTTGTCCGCCAGCCACAGCTTGTTGTGCATGCGCCGGTGTTGCAGCGACAGATTGAACAGCCGCCCCATGGTCCGCGTCACGCCGGTGCTGCGGCCCAGGTGCAGCGGGTTGAACAGGCGGATCTGGATCTGCGGGTGCGCCGCCAGCGTGGCGATGATCCAGTCGAGGCCATCGCTGGTGGTGTCGTCGAGCAGGATTCTCACGCGTACGCCACGGTCGGCAGCCTTGAGCAGTTCGTCCACCAGCATCCGTGTGCTGATGCCGTCATGGACGATGTAGTACTGCAGGTCGAGGCTGCTTTGGGCGTTGCGGATCAGCTCGGCACGGGCCATGAACGCTTCGCCGCTATTGGACAGCAGACGAAAGCCGGACTTGCCCTCGTGGGGCGCGGCCTGGGCCTGGATTGATCGACCGAATGCCGAGTCGCTGGCGGGCAGCGCCTGGCTCGGTTCGCGTTGAACATCGAGACTGGCGCAACCGCCCAGGAGCGAGGCGAGTAGCAGCAGAGCGAGTAGGGGCTGTCTGACTCTCACGTGGGATCGGTCCGATTGGCGGCAGTTGTCGACATATGGACGCTGGATCTCGGCTAAAGGTCAGTCAGTGAAGTTCTCATTTTCCGCCAGCAGTTTGATTGCCGCCGCGCCGACCTTGCGCACCGCGTCTTCGATCTGTGGTGTTGGCTTGGCAGCGTAGTTCATCCGCAGGCAATTGCGGTATTTGCCCGAGGGCGAAAAGATGCTGCCGACGGCAATCTGTACGCCTTGGTCATGCAGGGCGCGGTTCAGTTTCAGGGTGTCGAAGCCATCGGGCAGTTCGACCCAGAGCATGAAGCTGCCTTGCGGCCGACTGGCGCGGGTGCCGGCGGGAAAATAGCGGCTGACCCAGTCGATCATGATGTCGCGATTGCGCTGGTATTGTGTGCGCACCCGCCGCAAATGAGGCTCGAAGTGACCGGCCTTGAGGAATTCGGCGATGGCAATCTGCGGTTGCGGCGCTGTGCTGCCGGTGCTGATGTATTTCATGTGCAGCACCCGCTCCAGATAGCGGCCCGGTGCAACCCAGCCGATGCGCAGGCCGGGTGCCAGCGTTTTGGAGAAGGAACTGCAGAGCAGGACGCGGCCGTCTTCGTCGAAGGATTTGATCGTGCGCGGTCGCGGGTAGTTGTAGGCCAGTTCGCCATACACATCGTCCTCGATGATCGCCACGTCGAACCGCTGTGCAAGCGTCAACAACGCGCGTTTACGCGATTCCGGCATGATGTAGCCCAACGGGTTGTTGCAGTTGGGGGTCAACTGTATGGCCTTGATCGGCCATTGCTCCAGGGCCAGTTCCAGCGCATCGAGGCTGATTCCGGTCAGCGGGTCGGTGGGGATTTCCAGGGCTTTCATGTTCAAGCCCTTGAGCGTCTGCATGGCGCCATGAAAGCTCGGCGAATCCACCGCGACGATGTCGCCCGGTTCGCAGATGGAGCGGATGCTGGTGGACAGCGCTTCGTGGCAGCCGGTGGTGATCACCAGGTCGTTGGCCGTCAGTTGGCAGCCGGAGTCGAGCATCAAGCGGGCGATTTGCTCACGCAGTTCGAGGGTGCCGTGGATGTTGTCGTAATACAGGCCGGGCATGTCCTGCCGTCGGCTGATGCGCGCGAGGTTGCGCAGCAACGGTTTCATGGTTGGCGTGGTGATGTCCGGCATGCCGCGACCCAATTGCACCACGTCTTTGCGTGGCACCGCACGGATCAGTTCCAGCACCTGGTCCCACTGCGAGATATCCACAGGACGTTGCGCCGGACGGCCAATCGCCGGCAGTTCCGGCAGGTCGCGGCTGGCCGGGACGAAATAGCCGGACTTGGGTTTCGGCATCGCCAGGCCGCTGTCTTCCAGCACCCGATAGGCCTGCTGCACCGTGCTCAGGCTGACCCCGTGTTCGACGCTCAATGCCCGCACCGACGGCAGCCGGTCGCCGGGGCGATAGAAGCCCTGTTCGATCCGCGTGCCGAGCAATTCGGCGAGGTTGACGTAAAGGGTCATGGCGCAGTCTCGGTGTGAGTGATTCGGTTGACCAGTACAGATCAGGCAAAAAATTGTAATTCAGAGGTTAAAACGCCAAATCTGTATGGAATTAATACAGGCTGGTTGAATCTGTAATGCTTTTCGCCGTCCGCGCATCATGAAAGCTCTGGCTACCCAAGTAAACAGGAGCAATCAAAATGAACGGCTTGAGCGATGTGCGGCTGACGTTACGCAGTCAGGAACTGGCGGCAGGGCAAATCAACGGTACGCGCGAGGCGTTGATGCGCAACGCACCGTCAGGCCTGAGTCGCTGGGGTCTGTTCTGGCATCGTCTGCACACGCGCAAGGCGTTGCTGGAACTGACGCCGGAGCAATTGCGGGATGTCGGGTTGAGCCGGGAACAGGCGCGGGATGAGGGGCTCAAGCCTTTCTGGCGGATCTGAGGTTTGTGGTGTTCATTAGATCCATTCGCGGGCAAGCCTCGCTCCTACAAGGGATACGCGTTCAACTGTAGGAGCGAGGCTTGCCCGCGAAGGCGTCATCACTGACGCCACAAATCCCTCAGACCAACTCTTTAAGCCGATGCCACAACATCCCCAACGCCAACAACGGCGAACGCAAATGCTTCCCGCCGGGGAAAGTAATGTGCGGCACTTTGGCAAACAGATCGAACCCGCCACCCTGCTGACCGCTGATCGCCTCGGCCAGCAACTTGCCCGCCAGATGCGTGGCATTCACGCCGTGACCTGAATAAGCCTGGGCGTAATACACGTTCGGCTGGTCCTTGAGCCGGCCGATCTGCGGCAATCGATTAGCGCCAATGCCGATCATCCCGCCCCACTGATAATCAATCCTCGCGCCGGCCAGTTGCGGGAACACCTCAAGCATCTTCGGTCGCATGTACGCAGCGATGTCCTTGGGGTCGCGACCTGAATAGTGGCACGCACCGCCAAACAGCAAGCGACGATCCGCCGAGAGCCGGTAGTAATCCAGCGCCACCCGCTGATCACATACGGCCATGTTCTGCGGCAGCAGTTCATGTGCCTGTTCTTCGCTCAAGGGTTCGGTGGCGATGATGTAGCTGCCGGCGGGCAACACCTTGCCGCTGAGTTCGGGGTTGAGTTGGTTGAGGTAGGCGTTGCAGCCCAGCACCAGGGTTTTTGCGCGAACCGATCCTTGAGCCGTATGGACCTTCACCTCCGGGCCGTAATCAATGCGGGTCACTGCCGATTGCTCAAACAGTCTGGCGCCCAGTTGCTGCGCGGCGGCGGCTTCGCCCAATGCCAGATTCAGTGGGTGCAAATGGCCCGAACCCATGTCGATCAGGCCGCCGACGTAGCGATTGGAACCCACCACGCTGTGCATCTCATGCGCTTGCAGCAATCGGGTTTCGTAGCGGTAGCCGAGGTCGCGCAGTTCTTCGGCGTCTTCGGCGAAACCTTCCAGGTCGCGGGGTTTGTTGGCGAGATCGCAGTAACCCCAGGTCAGGTCGCAAGGGATCTGAAAACGCTCGATGCGCTGTCGGACGATTTCCACGGCTTCCAGGCCCATGAGCTTCATCTGACGCACGCCGTCCGTGCCGATCACGTTGGCGAACTGATCGAGCCCATGACCGACGCCACGAATCAGTTGCCCACCATTACGGCCGCTGGCGCCCCAGCCAATCTTGTGCGCTTCGAGCAGCACCACGCTCAGGCCACGCTCTGCCAGCTCAAGCGCGGTGTTCAGCCCGGAAAACCCGCCGCCGACCACGCACACATTGGCTACCAGCTCGCCTTTCAACACCGGGTGATCGGGCTGCGGCAGGCTGCTGGCGGCGTAATAAGAGGCGGTGTGCTGAGCACGGGCATTCATGCGCATCATCCTGATTTTTGTGTTTAGTAAATTTGACGGAGCATAAGCCGGACCTTCCGGCGCGGGCAACACTGGTCGGTTGTGGCTGTCTGGATCGGCGCGTTTGCGTCAGAATCGCGCTCCAGTCCGCTTTGGGTCACCGTTTCGATGAGCTGCAACAGTCAGAAAATCCGCACGTTACGACAGCAGATCCCCTCGTTCGAGTGCGTGCCCGGCTGCCATGACTGCTGCGGGCCGGTGACCACCTCGCCGGAAGAAATGTCGCGCCTGCCGCGCAAGACCCGCGCCGAGCAGGATGCGGCGATGGATGAGCTCAACTGTGTGCACTTGGGGCTCAACGGCTGCACGGTGTATGACGAGCGACCGCTGATTTGCCGGTTGTTCGGCACCACCAAGACATTGCCGTGCCCGAATGGGCGGGGGCCGGTGGAGCTGATTCATCCGCGGGTGGAGAAGCAGATTCATGAGTACATGGCTTCTACCCGGCAGGTGCTCGTCTAAGTCGAGACCGAGTCGCCTGTAATCGCCAGCAGGCTAGCTCCCACATTGGAATGCATTTCAACTGTGGGAGCTAGCCTGCTAGCGATGGGGGCTGAACAGGCACCACAAAGTCTCAATCCGGAATCGGCAGACTCAAACTCTCCTTCACCTCTTCCATCACGATATAGCTCTTCGATTCGCGCACATGCGGCAGCTTGAGCAGGATGTCGCCCAGCAGCTTGCGATAAGAAGCCATCTCCGAGATCCGCGCCTTCACCAGGTAGTCGAAATCCCCTGACACCAAATGGCACTCCAGCACATGGGGCAGTTTCAGCACCGCGCGTCGGAACTCTTCGAAAGTATCGCCGGATTTGTAGTCGAGGCTGATCTCGACGAACACCAGCAGACTACCCTTGAGGTGCTGCGGGTTCAGCCGGGCGTTGTAGCCCATGATGATCCCTTCGCGCTCCAGGCGCCGGACCCGCTCGGTGCAGGGCGTGGTCGAGAGCCCGACCTTTTCCCCAAGCTCCGTGAAGGAGATACGCCCGTCCGCTTGCAGGATCCGCAGGATGTTGCGGTCGATCTTGTCCAGCTCACGTTTGGTCTGAGTGTTGGTACGCATAGGGGATGCGCCTCCGTGAAAAGCGTTTTTGCCGAGAATTGTCGCCAAATATAGGTGCTTATATAGTGAAATGCACTGGCTAATCTTTTTTAAACTGCCCACATCTACGGTCTGTACTACAAACGTCAGCGGCACGCCGCGATGAGGGATATGAAAATGCGCGTTATGGTCTTGGGTAGCGGCGTCATCGGTACCACCAGTGCTTATTATCTGGCGCGTGCCGGGTTCGAAGTGGTGGTGGTGGACCGTCAGCCGGCTGCGGCCATGGAGACCAGTTTCGCCAACGCCGGGCAGGTTTCGCCGGGTTATGCCTCGCCGTGGGCCGCGCCGGGTGTGCCGCTCAAGGCCATCAAGTGGCTGTTGCAGCGCCACGCACCGCTGGCGATCAAGGCCACTGCCGACATCGACCAATACCTGTGGATGGCGCAGATGCTGCGCAACTGTACTGCCAGCCGTTATGCGGTGAACAAGGAGCGCATGGTCCGTCTGTCCGAGTACAGCCGTGACTGCCTCGACGAACTGCGCGCCGAAACCGGCATTGCCTACGAAGGCCGCAGCCTCGGTACTACTCAATTGTTCCGCACCCAGGCTCAACTCGACGGCGCCGCGAAAGACATCGCCGTGCTGAAAGAGTCCGGCGTGCCGTTCGAACTGCTCGACCGTGCCGGCATTGCTCGCGTTGAGCCGGCGCTGGCCAGCGTGACCGATATCCTTGCCGGTGCCCTGCGCCTGCCGAACGACCAGACCGGCGATTGCCAGATGTTCACCAGTCGCCTGGCCGAAATGGCTGTGAAACTGGGTGTGGAATTCCGCTTCGGCCAAGACATTCAAAAGCTCGACTACGCCGGTGATCGCATCAACGGTGTGTGGATCGACGGCAAGCTGGAAACCGCTGACCGCTACGTATTGGCACTCGGCAGCTACTCGCCGCAACTGCTCAAGCCGCTGGGCATCAAGGCGCCGGTTTACCCGCTCAAGGGTTACTCCCTGACCGTGCCGATCACCAACCCGGCGATGGCCCCGACGTCGACCATTCTCGACGAGACCTACAAGGTCGCGATCACCCGTTTCGACAACCGCATCCGCGTCGGTGGCATGGCTGAAATCGCCGGTTTTGACCTGTCGCTGAACCCGCGTCGGCGCGAAACCCTGGAGATGATCGTCAACGACCTTTATCCTCAGGGCGGCGATCTGGCCCAGGCAAGTTTCTGGACCGGTCTGCGTCCGACCACGCCGGATGGCACGCCGATTGTGGGTGCAACGCCGTTCAGCAACCTGTTCCTGAACACCGGTCACGGCACCCTCGGCTGGACCATGGCGTGCGGCTCCGGTCGCTTGCTGGCCGACCTGATGGCGAAGAAAACGCCGCAGATCAGTGCAGAAGGCCTCGATATTTCCCGTTATGGCAGCAAAGTCCAGGAGCCCGCAAAACATGGCAATCCAGCGCCAGCTCACCAATGAGCGCATGAGTCAGATCGTCGCTCACAACGGTACGGTGTATTTGGCAGGGCAGGTCGGCGACGACCTGAACGCCGGGATTGAACAGCAGACTCGCGAAACCCTCGCCAATATCGAGTGTTTGCTGGATATGGCGGGTACCGACAAGCACCATTTGCTGTCGGTGACGATTTACCTGAAAGACATCGACGCGCACTTCGAAGGCATGAACGCAGTGTGGGACAAGTGGCTGCCAAAAGGCGTCGCACCGGCCCGTGCAACGGTTGAGTCGAAGCTGTGCGAACCGGAAATCCTGATCGAGCTGTCGGTTGTAGCCGCTCTGCCGTAAGCCTGTCAGAAAGATCCCTCTCCCGGTGCTGTTGGCGGTTCACGCTGTCAGCCAGCGCCGGTTTTTATTCCCATGACCGCCTAGAAGCCCTGCCGCCATGCGTCCAGCCCGTGCCCTGATCGACCTTCAAGCCCTGCGTCACAACTACCGGATCGCCCGTGAACTCACCGGGGCCAAGGCCCTCGCAGTGATCAAGGCGGATGCCTATGGCCATGGCGCGGTGCGTTGCGCCCAGGCGCTGGAAGCCGAGGCGGACGGGTTTGCCGTGGCGTGCATCGAAGAAGCGCTGGAACTGCGCGCTGCCGGCATTCGCGCGCCGGTGTTGTTGCTGGAAGGTTTTTTCGAAGCCGACGAGCTGGCGCTGATCGTCGAGCATGATTTCTGGTGCGTGGTGCATTCGCTGTGGCAGCTTGAAGCCATCGAAAAAGCCGCGCTGAGCAAGCCGATCACTGTCTGGCTCAAGCTTGATTCGGGCATGCACCGGGTCGGTCTGCATCCAAAGGATTACCAATCGGCCTATCAACGGCTGCTGGCCAGCGGCAAGGTCGCGAAAGTGGTGCTGATGAGCCACTTCGCCCGCGCCGATGAGCTGCACAGTCAAGCCAGTGCCGAGCAAGTGGCGGTGTTTGAAGCCGCCCGTCAGGGCTTGGCGGCCGAGGTCAGCCTGCGTAACTCACCGGCAGTGCTCGGTTGGCCGCAGATTCCGAGCGACTGGGTGCGTCCGGGCATCATGCTCTACGGCGCCACGCCTTTCGAAGAAGCCAACGCCGTGGCCTCGCGCCTGCAACCGGTGATGACCCTGGAATCGAAAGTGATTTGCGTGCAAGAGCTGCCGGCCGGTGAGCCGATCGGTTACGGCGCCAAATTCATCACCCAGAAGCCGATGCGCGTTGGCGTGGTGGCGATGGGTTATGCCGATGGCTATCCGCGTCATGCACCGACCGGTACGCCGGTGATGGTCGCCGGGCAGCTCAGCCAGTTGATCGGCCGGGTGTCGATGGACATGCTGTGCATCGATCTGACCGATGTACCGCAAGCCGGCCTCGGTTCGACCGTCGAGTTGTGGGGCAAAAACGTGCTCGCCAGCACCGTGGCGGAAGCCGCAGACACGATTCCCTATCAGATCTTCTGCAACCTGCGCCGGGTTCCGCTGCTCTATTCCGGGGCTTGACCCGAACCGCACGGACCGGAAGTCGCTTCGCCGAACAGGATTCAGGCCAAAGTGTTGTAAATACTGAACGCTGTCGCCATGATAACGCTCATATTCCTACAACCTGAATCCTGGAGGCGCAAGCTTGGACGTCGGTGAACGACTGCAATCCATCCGTAAGCTCAAAGGTCTTTCGCAGCGTGAACTCGCCAAACGCGCGGGCGTCACCAACAGCACCATTTCGATGATCGAGAAGAACAGCGTCAGCCCCTCGATCAGTTCGCTGCGCAAGGTTCTGGGCGGGATTCCCATGTCGATGGTCGAGTTCTTTTCCGAAGAGATCCTGCAGGAAAAACCGACTCAGATCGTCTACAAGGCTAACGAGCTGATCGATATTTCCGATGGCGCAGTGACCATGAAACTGGTCGGCCGGGCTCACCCGAGCCGCGCCATTGCCTTCCTCAATGAAATCTACCCGCCAGGCGCCGACACCGGTGACGAGATGCTCACCCATGAGGGCGAGGAAACCGGGATTCTGGTGGAAGGGCGTCTGGAACTGGTGGTCGGGCTGGAAACTTTTGTGCTCGAAGCCGGTGATAGCTACTACTTTGAAAGTACCAAGCCGCACCGTTTCCGTAATCCGTTCGACGCGCCGGCGCGACTAATCAGCGCAGCCACGCCAGCGAATTTCTAAGAGAAGAGGCGTCCTGCCAGCACGGCAGCGGCACCCAAAGGGTTTTTCCGCGGCGCAACAAGACCCCTTCGACTTTGGGGTTGTTTCAGTGCGGCGGGCTTACCGCTATACTTGCGCCCGCCTGCGAACCGTGGCCGTAGGCGTGACTAGCCACCATTGAGGGTGAACGCGTGAACCTAATTATGAAAATGCTGGCTGCACCAGCAACCGTATTGGCCCTTTGGGCTGTCAGCGCTCAAGCTGCGACGAATGACGATATTGCAAAACGCCTTGATCCAGTTGGCCAAGTTTGTGTTCAGGGTCAAGAGTGCAAGGGGATGGAAGTCGCTGCTGCTTCTGGCGGCGGTGGCGGTGCCAAGGCACCTAAAGACGTTATTGCAAAACATTGCAACGCTTGCCACGGCACCGGCCTGTTGGGCGCGCCGAAAATCGGCGACAAGGCTGCCTGGAAAGAACGCGCCGATCACCAGGGCGGTCTCGACGGCATCCTGGCCAAAGCCATTACCGGTATCAATGCGATGCCGCCTAAAGGCACCTGCGCCGACTGCTCCGACGACGAGCTGAAAGGCGCCATCAAAGAGATGTCCGGCCTGTAACACGCCCGCATCGTCAGCGAAAAAGCCGCCTCCGGGCGGCTTTTTTGTGCCCGTTGTTCACGGACCTGTAGGAGCCGGCTTGCTGGCGATCCAGACGCCACGGTTAACCTGGTAAACCGTGTGATCGTTCATCGCCAGCAAGCCGGCTCCTACAGGTGGTGGGCATAAAGCGATTTACCGCCCGAGGCTGTTCATTACAGCAAAGACCCGGCAAGCTCGGTCCAACCCCAATTCATGGAATGTAAGGGAGGATCAGATGGTGCAGCTGTGTTCTATCGAGCAAGCGGTCGATGAGGTGCTGGCGCGGTTGCCGGCGCATATCCACATGGGCCTGCCCCTCGGTCTGGGCAAACCCAACCACTTCGTCAACGCGCTGTATCAACGCGTTGCGCAATTGCCCGAGCGCAAGCTGACGATCTACACCGCGCTGTGCCTGGGCCGTCCTGCATTGGGCGACGGCTTGCAGAAGCGCTTCCTCGAACCCTTCATCGAACGGGTATTCGGCGATTATCCGGAGCTGGATTTCCTCGCGGGCCTGCGCAAGGACAACCTGCCGCCCAACATCCATATTCAACAGTTTTTCATGCAGCCCGGCAGCCTGCTTCATAGCGAATCCGCCCAGCAGGACTACGTGAGCAGCAACTACAGCCACGCCGCGCGGGACATCAACGCGGCAGGTTTGAACCTGGTCGCGCAACTGGTGGCCAGCCACTCCGAACACCCGGATCGCCTGAGCCTGAGCTGCAACCCGGACATCACCCTCGACCTGTTTCCAATGATCGCCAAGCGCAGGGCGGCGGGGGAGACAGTCCTGCTCGTGGGCCAGGTACACAACGACTTGCCGTACATGCCCGGTGACGCGGAAATCGGCATCGACACTTTCGACCTGCTGGTCGACGAGAAAGACAACACCACGCTGTTCTCGACGCCGAACATGCCGGTGGGTTTCCAGGACCATTTCATCGGCCTGCACGCCAGCGCGCTGGTCCGCGATGGCGGCACCTTGCAAATCGGCATCGGCGCCATGGGCGACGCGCTGACGGCGGCGTTGCTGGCGCGGCAGGCGGATAACGACGGATACAAGGCGTTGTTGGTCGACGTAAATCTCAGCCAGTGGGCGCAGTTGATAGACCGCGAAGGGGGTTTGGAACCGTTCGCCAAAGGCCTTTACGGTTGCAGCGAAATGTTCGTCAACGGCCTGCTGGTGCTGGTCGATGCCGGGATCGTGCGGCGCAAGGTCTACCCCGATGTGCCCACCCAACAACAGGCGAATGCCGGCACGCTGGATGAAGCGGCGCAAACCGACGGCATTTCGGTGCACGGCGGGTTCTTCCTGGGGCCGCGCAGTTTCTACGAGCGTCTTCGAGAGCTGCCCCAGAGCAAGCGGCTCGAATTCAACATGACCCGCATCAGCTACATCAACGAGCTGTACGGTCAGGAGGAACTCAAACGCTTGCAGCGCCTGGATGCGCGCTTCATCAACACCGTGTTCACCATGACGTTGCTTGGCGCCGGCGTGGCCGATCAGCTTGAAGACGGGCGGGTGCTGAGCGGCGTCGGCGGGCAATACAACTTCGTCGCCCAGGGCCATGCGCTGGAGGGCGCGCGTTCGATTCTGCTGCTGCGAAGCTGGCGCGAGTCGGGCGGGGAGGTCAGTTCCAACATCGTCTGGGAGTACGGCCATTGCACGATCCCGCGGCATCTGCGGGACATCGTGGTCACTGAATACGGTATCGCCGATTTGCGTGGCAAGACCGATGCGGCGGTGATCGAGGCGTTGCTGAACATCAGCGATTCACGGTTCCAGCCCGGCTTGATCGAGCAGGCGCAGAGTGCCGGGAAACTGCCGAAGAGTTTTCGTCTCGATCCGCGTTTTGCCGACAACCGACCAGAACGTTTACAGGCGATTCAGGCGCGGCATCCGCAGTTGTTTCCGGAGTATCCGCTGGGGAGTGATTTCACCGCGCATGAGCGGGATTTGTTGCGGGCGCTGAACTGGTTGAAGAGCAAGTTCAAGCTGACGGAGATTCTGGAGTTGGGCAAGGCGGCGCTGGATGCGCCGGAGCCGGCAGCGTTTCCCGAGCATCTGGAGCGTATGCAACTGACCAACCCGGAAGGGCTGAAAGAGGACCTGTTTCAGCGGCTGCTGCTCACCGGCCTCAAGGCCACCGCGCAATAACAGCCAACCCAAAACAACTGTGGGAGCCAGCCTGCTGGCGATGACGGTCTGTCAGGCATGAAGATTTTGACTGACACGACGCCATCGCCAGCAGGCTGGCTCCCACAGGGGAAATGCGGTGCTGCTGGTTATTCGATAAAGGTCACGACGCCGCCAGCCAGCGACTTAACGCGAGCCAGCGATTCAACGCGATAACCCTGCGCATCCAGTTCCGCACGTCCACCCTGGAACGACTTCTCGATCACGATACCCAGACCGGCCACGGTCGCGCCGGCCTGTTTGATGATCGAGATCAGCGCCTGGGACGCCTTACCGTTGGCCAAAAAGTCATCGATGATCAGCACGCGGTCGCTGCTGGTCAGGTGGCGCGGGGAGATCGCCACGGTGCTTTCGGTCTGCTTGGTGAACGAGTAAACGGTCGCCGACAGCAGGTTTTCGGTCAGGGTCAGGGACTGATGCTTGCGCGCGAAAATCACCGGTACGCCCAGGTTCAGTCCGGTCATGATCGCCGGAGCGATGCCCGAGGCTTCGATGGTGACGATCTTGGTGATGCCCGAGTCCTTGAAAAGCGCAGCGAACTCGTCGCCGATCAGTTTCATCAGCGCCGGGTCGATCTGGTGGTTCAAAAAGGCGTCGACCTTCAGGACCTGATCGGAAAGCACGATGCCTTGTTCGCGAATTTTCTGGTGCAGTGCTTCCATGAAGCGTTCCTCTACTGGCGCCATGTGCGCCTAGTTTGTGAAAAAGTGTCGGTTAAAAAGTGCTCAATTCTAGCGCTTTAACATCGCCCGTATATCGGCCAATGCGGTATTGCCGCGAACGGCTTTGACTTCTACCGGCGTGTCGTCGGTGCCTTCCCAGGCCAGGTCGTCCGGCGGCAGTTCATCGAGGAAGCGGCTGGGCGCGCAGTCGATGATCTCGCCGTACTGCTTGCGCTTGGCCGCGAAGGTGAAGGCCAGGGTCTGGCGTGCGCGGGTAATGCCAACGTAGGCCAGGCGGCGTTCTTCTTCGATGGTGTCGGCTTCGATGCTGGAGCGGTGCGGGAGGATTTCCTCTTCCATGCCCATGATGAACACGTAAGGGAATTCCAGGCCCTTGGAGGCATGCAGGGTCATCATCTGCACGCCTTCGGCGCCGTCTTCCTCTTCCTGCTGACGTTCCAGCATGTCGCGCAGGACGAGTTTGCCGATGGCGTCCTCGACGGTCATCTCGCCTTCTTCGTCTTTCTCCAGGGTGTTTTTCAACGCCTCGATCAGGAACCAGACGTTACCCATGCGGTAGTCGGCGGCCTTGTCGCTGGAGCTGTTGGTGCGCAGCCAGTTCTCGTAGTCGATGTCCATGACCATGCTGCGCAACGCCGAAATCGGGTCTTCGCCGGCGCACTGCTCGCGGACCTTGTCCATGAAACGCTTGAAGCGCGACAGGCGATCGGTGAAACGCGCATCCAGATGCTCGCCCAGGCCGATTTCGTCGGTGGCGGCGTACATCGAGATTTTGCGTTCGGTGGCGTAGTTGCCGAGCTTCTCAAGCGTCGTCGAACCGATCTCCCGGCGTGGCACGTTGATCACCCGCAGGAAGGCGTTGTCGTCGTCCGGGTTCACGATCAGGCGGAAGTAGGCCATCAGGTCCTTCACTTCCTGGCGTCCGAAAAAGCTGTTGCCGCCGGACAACCGATACGGAATCTGGTGGTGTTGCAGCTTCAGCTCGATCAGCTTGGCCTGATAGTTACCGCGATACAGGATCGCGAAATCGCTGTAGGGCCGGTCGGTGCGCAAGTGCAGCGTCAGCAATTCCACGGCCACGCGCTCGGCTTCGGCGTCTTCGTTGCGGCAGCGGATCACGCGGATCTCGTCGCCGTGACCCATCTCGCTCCACAGTTGCTTTTCGAATTCGTGCGGGTTGTTCGAGATCAGCACGTTGGCGCAGCGCAGGATGCGGCTGGTGGAGCGATAGTTCTGCTCCAGCATCACCACTTTCAGGGACGGGTAGTCGTCCTTGAGCAGCATCAGGTTTTCCGGGCGCGCGCCGCGCCAGGCGTAGATCGACTGGTCGTCATCGCCGACCACGGTGAACTGGTTGCGCGTGCCGATCAGCAACTTCACCAGCAAATACTGGCTGGCGTTGGTGTCCTGGTATTCGTCCACCAGCAGGTAGCGGACTTTGTTCTGCCACTTTTCGAGGATGTCGGCGTGTTCCTGGAACAGTTTCACCGGCAGCAGGATCAGGTCGTCGAAGTCCACCGCGTTGAACGCCTTGAGCGTGCGCTGGTAGTGGGTGTAGACGATGGCGGCGGTCTGTTCCTTGGGATTGCGCGAGTTTTCCAGGGCTTCGGCGGGCAGGATCAGGTCGTTTTTCCACGAGCCGATCATGTTCTTGATCTCGTCGACGCCGTCGTCGCCCGCGTATTCCTTCTGCATGATGTCGGTCATCAGGGCTTTGACGTCGGTCTCGTCGAAGATCGAGAAGCCCGGTTTGTAGCCCAGCCGCACGTGTTCCTTGCGGATGATGTTGAGGCCCAGGTTGTGGAAGGTGCACACCGTCAGGCCACGGCCTTCGCCGCCCTTGAGCAGGGTGCCGACCCGTTCCTTCATCTCGCGCGCGGCCTTGTTGGTAAAGGTCATGGCGACGATGTACTGGGCGCGGATGCCGCAGTTCTGGATCAGGTGCGCGATTTTGCGCGTGATCACACTGGTCTTGCCGGAGCCTGCACCGGCGAGCACCAAAAGAGGGCCGCCGACGTAGCTCACGGCTTCTTGCTGCCGGGGATTGAGTCGGGACATACGTAAATTCAGGAGTCAGTACGAAATGGGCCGGCATTTTAACAGGCTCAGCGAATTGTGCTGCTCTCTCCGACTTGTGACGCAACACGCTATCTATATTTGCCGGTTTTGTTACTTTCACGCAGGATGCGCAACGAATTTGCGACTAATGTTCGTAATTCCGGATACAAAGGCCTCGTTTGATAACTGATGTCGTTGGTCATTGGTTATCGGCACGGCATAATGCCCGCCGCCTACATCATTGCAGAGTCTAGGGAGCTAGCTTGTCTACGCCTGTCGAACCCTTGCGTTTGCTGCTATTGGCCGAAGAGCCAGCGTGGGCAGCGTTGTTGCGCGAGTGTCTGGCTCCGATGGGGAGCTCGGCCGTGCTCATCAGCGCTCCGAGCTGGGAGTCGGTCAGCGCTCTGTTTGATGACAACCGCAGCGCGGTGTTGTTGACGATCCCGGCCCTTCAGCCGGCGCCCGGCCGTTGCAGTTTGCCAACGGTGTTGCTGCTCGAACAGGAGCCGCTGTTGCCGCCCGATGGCGTGAGCGACTGGCTGGTGCGCGATCATCTCGACCCAGGCATGTTGCGCCGTTGCCTGCGCCATGTGCGCGAGCGCGGCGTGCTGGAAAACACCCTGCAACGCCTGGCCGAGCAAGACCCGCTGACCGGCATCGCCAACCGCCAGGGCTTCCAGACCTTGCTGGCCGCGCGACTGGCGGAAAACGACGGCCGTGGCCTGGCCCTCGGGCACCTTGACCTCGACAACTTCCGCCACGCCAACGACGCCCTCGGCCATCAGGCCGGCGACCGCTTGATCCTGCAAGTGGTCGCGCGCCTGAAAAGCCAGCTCGAGGCCGGCGATCAACTGGCGCGGCTGGGCAGCGATGAGTTCGCCCTGCTGATCGACACCCGCCGCGCGCCGCAACGCGCCGAATGGATGGCCGAACGCATCACCGAAGCGTTGGCCGAGCCCTATTGGGTCGACGGCGAAAGCCTGTTGATCGGTTCCAGCCTGGGCATCGCCCATGCCCGCGCCCAGGCCGGCGCCGATCCGTTGATGTGGCACGCGCACATCGCCATGCAGCAGGCCAAGAGCACTCAAGGCTGCACCTTTCACATCTTCAACGAACGCATCAACCGCAATGCCCGCAGCATGGCCGACCTCGAAAGCGAGCTGCGCCGGGCGTTGCGTCGCGATGAGCTGGAACTTCATTACCAGCCACGCCTGAACCTTGAAGACGGGCAGATCGTCGGCCTCGAAGCCCTGGTGCGCTGGCGCCATGCCGAGCGTGGGTTGTTGCCGCCGAGCGAGTTCGTGCCACTGGCCGAGCAAAGCGGTTTGATCGTGCCACTCGGTTACTGGGTGATTTCCCGCGCGTTGCGCGACATGCAGGCGTTGCGCGAGCTCGGTCTGCCGGCGCTGCACATGGCGATCAACCTGTCGTTCCGGCAGTTTCAGGACAGTCAGTTGCTGTCGACCCTGAGCCGGCTGATTGCCGAACGTGGCGTCGAAGCGCAGTGGCTGGAATTCGAACTGACCGAAACGGCGGTCATGCGCCGCAGCGATCTGGTGAAACAGACCATGGATGCCCTCGGGCGCCTGGGCGTGCGCTTCTCGCTCGACGACTTCGGCACCGGGTTCTCGTCCTTCGTGCACCTCAACAGCCTGCCGATTGCCTTGTTGAAGGTCGACAAGAGCTTTGTCGGCGGGATGGAAGGGCGTGAAGAGAATCGCAAACTGGTGCACGCGATGATCAATCTCGCGCACAACCTTAATCTGGAAGTGGTCGCCGAGGGCGTGGAAACGCCGGAGCAGCTGGATCTGTTGCGCGGGTTTGGTTGCGATCAGGTGCAGGGTTATCTGATCAGCAAGCCGTTGCCGTTGACGGAGCTGATTGAGTATTTGAGTTTTGGCAGCAGTCAGCAGCCGATGCTAGAGATCGTGAGCTAAAGACGAATCCCTGTAGGAGCGAGGCTTGCCCGCGAAGGCGTCGAGTCAGTCGACATTGTTGTTACTGACACGACGCCTTCGCGGGCAAGCCTCGCTCCTACAGGGTTAGGCGATCTCGAAACGCTGAGCTGACGACGGCTCACGCCGAATCATCCGCTTCATCTTCCACTCGAACGCCAGCGTCAGGCTCACCGCCGCGCACGCCAGGCCCAGCGCCAAGCCCCACCAGACACCCGTCGGTCCCCAGTTCAAATGGAACGCCATCCACCACGCGGCGGGCGCGCCAATCAGCCAATAGCAACCCAACCCGACCAGGAACGTGGTCTTGGCGTCCTTGAGCCCGCGAATGCAGCCCATGGCGATGGTTTGCGTGCCGTCGAACAGCTCGAACCACGCCGCCACCGCCAGCAGGCTCACCGCCAGTTCGATGACCGGGCGGAAGGCCGGGTCGTTGTGGTCCAGAAACAGGCCGATCAACTGATTCGGCAACAGCCAGAAGACCATCGCAAAACCGAGCATCGCCGCTGCGCCAAAGGCGATCCCGACCCGCCCGGCAAGCCGCGCGTCCAGCAACTGCCCGGCGCCGTAATGCTGGCCGATGCGCATGGTGATCGCATAGGAAAGCCCCGCCGGAATCATGAACGCCACCGAGACGATCTGCAGCGCGATCTGGTGCGCGCCCAATTGCGTACTGCCCATGGTGCCCATGCACAACGCGGCAAAGGCAAACAGCCCGACTTCCACTGCGTAGGTGCCGCCAATCGGCAGACCCAGGCGCCACAACTCCTTCAGGTACTGCCGGTTTGGCCGCGACAAGCCCTGGCGCAATGGATAGGCGTCGTACGCCGGGTGCCGCCGAATGTGCAGCGCCAACGCCACGGCCATCAGGTTGGCAACAATTGCCGTGACCAGACCGATGCCCACCAGGCCCATTTTCGGCAGGCCGAACATCCCGGTGATCAACGCATAATTGAGCACGAAGTTGGCCACCGTGCCGCCGAGGCTGATGACCATCACCGGCGTCGCCCGGCCAATCGCGCTGGTGAAACCGCGCAGGGCCATGAAGCTCAGGTAGCCGGGCAAGGCGAACGGCAAAATCAACAGGAACTGCCCGGCTGACTGGACGTTGGTTTCGGTCTGGCCAAACATCAGCAACACCGGTTTGAGGTTCCACAGCAGCAACCCGGCGACCAAAGCCATCAACCACGCCAGCCACAACCCGGCCTGGGTCAGCCGTGCCGCGCCAACGATATCGCCCGCGCCCTGACGGATCGCCACCAACGTGCCGACCGCCGCAATCACGCCGATGCAAAAGATCGACACAAACGAATAGGTCGCCGCGCCGAGTCCGCCGCCGGCCAATGCCTCGGGGCTCAGGCGCGCCATCATCAAGGTGTCGGTGAGGACCATCAGCATGTGCGCCAACTGCGAGGCAATCAACGGCCCCGCCAGCCGCAGGATGGCCCAGAGTTCAATACGTGCTGGATGCTGCATGGTCATCACGCCCGATTATCAAAGAGAACAGGAAAGCGTCGATTCTCGGCGCTCTGCGGGGTTTGCACAAAGGGATAAAAAGGATGGATGGCATGATTAAAACTCATCCTGGGGAGTTTCTGATAAGTTGACGAAATTGCGCCATAGGAGCTTTCCGCATGTCTCGTCGTCTTCCTCCCTTGTATGCCCTTCGTGCATTTGAAGCGGCGGCGCGGCATAGCTCGTTTACCCGTGCCGCTGAAGAGTTGTCGATTACGCAGAGTGCGGTCAGTCGGCATATTCGTACGCTTGAAGAGCATTTTGCCTGTCGGCTGTTTCATCGCAGCGGGCGCAATTTGCAATTGACCGAGTCGGCGCGCCTGATCCTGCCGGGCATTCGCGAAGGCTTCACCGCTCTTGAGCGGGCCTGCAATACCTTGCGCGCCGAAGATGACATCCTGCGCATGAAAGCACCGTCGACCCTGACCATGCGCTGGCTGCTGGCGCGGCTCAGCCGTTTCCGCCACCTGCAACCGGGCAACGAAGTGCAACTGACCAGCGCCTGGATGGACGTCGATTCAGTGGACTTCAACCATGAGCCGTTCGACTGCGCCGTGATCCTCAGCAACGGGCATTTTCCGCCGGACTGGGAGGCGAGTCTGCTGTTCCCGGAGGAGCTGATTCCGGTCGGTGCACCGAATCTTCTGAAGGACCAACCGTGGGACGTCGCGCGCCTGGCCCATGCCGAACTGCTGCACCCGACGCCGGACCGGCGTGACTGGCGCAACTGGCTGGAACGCATGGGGCTGACGGATCAGGTGTCGCTCAAGGGCGGGCAGGTGTTCGATACGCTGGAGCTGGGCATGATCGCCGCCGCCCGGGGGTATGGCGTGTCGATGGGCGATCTGCTGATGGTGGCCGAGGATGTGGCGCAGGGCCGTCTGAGTTTGCCGTGGCCGACCGCCGTCGCCAGTGGTGAGAACTATTACCTCGTCTGGCCGAAAACCCGCCCAGGAGGTGAACGTTTGCGCCGCCTCAGCGATTTTCTGCAAGGCGAAGTGCGGGCGATGAAATTGCCGGACGTCGAACACTTGTGCTGAATCGATAGAGCCCTTGAAATAGCGGCCTTGAGCCATATCCCGGCTATTTACTCAAGTATTCAGGTTTGCCGCCGAAAATCTGCAGATGGAACCTTCGTGCAGGTTCGACGTAATTCCCCATTATTAGAAATTTTGCTGAGTAGCCGATCAAGGAGGATCAGATCGCTCGGCCAGGAGCTGTCATGTCTCAACCTCGTGCCCGGATTGCCTCACAGCTTGGCCTTGCGCTCGCCATTATCCTGGCGATTGTCATCAGCGGCAGTACCCTGTTTGCCCTGCGTTCACTGGACACGGCCAACCTCGCCACCCGCGAAGAGCACCTGGCCAGTGAGGCGCGGTTGCTGGCCGACCAGTTGAGTACGTTTCACGGCACGTTGCGTGAAAGTACCCTGCGCCTTGCGGGGTTGTTCGAAAAGCGTTTCAGTGGCGGGCTGAGCGTGCACCCGGATGCGCCGGTGAACGTGGCGGGCACCCAGACTCCGGGCCTGCAACTGGGCGGCGAAGTGCTCAATAACAACTTCAAGGAAGTGGACGAGTTCAAGCAGATGACCGCCGGCGTCGCCACGGTGTTCGTGCGCAGCGGCGAGGACTTCATTCGGGTCAGTACCAACGTCACCAAACAGGATGGTAGTCGTGCCATTGGCACTGTTCTCGATCATGCGAACCCGGCTTACGCCCGTTTGATGGCGGGGCAGAGTTTCGTCGGACGGTCTTTGCTTTTTGAACGTTACTACATGTCGCAGTACACCCCGGTACGCGACAGCGGCGGCAAGGTCATTGCCGTGCTGTATGTCGGTTTCGACTACACCGACGCGCAGAAAGCCCAGTTCGAAAACCTCAAGCGATTCCGCATCGGCAAGACCGGTTCCCTGGCGTTGCTCGACGAGCAGAACAAATGGCTGGTACCGATCGCCGGCGTGGAAGCGCTGGATAAAGCCGTTCCAGCCATCACCGCCCTGGCGAAAACCCCGAGCGAGGGCGGTTTCTGGAGCGACACGTCCGAAGACTTCTACAGTGTTTCCGTGCCGTTCCAGGACGGCCCGTGGTCGGTCGTGGCGAGCATGCCGCAAGACGAAATCAGCGCGGTGACCTGGAGTGTCGGCATTCAACTGGCGATTGGCAGCCTGCTGGCGATGTTGATCGCGGTCGGCTCGGCAGTCTGGCTGCTGCGCAGCAAACTCGCGCCGCTGGGTGATCTGGTGCGTCAGGCCGAAGCCCTGGGGGCCGGCGACCTGAGCGTGCGTCTGGACGTGTCGAGCAACGACGAGATCGGTCAGCTGGCCCGTGCCTTCAATCAGATGAGTCAGGCGTTGTCGACGATGGTCGAGCACATCCGCCGGGCCTCGCAAGAGGTCAACAGCCGTGCCCAGGCCTTGTCCGGTTTGTCTGGCGGTGCCTATGAAGGCATGGAGCAGCAGTCCGGCGAAATCACCAGCATGGCCGGTGCCGTGGAAGAGTTCAGCGCCACCTCGTTGAACATTGCCGACAACATGGGCAGCACTCAGCGTCTGGCGCAGGAAAACGCACAGCAAACCCAGATCGGTCGTACATCGATGGGTGAAGCGTCCTCGTCCCTGGAGCAAATCGCTGGCGCGCTGAACAGCACGGCCACGGTGATCAACACCTTGGGCCAGCGTTCTCAGGAAATCGGCGGCATTGTCGGGGTGATCACCTCGATTGCCGAGCAAACCAACCTGCTGGCGCTCAACGCGGCCATCGAAGCGGCGCGTGCCGGTGAGCAGGGCCGCGGTTTTGCGGTGGTGGCTGATGAAGTGCGCAACCTGGCCTCACGCACTCGCCAGGCCACCGACGAAATTTCCGGGATGATTCAGAGCATCCAGCAGGAAACCGGCAATGCCATCAGCACCATGGAACAGGGCAAAGTCCTGATGCAGGAAGGCTTGTCGCGCAACGCCAATGTCGCCTCGGCACTGGCGCGGATCGATGAGCAAAGCCGTTCCGCCGGTGAACAGTTCGCCGCGATCACTACAGCGACCCAGGAACAGAGCAGCACCGCGACGCTGCTCAGCAGCAACCTGCAAAGCATCGCGCTGGCGAACAGCGAGCAGCGGGAAGTGGTGTCGAACCTGGCGGTGACCGCCAAAGAGCTGGAGAGCCTGGCGGCGGAATTGCGTCAAGAGGTTGACCGGTTTCGTTGAGTCGCCTTTGAAATCGCCTTCGCGGGCAAGCCTCGCTCCTACAGGACGAGCGGCGTCTCACTGATTTGTGAACGACGCTGGACCTGTAGGAGCGAGGCTTGCCCGCGAAGGGGTCACCGCAAATTACGGATCTGCCAATCAATCACACTTGGCGTTGCTCGACACTTCCTTGGTTGCGAGTTTCAACTGCTTGGCCAGTTCCGCCGCGTTGGTGCTGTTGTAAACCCGGCCTCCGGTGTTTTCAGCAATGCAGCGTGACGGGCCACCGGCACCGATTTTCACCACGTTGACCCGCAGGCGTGGTTGTTCCCTGGCGATTTGGCGGGACACCGCGCAAGCGTCTTTCTGGCAACCGTCCTCACCGTCGACGAACATCACGATCACGGCATCGTTATTACGCCCGTCGACGGTGCTTGCCGCGTAAGCCAGGCTGTCGGCCAGCGGTGTGCCGTCGTTGGGAACCAGGCCTCGAATCCCGTTGATCAGCCGTGGCCGGTCGCCAAACTTGAACACGCCCTGGTCCGGTGTGCGTTCGCAGCCGGCGAAGGTAATGAGGCGCGTGTCGATCTTCGGGTCCAGCCCGTTGATCATGCCGGCCAGCGAGTCCTTGGCGACGTCCATGCGGCTGGGTTTGGCGAAGATCTGCATGGTGCGGTTCGGGTCCAGATACTTGTTCATCTCATTGCCGAAGAACCAGTCCTCGTCGGCTTTCACCGACCTGATGTTCAAATCCATTGAGCCCGAGGTGTCGAGCACCACCACGAATTGCGGGATCTCGGCGTTCGGCGCTTTTTTGCGGCACGCGAAGTTGTCCAGCGTCGGTGCCGGCGGCGGCGGTGGTGGCGGCGGCGGGGCGGCCACCACAGGTTTTGGCGGCGGGACCGGTTTGGGGGCGGGCACTGGTTCTGGCTCTGGAACCGGTACGGGTTCCGGTTTCGGTTCCACTACAGGCTCCGGCTCCACTACCGGCTCGGGAACAGGCTCAACCGGTTTCTCGATCGGTGTCACCACCGGGGCGACCGGTTCGACCGGGACAACTTTTTCCCGGTGCATAAACCACCAGTAAGCCCAGAGCGCCAGGAGCAACAACAGCAGCGCCAGCAGTGCCGCGGCGATCCACCATCCACGGCGCGAAGGCGCCACGGCGGCCACCGGAGCCAGCGGAACCACCGGCGGCACCACCGGTTTTGGCGGGCGCTGGTTCCAGCGCACCACCAACGGCTCACCGTTGAGGCTGTAGAGTTTGTCCAGCTCGGGCGCGCCGAGCAGGCTGCGCAGGTCATCCGCTTCCGTGGGCTGACCGCGTTTTTGCAGTTCGTCCGCCAACTGTCCAAGGGACGTCTGACGCACTTCATAGGTTTCCAGCAATCGCCGTTGAGCGTCCTCGTTGAGGTCGGCATAGGGCGTGGGTTGGCCACCCAGTTCGGTCCACCATTCCAGCACCTCGCCGCTGCCCATTCGCGGGATGGCGAAGAGGCTGGAGACGGTCGGCGGAAAGTGTTTCTGGATGAGGGCGACTTTGGCTTGCAGCGCACTCATCCCCTCTGGTGTGGCTTGCGCATCCCTGATGACCCGCTGCATGACGTCGATTCCTGAAAAGGCTGCAGGCCTCCGGCGGGAGGCCTGCGGGTGAAAAGTTACTCTTCGTAACCGAGGCTGAATTGCAGTTGATTGACCTTTTTCTGCAGCGCCTTCAGTTGTTCCTGCTTGGCGGCCAGGGCCGCCTTTGAAGGCTTGGCCACCGGTGCAGTCTGCGAGTCCTTGAGCTGCTGTTCGAGCCCGGCGATCTGCTTTTGCACCTGGCTTTCATTGCCATGGCGCGCCTTCAGTGAGGTCAGCAACTTGCCCAGCGACTGGTTCAGTTCAGCCTGGGATTTCTGCTGGCTGGCCAAATCGGTTTTGGTGCTGAGCTGCTGGGCCTGAATGTTCTCGTACACCTGACGGAACATCGCGTTTTGCTGGCGGGACTCGGCCAGGGCCTGTTCCTTTTGTTTGACCTGATCGCTGTAACCACCAGAGTAGTCGCAGTTCATCTTGGTCAGCATGCTGCTGTCGCGATTGGTCGCATCGCATTCGCCCGGCTGGGTCGCGCAACCGCTCAAGGCGAGGACGGCGGTCAGGACCGCCAGTTGTCGTAACGTCATGTGCTTAACCCAGAGTGATTGCGGAGCGCTGGCTGTAGAGACCGTCGACTTCCTTCTGCAAGGCAGCGACTTTCTCGTTCATTTTCAGAATGCTCACATCCACCTGCTTCATCTCGGCGCTGGAGCCTTGGGCGCGTTCGGCATCGGCCACTTTGCTGTACTCGGTGACTTTTTTGCGCATGTTGCTGAGGTCTTTGCGCAAGATTGCGATGTTGTTGTCGATCTCGGCGATTTGCGTCTGGGCTTTGGTCTTGTCGACCTTTTTGCTGGCGATGTCCTGTTTGATCCTGGCGATACGCGCCTGGTCATCCTTGATCACTTGCTGAGCGGTCTCGGTGCGGGCAATCACATTGCGCGTGTCTTGCTCGACTTCGCTGTTCATCTTCGCCAGACGGGTGGAGGTGTCGGCGTATTCGCTGCGACGTTGATCCAGATAATAGTTCGCGCCCATGGCCACGCCACACGCGGTAATACCGGCGGCGATGGCGCAGACCGCCTTGTTGCTGCTGTTGGACAGCGCGCAACCGAGGATGCCGACACCGGCGCCGACGGCGCAGGCCTGGTAACCGGACTTGCTGAAGAACTCCGCGTCATTGCCCTGGGTCAGACGCGGGTCTGCGCCGTCGCTGCCGCCGAGCATCGAACTGCCGGTGTTGGCGCAACCAGTCAGCAACAGGCTGCCGGCAACGACGAATGCGATCTGTAGTTTGAAGCGAGTCCAAAGGCTGCGCGACATGGTGAAACTCCTCGATGACGGTGTTGACGTGTTGTTATTGAGTGACGGTCTTGCAGCTGGTCAGCCAGGCCTCAGTGTCGATCTTCTGTTTTTGCAGGAAGGTCTTCTGATTCGCCCAGTGCGTGCGCAAGTAGGGTTTGAGGTCCTGAAGCTGTTTGTTGCGAGTAATGATTTCTTCCATCACCGGAACCTGTGCCTCGAGCAGCGGCTGACCGTACAACGTCGCCGACTCCACCAGGCTGCTGGCGTAGTAACGGCTGAGTTTGTGCAGGCGATCCTTCTGCTCGTCGAGCTTGCCCTTGCGCATGTCGCAACTGGCGTCTTTTTCGGCGGCTTCGCAATTGAGCTTGTAGTTTTTCTGCAGGAAATCCACGTACTGGCCGTCGTCGAGCATCTTGGTGCACAGGAACGCACCCAGATTGAGGCTGGCGCGAATCGCCTGGTCGCGGGTTTCTTCCTGCTGCTGGTTGCTGGCGCGCAGCTGGTTTTCCAGGGCCTGGAGCTTTTCCTTGAGCGCTTTGTCTTCAACACCCGAGGCCAGCGTGTTCAGCGACTGAACCGTGCCTTTGTCGGCGGATTCGGTTTCCTTGCTGCCGGTGCCGAGTTTCTTCCAGCTGTTTTCGATGCTGGCCACGCGTTCGCGAGAGGTCAGGGTCGGCGAGACCAATACCAGGCGCAGGCCGGTGGTCTTGTTTTTTACCTGGCCTTCGGCGTTGTAGTACGGCTCTTCCTTGCGCAACGCGGTGCGCAGGTCGGCCTGGGCGGTCAGGTAATTGCCGCCGCGCACGACGTAGCCACCGGCCTGGCCATGCTGGCGGTCGAGTTTGTTCAGGCGAAACGGCTCGAACATCATTTCGTCAACGTTGCCGAGCATGTCGTGAAGGCCCAGCGGATTGGGCTTTTGCAGGCCGGACAACTGCAATTTGCCGTTGGACGATTGCGCCCCGGCAAACCACTCGTAAGCGTTGATGCCGTCGGGCATCGGGTAGCGTGTATCGCGGAATTCCGCCGCACCGACTTCCAGGCCACCGCGCGCGGCGAACTCCCACTCGACTTCCGTCGGCAAACGCAGGAAGCCCAGGGCGCCGTCTTCTTTCGGCAGCTTGCCGGCGGCGTTCTTGCGCAGCCACAGGTTGTACTTGTCAGCCGCTTCGACGGCTTGCACCCAGCTCACGGCCACTTGCGGCAGGCGCATCTTGGTCGCTGCGGTGGGGCAGGTTTCATCGGTCAGGGCGGCGTACTGCAACTGACTCATCTCGTACTTGGCCATCAGGTAGTAGCGGGATTTGTCGTTCTTGGCGCCGGTGAAACTGCCGGCGATAAACGTCGGTCGAGTCTGTTCGACATAGCCGTATTCCGCGCCGTCCTGACCGATGTTGATCGGGTAGTCGTCGAGCGGTCCGGTGACCGGAATGAACACCTTGCGAAACACCATCGAGCCTTCGCACGGCATCGGCAACACGACGTCGCTGGCTTCGGGCATCGGGTTGTAATACTTCTCTTCCCAGCCCGCCGCCGAAGCGTCGAGCAAGTAGCCCAGGCTCAGGGGCAACAGCAAGCCAAAACGTTTATAGCTCACGCAGACTCTCCGCAGGTTGGATGCTGATGGCGCGCACGGCGCCGATCACGGCCACCAGTGTAGCGACCAGAAAGGTCAGAAGCAGGGCGGCGAGGCCATGCCAGAGTGTGATGTGGCAGACAAAGGTGCCGGTGGCCTGGCTGCTGCCGAGCAAGTAGTCGAACAGATGACTGCCGACAGCGTAAAACCCCAATCCGCCGAGGTAGCCGGCCAGGCTCAGCAACAGCGCTTGCACGACCACGAAACCGGCGACCGCCGTGCGCTTGAACCCCAACAGGCGCAGGACCGCGAGGCTTTTGCGCTTGCGGTCGATGTTGGCCAGGAACGCGCCGACCATCGACGCCACACAGCCAATCAATGCCGCCAGGGCAATAACACCGAAGATCAGCCCCAGCACATGGTTGATGGCTTTGACGTTGTCGATGTCGGCCAGTCGGCTCGACGTCTCGATGTGTTGTTCGTTGAGCCAGCGCTCCAGCGGCGCCACTTGGTCGATGTCGTGTGCATACACGCGAGCGCGGGCATACAGCGGTTGCAGATCACCCAGAGGCTTGCCGGTGGTGATGCCGAACGCACTGACCTGATAGCCATCGCGAAAGCGCTCCAGGTCCAGCAGCAACGGCGGGGCGACAAACCCGGCGGCGCGGCCGAAACGGGCACCATCGAGAATCGCCAGCACGCTCAGCGACATCTCGCCGCGCTCATTCACGCCTTCCAGACGGCGCAGCACGCGCAGTTGCACGCGATCGCCGACCTTGGCCTGCAAGCGTTGCGCGGCGCGGGCACTGAGGATCACTTGATCGCCGGTGGGGTTGAGTTCCGGCAGGTTCAGTTGCGGGTCGCCGGGTTCGGTGGCGATGATTTCTGCGCCTTCGACGAAGCGTTGCATGCCGATCAGCAAATCCGCCTGGGTGTTGAGCGAGCGTGTCTGGCCGAGGGCAAAACCGGTCTCGGGACGCTGGCGCAGACGCTCGATCCAGGCACTGTCGTAGTTGCCGTTGCTGAGCATCTTCACTTCGAGGTTACGCGGGTCGCGCAGCAGTTCGTCCTGCAACTGGCTGACCACCCCGTGCTTGAGGCCGAACAGCAACAGCAACGGCGCGATCACCGCCACCAATGACGCAGCGATGCACAGCGACACCTTGCGGTCGTGCCACAGGTCTTGCAGGGCCAGGGTGCCCAGCAGGCGCAGTCGGTCAGTCCATCGGTTCAAACAGAGTCTCTCCCTGGCGGCTGATAGCGCCGAGTCGCGGCAAGCCGAAATCCTTCAACAAGGCCCAGTCATGGGATACCACGAGCGCACTCAGGCCCATGCTCGACACCAGGCTCAGCAGCAATTCAAACAGGCGCCGGGCGCTGTGCGGGTCGAGCGCGGCGGTCGGTTCGTCCGCTAACAGCAGCAGCGGTTCATGGGCAATGGCGCGAACGCAGGCCACGCGCTGGCGTTCGCCGATCGACAGCGCCTGCGGCTTTTTATCCAGCAGTCCTTGCAGACGCAATACCTCAACCGCGTGGTCGATGTGCGCGCTGTGTGCCGACATGCCGAGCAAACGGCGCGGCAGGCTGATGTTGTCGCGCACGCTCAGAAACGGCAGCAGGCCGCCACTTTGCAAAATGAACCCCAGATGCCGCGAACGCACCGCCGCCAAAGCCGGTTGATCATCCGTGGCAAGCAGTCGGGCGATGTCCTGATCCTGCGTTGCGCCCAAGCGAAAGCGCTCAAGCTCGACCGGTGCCAGCAGCAGGCCGATGGCCTCAAGCAATGTGCTTTTGCCGCTGCCGCTCTCGCCGGTGATGGCGAGGATTTCCCCGCCGCCGATCTGCAAGTGCGGCAGGCGCACGTGATGGGCCAGCGCGCCTTCACCACGGCGCACCAGCAGGTTCCTGATATCGAGCATGGGCGTCTCGTTAAGGCATCATTTCCAGAGGCACCGGGTACACGTTGTCCCGCGCATCGCTGTCCTTGGCCAACGCCACCCAACGGTCGACGTCAGCGTTGTAACGCTGGTAGTGCCGCAGTTTGGTGTTGAGCGTACGGATGAATTTCTCCTGCGCCAGACCGTCCCAGCTCTTCCAGGTCTCTTCATCCAGGTTCAGCACTTCGCTCTGGTACGGCAGGTCTTCGATGTACTCGCCGAGCACGCCCATGTCCGCCAGTTTGGCGTTGTTGTTCTGCTTGAGCTGGTTCGGATCGGCGCCCATGGTCGCGGCCACCGAGCGCAGGCGGTCGAACATTTCCGTCGGCGAAATCAAGCCTTCGTTGGCAGCGTCGAGAATTTTCTTCATCACGTCGCTCAAGTCGCTGAGCTGTGACTTGGTCAGCAACACCCGCACGTCGGTGGTGGGGATGTTCTGCTTGATCAGGTCACGGTCGGTGATCCACGCCTTGAACACCGGCGGGGACTTGCTGTTGTTCTTCTCGCCCAGATAGGCCAGTTGCATGGCGTGGCCGATCAGTGCGGCGTCCTCGAGCATTTTCTTCTCGGCCGGGTCCTGCTTGGCGTTCGCCGCGCTGCCGATGGCGTCTTCGCCCATGTAGGCGGCTTTCACCTGTGTAGTGATCGCGGTGGCCAGTGCGTCGACCTTGCGCCCGAACTCCTGCACATCACCCGCATTCACCGGGTAGTACAGCGAGGTGTTGGTGCCTGGGTAAGTCGACAGGTTCTGGTACTGCGCCTCGGCCTTGGCGTGATCCTTGACCCCGGCCGGGGTTTTCAAGTGCAAGGTGTAAATCGCCACGCCCGGGTTGGCCGCTTCAATGCGCACCTGTGCAGCGCTCAAACCGGTCTTCGACAGTTTGTCGTCACCTTCGATGGCGCCCGCGTCGGTGATCAACACCACGTAGCGCGCACCGAATTGGCTCCAGTCGACCTTGTCGATACTCTCCATGACGCCGGCAAAGGCATCCTCATCGAAGCTGCTGCTCGACACTTTGGCCTGTTTGAGGTCGGCGATCTTGGCGAAAAAGTCGGCGCTGTCTTTCACCTTGGTAGGGTCGGCGTACATCTTGGTGGTGTATTCCAGGCCCGGCACCGCCTGGGTATTGGAACGGAAAGCCACCATGCCGAACTTGACCTGCTTGCCGAGGTTCTGCGATTCGATCTGCTGATAAACCTTGCGGATCGCTTCGCGGGTACGGTCGATGTACGGGTCCATCGAAATCGTCGAGTCGATGACAAACACCACCGCCGCGCTGAATTCCTTCAGTTGGCTGGCGGCCTTGTCTTCGGCCTCTTTGCCGCCGGACGCATTTTTGCCGGCCGCGCCCTTGGTGTCTTTTTCGTCGGGCTTGCTGACCGATGCGACATTGAGCAGGCGCGTGCGAAAGCCCGCTTCGGTCATGACTTCTTCGCCGCTGAGCACGGGCAACAGGTAGAACTGCTTTTGCAGGTCGACGAAGTATTCAGGTTCTTCGGCCAGCACGCCGGGTGCTTGCTTGCCCTTTTTCAACGTGGCGCGCAGCGGGGCGACTTTGCTCACCGGGTCCGGTGCATTGAGAATGCCTTCGACCGTGGTGCGTTCCTTGAAGAACAGCAGCCGGTCGCGGTTGGCCGGGTTGGTGAAGGCCAGGGTCAGCTGCATTTTCCAGTCGGTGGTGCAGCTTGCAGGCAGCCAGCCAATGGTTTTGCCATAACTGTCGGGGCCGACTTTCAGCCACTCGGCGTTCGCCGCCTGGGCACGTTCGTACACGTAGAAACGGCTGAACACGGGTTGCGCCTCGCCTGCGGCACCCCCCGCCGTCGGGCTGATCTTGCAGCCTGGGGTGGTCAGCACACGTTGGAACAAGGTCTTTTTACCGGCCTGGATCAGCGGTTTGTCATCAGCCTGGGACAACGGGCTGATGCACAGCGCCAACAACGCAGCGCTGCTCAGCAGGAAACGACTCACGGGTGAACGCATCACTTCTGCAACTCCTCGAAACGCTGCTTGGCTTCGGCGTTGTTCGGGTCCTGGGTGAGGATCGTTTCGTACCAGTAGGCCGCGGTGGCGTTATCCGCTACCGGGAAGCACTCGCTGGCCTTCAGGTATTTCGGGTCGTATTCGCGGGCATAGGCGTTGGCGATCAGTGCGTCACCGGCCTGGGCACGGTTGGCGTACAGGCGCTGGGCGACACCGCAGTGTTTGCCGGCCTTGGCTTCGTTGATGATTTCCAGCAGCTTGGCGCTGTCGGGTGCCGCCTTGATGCAGGTCTGGACGAAGGTCAGCTCGGGCAGGCTGTTCATGCTTTCCAGCGTGCAGGCTTGTGCGTCGGCACCGGCCGGTGCGGCGGCCGCGACCGTCGGGGCAGGCGCCGGCGTGCGTTTGTAGAACCAGAACCCGGCCGCTGCTGCCAGCAGCAATACCAACACAAGCGCGAGGCCGAGCAGGCCTTTGTTGCTCTTCTTCACCGGTGGCGGAGCAGGCGTGTATTCGCGTTCGTTGGGCACCGATTCCAGTTCGATTTCTGGCTCGGCGGTGGGCAAGATCAATTCCGGCAGTTCCGGGATTTCCGGAATCTCAGGTGCCGGTGCAGCTGGCGCGGTCAAATCTGCGCCGCCATACGTCGAGCGCGTCTGACCACCCGCCGTGGACGGCAACAGCCCGACGCCTGGCCGGACCACGCCTTTGTCGGCATGCCCCAGGCTCTGCTCGCGCAGTTCGATCTGGAATTGCGAGTTGGCGCTGCCTTCCAGCAACGGGTCGACCACTTCCGGGCCGACCTGGGCTTCAAGAGCTTCGCCACTGGCGGCGACAGTGAAGCGCGAAACCTTGAACCAGAAAGGGTTGTTGCTCCAGGCCTGTTGGTCCTGGAGGTAGAAACCGTCCTGGTTACGCTGAATGGAGAATTCCAGCTGTTCTTCGCCACCCTGCCATTTCTTCACAGTAAGGCAGGCCCGGCCAGGCACATTGGGCTCTAAGGCGAGCAGGTCGACACGAATTGGCATTGCTTATCTCGCTGCGAAGGCTGTGAGCACTTGGCCCAGCCGTTCGTTCTGTTCAGGGGTGATTTCGCGACCGGCACCATGGCCGGCATTGTCCTGCGTGATACAGGCCAGGCCCGAAAGCCAGTCGCCGAGATACCGTTGCGCCTGGTTCGCCGGTTGCGGCGGCAACTCCGGCACTTGTCCCGGACCGATGTCGGTATAGAACGAGAACAAGGGCGCTTTGGCACCGGTCCGGCTAGGTGGGCGTTCGCTCACGGGTTTCTGGAGGTAGCCGAACCAGGACACGAAATCGCGCAGCACGCGTTGTACTTCCAGTACCTGGCGCTCGACCAGTTGATCGCGACGCGCACCGCTCTGGGCACGCTTGAGGACGGCGCGGCTCAGTTGCCCCGGCAAATCCTGGCGATAACCGGCAGTGATCAGCTCGTCGACCACCGCTTCGAGCAAAGCCTTTTCCAGTCCCAGCAGGTTGAGCAGGCTTTGCCGGGTGGTCAGTTCGCGCAAGTGCGCGACCCAGGCCTTGAAGGCCGCTTTGGCAAAACGGTGTTCGTTGCTTTGCAGTTCCGGGACCGGCGTGTGGGGCTTGCTGCTGGCCGGTGTGCTGTCGGGGCTGGCGTCATCGCCGAAATCGAAATCGAAACCGGCGTCGTTGCCGTACAGGCTCTGGCTCGGTGTCAGGGCGACCGGCTCATCGCTGACCGCTGGCTCGTCATCGGTTTCGTACACGCCGCTGAGGTACAGGTCGCGCACCTCTTCGCTCGGCATGTCGAGTTGATCGATGAGTTCGCCCAGCACCGCCGGGCGACGGCCCAGGGTCGACAGAATCATCTGCGCCTGGGCTTTCTTGGCAGCGGCGGCACCGTCACCGTCGGCGTGATACCAGGTGCTCAGACCGTGCGTGGTCAGGCCTTCAAGGCATTCGTCCAGCTGCTCGCGGATGCGCTGCAGTTTGAATTCGATATTGGCCACGCCCTTGAAACTGCCGCTGAAGTGACTGATGCCACCGTCATCGTTGCGCAGCATTTCTTTCCAGGTGTTGGCAGGATTGTTGACGTGTTTGCACACCAGCGCGTTGCTCGCAAAGCTTTCGCCCAGCGCATCGACGCGTTCCTGGTAACTGGCGTTGATCCCGGTTTCGGCGCCGCTGGCGTCCTGGACGATGAATGCCGCGTCCATGCGCGGTTTACGCACCAGGAAGGTGTTCTGGAATGGCGTGCCGGCCCAGTCGTTCATCCAGCTCAGGCTGCCGAAGCGCTCCAGCATGGTCAGCTTGACCATGCCGTTCCAGCTCTCGTCGTACTGATCGGGTGTCAGGCTCAGGGAGTTGGTGATGCGCAGGTCGAGCATGGTCAACGCCCAGATCAGACCAGTGTCGCGTTTGCTGCGAGCGGCCGCGTCGGCGCCCTGGGTTTTTTCGATCCAGCGCGTCAGCACCGGGCCAACGTCGTTGACGTCGCTTTGTTTGGTCGAGCCGGTGCACACCACCAGCGCGTTCATTTCCTGATTGTCGGTGTAGCGCTCAAACAGGTACGCGACCTTGCCGCGCAGAATCAGCTGCGAGACGGAGTTGTCCTTGGTGGCGGATTCCGGGTCGCTGGAGTTGGCGATCTCGTGCAGCTTCTTGCGTCCGCGATAGCCGGGGAAGTCGAGCAGATCGACCTGGTTGACGATGTCGTCGGCCGGGGCTTCGATCAGGCAGAACGTCATTTCCGCCGTGAGTGCCGCTAGTTGCGCGACAGGAATGCCCTGGCTGTTTTGCAGGCGACCGTCGATGCGTGGCCGCACGTCGATCGGCAAGTCCCGCGGGCTGCCGAAGCGCTCGAGGATGTCGACGTTCATGATGCTGTCGCGCTGGCTGTAAGTGTCGTTTTCGAAACTCACCAAGGCCTTCAACGGCGCGAATACGGTCTCGGGCAGGCCCAGCTTGTGCAGCGCGCCGGCCAGTTGCTGATACACACGCGTCAGCTCGCTTTGCTCACCCCAAAGAATGGCGAACAGCTCGGCACGTTCCTGGAAGTTCAGGCGTGGCGCGAGCTGCAAGGCTTTCGGCCAATACAGGTGCTCGAGTTTTTTCACCGAGTTACGGAAGTTGTCGCGCAGGTAATCCCACAACGACACCAGATCGTCGGCGCTGACACCCGGCTGCATCGGCCCGGTCTCGCGACCTTCGAACGGCTTGAGGACTCGCTGGATGCGTTCTTCGTCAATCTCGTAGGAAATCCGTTCAAGGTCGAAATCCTTGAACCAGGAGTTGGCGAGAATCTTCGCCAGCTCGATTTCCCTGAACAGCGTCAGCTCCACCGGGAAATCCGGGTCCTGGCTCGGTGTGGCCCGCCGGCTGAAGCGCGTCACCAGGCCGGTGGCTTCCTTGCCGCCACCCACCGGGTTGATGTGCTTGATGAAGTCCAGGCGCTGGCCGCCGAAATCGGTTTCCAGTTTGCCGTTCTGCCCGGCCGCGAGGGCCGAGATCAGGTAGGACTTGCCCGCCTGGGACAAACCGAAAAAGCCGATGGTCATCGGCGTGCAGGCCACGCGACCGAGGCTGTGGGCCAGGTTGCGGGCGCGATGCAGGCGGATGTTCAGGTTGTCGGCTTCGCTGTCCAGACGTGGCGCGTTGACACGGGTCTGGCCAATCCATTCCAGCGCCTGACCGGCACCTTCATAAACAGCGGCCCAGCGGGTAGAGAGCTGATGTTGATCGGGGGTCAGGTCATTCATTTGCGTTTCACACTTCCACTGTCGAGCCAGTACTTGGTCTCGCTCAGGCCGGCGTCGAGCATGGTGTTGAGTTCCAGCTCGAGGTCGCTGCGCGGGTTGAAGTTGACGTTGCTGCAGTTGGATTCGATGTTGCGTACCGAGAGGCGGTCGCTGACCAGATCCTGCTTGCGTGTGTACTTGTCCGCCGGTTTGACCTCGAAGCGCACCTTGAGCAGCGGCGCGCTGCCGTTTTCACCGATCGCACGGGAGAACTTCTCCCGACCGGCCTTGGTGAAACGCAAGGTGTACAGCGGCGAAGCGGCCCAGCGGTCGGCGGCCAGCTGACGGAAACCGAGGCGCAGATCGCCGCGCATTTCCAGCTGAGGTGTGTCGGCGGCGTCGCCCGTGCCGATTTCCGGCAGCTTGATTTTGTAGTCTTCGGACTGAATGTCGCGGTACAGCACGTCGGCATCCTTGATCACGTTGTTCAGGTCGATAACGCCGATGTTTTTGACCGTCGAATACGGTTTGAGTGCCGAAGCGCGGAAGTAGAAGTTCGGCACACTGTGGTTGGCGCACAACAGGCACAGCATCGCGCCGACCGAAGCGGTGCTTTTCGGGTCGTCGATGAGGCCGTTCTTGTGGAACGGGTACCAGCCGCCGGTGCGGTAGTTCTGCAACGCCAGGATGCGCCCCGGTGGCAGCGGCAACACCTTGCGGATGAACGCCTGAATGCCGGGCAGGCGCGAAGGGCGGCCGGTCAGCAGCAGGACGTCGCACGGGTAATGCGCGACCACTTCACACAGCGCACCGAGGATCTTGGTGATGTTGATCTGATCGTTGAGGAATGCGGCATGGAGCTTTTGCAGGTCGAAGCTGATCAACGAATCGTAGAGGTCAAAGGCGCTTTGGCTGCCGACATCACGACGCACGGCGGCATTGACGTAATCGAGCACGGTCTGGCTGATTGCGTTGTCGCCCAGCAATTGGCGGTACGTCTGGGTGCTCACTTCCTGCTGGTCTTGCGGGTCGTAATGCTCGTAGGCCTTGAGCAGCGCCAGGCCCAGCGGGGCGAATACCTGCAGGTTCAGTTGCTGGCGCAGGATCATGTCCTGGGCGCTGACCGATTCATCGCCACACAGCCGCGACATCAGCGAGACGGGCGATTTGACGCCTGAGATCTGCAAGGCTTTTTCGAAGCTCGGCAGGACGAAGTCCTGAATCACGTCCAGCAGAATGTCGTCGCCGGCCACTTTGAAGCCATCGCGAAAACGCTGCTCGGGCACGATGTGCACGTTGCTGCCGCTGCCGGTGTTGCCGGCGCGGTCGAGGCGATAGTCGGTGATCACCAGGTCGGTGGTGCCACCGCCGATGTCGATGGTCGCCAGGGTGATGCGTTCACGGTCGGTTTTGTCCGGCCGGGCGAGGGTGTCGAAAAACTCTTCCGGGTGCCCGGCGAAGTTCTCGTTGACCTCGGTGTACAGGTACACCAACTGGCCGCAGGAGGCTTCGTCCCATTCGACGCGGATGCTCGGGATCGGCGTGCGCGGGCTGACGGCCTGGTCCTGATGCGGATCTTCCTCACCGGCATGCCAGCCGAGGCTTTTCCACACCAGGCCGATGGCCTGCTGCATGCGTTCGTTGAGGATGCTGCGCTCGGCCTGCGGCATGCCCGGCGGCACGGTCAGGGTGATGCTGTTGAGCTGGCGCGGCACACGGGTGTGACCCTGGCGCGAGCGCTGGGCCGGGCTGTTGATTTGCGACAGCGCCTGGGCCAGGACCTCGGCGAGCATGAACGTCATCAGCGAGCTGCGCGAATAACGCGGCATGAACACCGGCAGACGATCGTCTTCTTCAAGACTGTAAAGCGCCTCGCCGGTTTCATTGATCAGGTGCGAGAACGGCGCGGCAGTGGCGTACGGCTCGCTGTCGGTCTTGATGTACGAGCAGTTGAAGCGCCAGCCGTGGCCGTAGGCGTTTTCGTCCCACAGGTAGCGTTTCGGGCTGGACAGCCCGGTCGAGCCTTCGGTGCCGCGACGACGGCTGGCCAGACGGCTGGCCTCGTTGCCGACACGGGCAATCGTCGCCCACTGGAACGCATCATGCCGGCCGCTTTTGACCGAGCAGTGGTCCTTGCCGAAATACGCCTGGGCGAATTCCACACGGCTTTCGAATGGCAGGTTGTAAGTGTGTTCGGGGGTGATCAGGTCGCGCAGTTCCAGCACGTAGTTCTGTTTCAACCCGGAACCGGCCTGACCGTGGTTCTCGATCAGAATGCCGCAGGTGCGAGAGTTGCCGACGTCCAGCACCAGGTCCACCGGAATCGGTTTGACCAGGCCATTGCTGTCGTTGGCAACCACCTTCAATTCAGGGATTTCAACTTTCGGCCGGGCAGTCGACTGCTCTGCCGCCGATGGCTTGCTCAGAAGGCTCAGCAAGTTGAGGTAGTGCGCCAAGTGATAGTTGGCGCGGATGTCGGTGTCCAGTTCTGCGCGCGAGCGGTGGGCATTGCCCTCGTTGAATACTTCCAGCAGCCATTCGTTGACCCACGGCTGGGCCAGGAACCAGCGGGTTTCGCTGGCCTTGGTCGCCAGTTTGAAGGACACGCCGGAACTGATGTCTTCTTCGTTTGGCGCCAGGTAAGCGGTGCCGTCACGCTTGGGCATCACGCGGCTGTCGAAGGCCATCGTCAGGCGGTGGGTGTTGCCGTCGATGTCGGGCGTCGCCAGTTTGACCAGGCGCATGCGCGACCAGTTGGTCGGGCCTTCGTCGAAGCGGTGCGGCGGCATGAAGCGGAAAAACGGGGTCGGCAGCCAGACACCGTCGAGCAGCTCGAGGCTGCTTTTCATGTCGACACTGAACGCCGGTTTGGCTTTTTCGACCTTTTCCGGCTCCGGCTCGTAGAAAAAGAAGTCTTTCTCTTCGTTGTATGACAGGCGGCAGATCAACCCGCTGATCATCGGCGCGAACTCGCCCGCCGGTTCTTTGCGAGGGTCCAGGCGCAGGGCGAAATCCATGAACTGGATGCCGGTGTCGCTGACCAGCGTGACGGTGTCTTCGAATTGGGTGACTTCAGGCAACATGTCGGGTTATTCCGTTTTTATTCGGCCACGTGCCGCATGGACATGGGGAATTGTTCTTTGCCGTAACCGCCGGTGCAGTCTGCGACTGTGGTCGCCCCTTTGCGGCAGTTGACCTTGGGCATGTCGTAAGTGCTGCCATCGCCACACACGGCCTGGCCCTGACTGTCGATGGCCAAGCTGCCACCCTTCATAGTAGCGCTCACCGGCCCGGTGCATTTCGTGCCGTCGGCCTGGTGTACGGTGACTTCGCCCTTACCGTCCTTGAGCTGGTATTCCAGACGCAGCGGTTTGCCGGTCCGGCGGTCCTGAATACCGGCGCCGGCGCGGAACTGACCGTCGAGGAACTTGGCGGCACCGTCGGCGGCGTCCGGTGGAATGCTCAGGGGAGGGCCGGGTTTTGCGGCGGCGGATTTTTCGGCCTCGGGCGAAGTGATATCCGGCGGCGCGGTTTTGTTTTCGGGCGGGGTGGCGGGCGATTCGGCTGCCGGGTCTTTGGCTGGGTCTTTGGCCAGGTCGGCCGGCGCTGCATCTGCCTCGTTGCCCTCGACCGCCGGCGCTTCCACTCCTTGGGTTTCGGTCACGGCGGTACCGGTGCCGGTTCCAGTGGTAGAGCCTACAACGGTGCCCGTCACCGGAACGCCGTTCAGCGTCGTGGTATTGCCGGTCAGTTGCGGTTCTTCCAGCTGTTTTTCCACCGGCACGATGCCCTCAGGCAGCAGGTCTACCGCCACCAACGGAATCGGCACGCAACCACGCAGACCAAGCAACAGCCACAAAAGCAGTAGCAGGAACGGCAGCAGCAACAGCCACCACCAGCGACGCCACCACGGACGAGCAACCACCGGCACGACGGGCGCAACGACAGGCGCGGCTTCGACCACCGGGGGCAGCGTAAACGCGGGCGGAACCTGATAGAGGCAGTGCAGGGGATCGCGATTACCGGTACCGGCATGCTCGAAACCCCAAAAGGTCAGCACCGGCTTGCCTTGCACCAGGTAGACGAAATTCTCATCGGGGAAATGAATCACGCGCTTGAGCAGCTTGCCGAACACGGCTTTGTCGCCTTGCTGCTGTTCGCCGGATTCAGTGCCCAGGAAACGCTGGCTCAATTCCTCGAGCGCGGTTTTCAGCGCTTCAAGTTGGCGGCGGGCAGGGACGCGTTCTTCTTCGGTCGCACTGCTCCACGGGATCACATCGCCGTCGAGGCCGCTGTACCAATCGATCTGGTTACCGAGCTCATCGCTTTGAGGGATGGCCAGATGATCGACCATTTCGGGGTTCTTGCGGCGAATGGCTTCGCGCAATTGCAGGGCCGCCCGGTATACCGGTTGACCTGTTTCGCCCAAGGCTGTGAATGACCCGCTCTTACCGCTGCGTAATAGTGCCCCGCGCATTCAAACTCCATATGTTCTGTTGCGCAAAAATGACAGACAAAGTTGTCTGTTCTTGCTCCTGCAATTAGCTGGCGACCTTAATGTCATAATGATGTCGCCGTCAATCATCCGGAGGTCCAAAACCGTATGAGACTAGCGTAAGCGTGCAGAGGTTGCATGGGGTCAATTTAAATTGGCTTGGGAAGGCTTGGGTGTAAGCTTTTTAAGCTTGCTGAATCGTTTCATCAGCGCTATAAAAAATGCACAACTCCAAGAAAGGCCTCCCCATGACTCCGCTCAAATTCGTCGTTGCCTTTGGCGCTCTGTCCGCCTCCCACGCCATGGCTTGGGATTACGTCCTGCTCGACAGCGACAAGGCTGCTCAAAACTGGCAGATCACCAGCCAGCAACTCGGTGTGAAAACCGACAAACCCTTCTCCGTGACCCTTCGTAACTTGCACGGTGGTCGGCAGGAGGGTGTCAGCATCGTCGACATCGATAACGGCACGATGAAACTCTCGGTGGTGCCGACCCGTGGCATGAACGTCCTGCAGGCATCGGTCGGCAATGTGCGCATGGGCTGGGATTCGCCGGTCAAAGACGTGGTCAATCCGTCCTTCATTGAGCTCAACGGTCGCGGCGGACTCGGCTGGCTCGAAGGTTTCAATGAGCTGGTCACCCGTTGCGGCTACGAATGGGTCGGCCACCCCGGCGTCGACAACGGCGAACTGCTGACCCTGCATGGCCGTGCTGCCAACATTCCGGCCAGCACAGTCACGCTGCATATCGACGAAAAACCGCCTTATGCCATCAGCCTGCGTGGCGAACTGAAAGAACAGGCCTTCAAGAAAGTCGACTTCTCGGTGATTACCGAGCTGGTCACTGAGCCCGGCAGCGCAGCGTTCACGCTCAACGATACCCTGACCAACAACGGCGACTATCCGAAGGAATATCAGGCGCTGTACCACAGTAATTTCAGCACGCCATTCCTGGAGCAGGGCGCCCGTTTCGTTGCGCCGGTCAAACAGGTGTCGCCGTTCAACGACAAGGCCAAAGGCGATCTGCCGGACTGGCAGACTTACCGCGCGCCGACCAAGGACTACGACGAGACGGTTTACAACGTGGTGCCGTATGGCGACGCCAAGGGTGACACGTTGACGGTGTTGCATAACAAGGCAGGTAGCCTCGGCGTTTCGGTCGGCTTTAACACTAAAACGCTGCCCGTGTTTTCGCTGTGGAAAAACACCGATACCCAAGGCCAGGGCTATGTCACCGGTCTCGAACCGGGGACCAGCTTTTCCTATAACCGGCGCTATCAGCGGCCGCTGGGGCTGGTGCCGACGATTGCGCCGAAGGAGCACAAGCAGTTTCAGATCAGTTACAGCTTGTTGGCGGACAAGGGCGCTGTGGACCAGGCGCTGAAGCGGGTGAGTGACATTCAGGGCGGGCGGGAAACCGAGGTTCGGCAGACGCCGTTGGTGGATCTGACGAAGGAGTGATTTCATCAGCTGGAGGTTGGCCGGTATTGCAGCGCTTCAGCCAGATGACCACGGGTGATGCCATCGACCTGCTCAAGGTCTGCGAGGGTTCGTGCGACCTTGAGCAGTCGATGCGCAGACCTCAACGACAGGGTCAGTCGTTCGCACGCTGTTTCCAGCCAGGTTTCGTCGATTGTGGATAACGTGCAGTGTTTGCGCAGGCCCGGCAGATCAAGGAAAGCGTTCGCGCAGCCCTGGCGTTTGTGTTGACGCTCTCTGGCGTCGGCGACCAGCAACGCGGCAGTGGCGGTGTCATCGCCGGGTTTGAGTGCAGGATTCAGCGCCGTGGCTTCCCGGGCGACGGTCAGGTGCAGGTCGATACGGTCCAGCAATGGTCCTGACAGTTTGTTGCGGTAGCGCTGGACCATGTCCGGTGTACAACTGCATTTGCCACTCGGTTCGCCAAGATATCCACAGGGACACGGGTTCATCGCGGCCACCAATTGAAAGCGGGCCGGAAACCTCACGCGATCCTTGGCGCGGGAAATCACGATATGGCCGGACTCCAGCGGCTCTCGCAAAACCTCCAGCACCTTGCGATCGAATTCCGGCAGTTCGTCGAGGAATAGAACGCCATGATGGGCGAGGGTGATTTCGCCAGGTTGCGGCTTCGAACCGCCGCCCACCAGCGCCGGGCCGGAGGCGGAGTGATGGGGTTGGCGGAAGGGCCTTTGCGGCCAGTGGCTCAAGGGCACGCAACTGGTGACGGATTGAATGGCGGCGACTTCCAGCGCTTCATGTTCGGCCAGGGGTGGAAGCAGTCCTGGCAAACGACTCGCCAGAAGGGTTTTTCCGGTGCCAGGTGGTCCGCTGAACAGCAAGTTATGAGCGCCCGCCGCCGCGATCAGCAATGCGCGCTTGGCTGAAAGTTGGCCCTGTACTTCGTTCAAGTCTGGATAGGGTTTACTGGCGTAAAGCAAACCGTTGGACACGTAAGGCTCGACCGGTGTGTGCCCATTGAAGTGCGCGACCGCTTCCAGCAAATGATCCACCGCGATCACCTTCAACCCCGACGCCAGGCACGCCTCCTCGGCATTCGCCCGCGGCACCATCAGCGAGCGCCCGGCCTTGCGTGCCGCCAGTGCGGCCGGCAACACGCCCCGCACGGCACGTACCGCGCCTGACAACGCCAGTTCTCCGAGACATTCCACATCATCCAGTGTCAGCGTTGGCACCTGCACGCTGGCGGACAGAATCCCCAAGGCAATCGCCAGATCGAATCGTCCGCCGTCTTTTGGTAGGTCGGCGGGGGCGAGATTCAGCGTGATGCGCCGCGCCGGGAATTGCAGGCCTGAGTTGATGATCGCACTGCGCACCCGATCCTTGCTTTCCTTCACCGCTGCTTCGGGTAAACCGACCATGGTCAGGGACGGCAAGCCGTTGGCCAGATGGACTTCGACGGTGACGGCGGGCGCATCCACGCCGATTTGGGCGCGGCTGTGGACGATGGAGAGGGACATGGTCGTTCCTTGAGCGTTACGGGAAGCCGCTTCCTGCGGGTTTTTTAAGGTTAGTCGGGAGGGCGTGATTTCGCGTGGCAGGTCGGACGGTGAATTATCGCAGGGTGTTGCAAAGCATCAGCGGACGGGCTGGCAGACAAAAAAAACCGCCATTCAGGCGGTTTCATTGGTAGACAGATTCAGGCTCTTTTTCCGGCAAGCAGGCCCGGAGGCTCAAGTTCTTTGCCGTGAGTCGCGGCGACGTCAAGGAATCGTTGTTGATTAGCTGAAATATTGCCAGCTAGCCGAAGCGCTTCCGCATGATATTGAACAATGAGCAACAGCCTGGCTTTTCGCTTTTTGTGGATCATGGACACCTCCAGTGCCTGGTGGCTTAGCTCGATACTATTAATCGTCCAAGTAAATGACAAGGCGATTGGCCTGGTCGAATCTGAATCCAAGATTCTGGTAGTAGGGGACGACATTCGGGTCAGGGTCCTGAATCTCTATTTCGTTGTATCCAAGCATTCGTGCATAGGTATCTGTAGCCAGCAGCGCTATTGGTGCGATCAAGCCACGAAGAGGATGAAACCTGTCTGGGTGGCCCTGCAAAAGAACGATCTTTATGCAAATGGTGCTTTTACGCGGAGTGGCGTAACACAGACCACATAGTTTTTGTTCGTACCAGATGGCTAAATCCAGTCCCTTTGCATCTTTGCACTTCCAATCTGGCACGCTTTCCCAGGGGTAGAGCGCCGCTTCCATCCACGGGTGACAGGCAACAATCGCAGTCGGGGTGATTGGGTCGAACCGGACCGCCTCGGTGTTGAGTCTCATCGCCCGTGATTTACAGTCTTTGACGAAGATTTTATAGGCGAGCTTTCGTGCTTCGGATTTGTAAGTTTGGTTCCGAAGGTCGGTGCCTTTCCCTTTTCTTCTCATTGTAAGTGTCTTTTGAAGATCAGAGCAGAAAGCCTAAAAGGAGTTGGGGCACTGATAAATCAGGCTATGGAGCTGCTTTTTGTAGGACCGTGCCTAGATAGGTGAAGGACGTCAGTGAAAGCTCTCGGATGGTCTTGCCAGATGAAGGTTGCTGCTTATGATCACGGATAAATGAAGCCATAGGAGGCGTAAATGAACCGGATTGGAATGCGGCCGATTCATCCAGGTGAAGTTCTCAGCGAGGAGTTTCTGAAGCCGCTGGGCATTACAAGCGCGGCTTTAGCTCGCTCGTTGGGCGAGCCGGAGGCTGAATTGATCGACGTAGTAAAGCAGCAGAGCGATGTCAGCGCGGGTCTGGCAAAGAAGCTTTCCATGCTGTTGAACACCACGCCCGAATTCTGGCTGAATCTGCAATCGAGCTACGATCATCGCAGCGCCGAAATCGAGCGTGGATGAGCGCTTAAAGCGAGTGCAACGCTCGCGAAGCTTTTTTCCACCATGGCACGTTGACCGGGCGCTGCGTCTGCTCTGCGCTCGGCAACATTTGCGGAACATCCTGCAACCGAATCCACGGCTGGTTATTCCAGTGCAGCAAACTCAGCGACATTTCCGGCCAGTTCAGCAGGCTCAGGATGGGGCGTTCGGTTGAGGTGGGTTGTTCTGCGTCTCTGAGGGCTGGCACTACGTCGTGGGTCAGCCATTCGCGCAGGGCTCGGTGTTCGGGGCAGTAGTGGTAGATCAGTAGTGCGTAGACGCCGGATTCGCTGATCAATAGCGTGTTTTCGATTCTGCCGTGGATGAGCATTTGTGCGGACTGGCGTTGGTCGGGATCGAGTTTGCGGACGGCGCGGTCGTCGAGGTAGAGGCGCAGGAAGCGGCCGAGGTCGCGGGCGCTGAGCCAGGGTTGGTTTTGGAGGAGGAGGGCGTGGAGGTGGAGTTTGTGGCGGGTGAAGACGTGGGGGATCAGATAGTTTTCGTCCATCGTGCAGTTCTCGGGATCAAATGAAGAAAACTGCCTCTGATCGTCGCCAAACGAAAAGGGTGGCAGCCATGCGCGGGTTGGCGAACCGGTGACGCCCGAGAACCGGCAGACCCGAAGGTCTCCCACGCATAGCCGCCATAATTCGAGATGGGAATAAGTTCCTCGGTCGAATGTGGTCGCGGTGCGTCGGGGTCTTCCGGGTCGCCAAACCCAGAACTGAATATTCAGCTGGGGATGAGCTTAGAGGCCGGATACTTGGCGACGCAATCGGACGGCGGTGGTTTTGTTGTAGGAAGGTGCCGGGATTTTTGAGGGCTTGGGATCGCCCTTGGCACCATTTCCTACAGATGAATCTGAAGGTCGTTCCGACCTTCAATCGCGAGCAGGCTCGCTCCCACAGTGGATCGGGTTTCAAAGTGGGATTTGCGGGGTTACTCGGTTGGGGGATTGAGCTTTGCTTCCAGCTCGGCAACCTTCGCTTCCAGGCTTTCCAGGCGTGCCCGCGTGCGTGCCAGCACAACCATCTGGCTATCGAATTCTTCCCGGCTCACCAGGTCCAGTTTGCTGAAGCCGCTTTGCAGCAACGCCTTGAACTGGCTTTCGATTTCGCTTTTCGGCAGTGGGGTGTCGCCGCTGAAGAGGCGGGAGGCTGTGCCGGTCAAGGCGTCGAGGAAATCTTTGGGCGCGAGCATGGGAAAGGTCCTGGAAACAATGGCGGGCAGTGTATCACGCAGTGTCTATAGTCAATCCCGACCGCAGGGATGCACGCTTTTCGCGCATGCGGACGGACGGTGCCGCACCGTTGTTGTGCGTAACGCGTCCGGTGTTGCAGCGATGTGGTGGGTATCTACGGCCAAGAGCTTGAAAACTGAGGGTTTTGTGGAGATGGCAAGCTTTCTGCTTAGACGGTAGTGACCCATGCACTGATGCAGTCGATGTGACGAATGCAGTGCGCCAAGCGAAACGGGGGAAGAGTTTCGTGCGGAGCGGTTAGCTGGCGTCGGACGGGCAGGTAAGGCCGACGATGCGTTACAAAGCCAGGCACTGCGCTTAGACTTGAGCCGGGTTTGTTTTCCTGGGGCAAGTCCACCAATTCGGGAGAGAGTTTTCATGAAGCTAGTCACTGCCATCATCAAGCCGTTCAAGTTGGACGACGTGCGCGAATCGCTGTCCGAGATCGGCGTGCAGGGCATTACCGTTACCGAAGTCAAAGGCTTCGGGCGGCAGAAGGGTCACACCGAGCTGTATCGCGGCGCGGAATATGTGGTCGATTTCCTGCCCAAGGTGAAGATCGATGTCGCCATTGACGACAAGGATCTTGATCGGGTTATCGAGGCGATAACCAAGGCAGCCAACACCGGCAAGATCGGTGACGGCAAGATCTTCGTGGTCAATCTGGAACAGGCGATTCGCATCCGTACCGGCGAAACCGATACCGACGCGATTTAAGCCGCCACAAACCCCAACGCCCCAGGAGAAAACAATATGACTCTGCGTAAATTCGCAGGGCTAGGAGCCCTGTTGTCCCTCGTAATGCCCAGCCTGGCCATGGCGGCAGACGAAGTGGCGGCCCCAGTCCTCAATTCCGGCGACACCGCCTGGATGCTGACCTCGACAGCCCTCGTGCTGTTCATGACCATTCCCGGCCTCGCGCTGTTCTACGGCGGCATGGTTCGCTCCAAAAACATTCTTTCCGTGATGATGCAGTGCTTTGCCATTACCGGTCTGATCAGCGTCCTGTGGGTCATTTATGGCTACAGCATCGCGTTCGACACCACCGGCATGGAACAGGGCGTCGTCAACTTCAACTCCTTCTTCGGCGGCATGGGCAAGGCTTTCCTCGCCGGTGTCACCCCCGCCAGCCTGACGGGGCCTGCGGCGTTGTTCCCTGAGGCGGTGTTCATCACCTTCCAGATGACGTTCGCCATCATCACCCCGGCGCTGATCGTCGGTGCCTTCGCTGAGCGGATGAAGTTCTCCGCGATGCTGATCTTCATGGGCATCTGGTTCACTCTGGTTTATGCACCGATCGCGCACATGGTCTGGTCCGGCAACGGCGGCCTGATGTGGGACTGGGGCGTGCTCGATTTCGCTGGCGGCACCGTGGTGCACATCAACGCCGGTGTGGCCGGTCTGGTGGCGTGCATCGTGCTCGGCAAGCGCAAAGGCTTCCCGACCACCCCGATGGCACCGCACAACCTCGGTTACACCCTGATGGGCGCAGCCATGCTGTGGGTCGGCTGGTTCGGCTTCAACGCCGGTTCCGCCGCAGCGGCCAACGGCACTGCCGGCATGGCGATGCTCGTGACTCAGATCGCCACCGCCGCCGCCGCACTGGGCTGGATGTTTGCCGAGTGGGTCACCCACGGCAAGCCAAGTGCACTGGGTATCGCCTCTGGTGTGGTCGCCGGTCTGGTTGCAATCACCCCGGCCGCTGGCACCGTGGGCCCGATGGGCGCGCTGGTGATCGGTCTGGCAGCGGGCGTGGTGTGCTTCTTCTGCGCCACCACCCTGAAACGCAAACTCGGTTATGACGATTCCCTGGACGCCTTCGGCGTGCACGGTATCGGCGGTATCCTCGGCGCGATCCTGACCGGTGTGTTCGCCGCACCGTCGCTGGGTGGCTTCGGCACCGTCACCGACATCGCCGCACAAGTCTGGATTCAGTGCAAAGGCGTGGGCTTCACGGTGATCTACACCGCAATCGTCACCTACATCATTCTCAAGGTACTGGACGCTGTCATGGGTCTGCGTATCACCGAAGAAGAAGAGGCTGTCGGCATCGATCTGGCGCTTCACAACGAACGCGGCTACAACTTGTAAGACGCGCATAAAAAACTTGCCCGGCTTGCCGGGCATTTTTTTGTCTGGAGTTTGTCAGTGTGAGGACTGCTGAAAGGTTTTTTCGTACACGTTTAGTGGTGTTTACGGCGGGCGTTTTTCTGCGGCCAATGGCTTACATGATTGAAGGAATATTAGGGCCTTTGTTTTTTCCCAGAGCGCGCTAGAATGCGCCCCGAACGTGCGGAGAACTGTATGTGGCAACAGACTCTGATTACCCTGCGGGCGAGGCCCCGGGGCTTTCATCTGGTAACGGACGAGTTACTCGCCGGCCTGCCTGAACTCAAGGCGTGTCGGGTCGGTCTGTTGCATTTGTGGCTGCAGCATACCTCGGCGTCGTTGACCATCAACGAGAACGCCGATCCGGCGGTACGTCGCGACTTCGAACGATTTTTCAATCGTCTGATCCCACAAGGAACAGACGGCTATGAGCATAACGACGAAGGCCTGGACGACCTCCCGGCGCACTTCAAGGCCAGCGTGCTTGGCTGTCAGCTCAGTTTGCCGATTTCGGCGGGCCGACTGGCGTTAGGGACCTGGCAAGGCGTTTATCTGGGCGAGCACCGTGATTTTGGCGGTGCCCGTAAAGTCCTCGCCACCGTGCACGGTGAAGAGGCATGAACCGCTGGTCACCAGCGGTTATTGAATTTTTCCGGCAGCCTTCGACAGAGGGCAAAGCTGGGCTATAACTAATCTGCTTTTCGCAAGTCATGAGGTAGAACATGAGCGACGATGATCTGGAAAACGACGACCTCGAAGTAGGCGACGACGACGAAACCGAAGAAGGTCTGGAAGCAGCGGCGGAAGACGTCGCTGAAGACGACGGCGGTGATGCGCCCGTTCCGACCGCCAAAGGCAAAGCCAAGGCAGCGGTATCGGTCGATGAGCTGCCGAGCGTCGAAGCAAAAAACAAGGAACGCGATGCCTTGGCCAAGGCCATGGAAGAGTTCCTGGCCAAGGGCGGCAAGGTGCAGGAAGTGGAGGCCAATGTGGTCGCCGATCCTCCCAAGAAGCCTGACAACAAGTACGGCAGCCGGCCTATCTAAGCGTCTGCCCTTGCTTGCTGAAAAAGCCCGCCGTCGCTGCGGGCTTTTTCATGCCTGTAAAAAAGTTTGGAGACTTGTGCAGATCCCCTGTGGGAGCGAGCCTGCTCGCGATGGCGGTGTGTCAGTCAACATCAATTGTGAATGTTAAGGCCTCATCGCGAGCAGGCTCGCTCCCACAGGGTCGGTGGTGAATTCAAGGTCAGTGATGGACATTCCACCGCGCCAGCAACGCCGGCAATTCGGTCAGGCTGCGAATCTCGGCGTCCGGCGCTTTCTGCGCTTCCCACAATTTGCCTTGCGGGTTAAACCAGATCGCTCGCAACCCCGCCTGCTGTGCCCCGGCAATGTCATCGCCCGGATGGTCGCCGATATGCACCGCCGTCGCGGCCGTTGCGCCGCCACGCTTCAGCGCCTCATGAAACAGGCGTGCATCCGGTTTGGCGATGCCGATGTCTTCGGCGCACAGCGCAAATTTGAAGTAGTCGGCCAGCCCTAAACGGCGGACATCAGCATTGCCGTTGGTGACGACGCCGAGTGCATAGTGTTTGGCCAGCGTCTCCAGTGTCGGCTCGACTTCCGGGAAGATTTCCAGCTGATGCCGGGCATGCAGAAACACTTCAAAACTCTGATCGGCCAGGTCTGACGCCTGTTCATGGCCGTAACCGGCTTCTTCCAGGGCATGGAAAAGCACCCGGCGACGCAAGGCGCTGATTCGATGCTTGAGGCCCGGTTCGCTGCCCAGAATGCGCTCGCGAATCCCCCACAAATGCTCCACCGGCACCGCGCCCAGATTCGGTGCATGTTCGGTCAGCCATTCACGCAATACGGCTTCGGCGCTGACGATGACCGGGGCGGTATCCCACAAGGTGTCGTCGAGGTCGAAGGTGATCAATTGGATCGTCATGAATCATCGCCCTTAATGCGTTTGGCCCGTGGATGGGCGCTGTCGTAAACCGTCGCCAGATGCTGGAAGTCCAGGTGGGTGTAGATCTGGGTGGTCTTGATGTCCGAGTGGCCGAGTAACTCCTGCACCGCGCGCAGGTCCTGCGAGGACTCCAGCAGGTGGCTGGCGAAGGAGTGTCGCAACATGTGCGGATGCAGGTTTTGCCCCAGTTCACGCTCACCGGCGGCCTTGACTCGCACCTGAATCGCCCGAGGGCCGAGGCGCCGGCCTTGCTGGCTGACAAACACGGCGTCATCCGCCGGGTTGGTCATGCCGCGCAATGGCAGCCACAACTCCAGGGCTTCGCGGGCCTTTTTGCCGACCGGCAACAGGCGCGTCTTGCTGCCTTTACCAAGCACCTGGACCATGCCGTCGGCCAGGTCCAGTTGATCGAGATTGAGCCCGGTCAGCTCCGAAAGCCGCAAGCCCGAGGAATAGAACAGCTCCAGAATCGCCTGGTCCCGACGCGCCAGAAAGTCATCCTCCACCGCACCTTCAAGCAGTTGCAGGGCTCGGTCGGTGTCGAGGGTTTTCGGCAATCGCCGCTCGCCTTTCGGCGGCGCCAGGCCATTGGCCGGATCGTGATCGCAGAGACCTTCGCGGTTCAGATAGTGATAGAGCCCACGCACGGCCGAGAGCAGGCGCGCCAGGCTGCGCGACGATTGCCCCTGGGAATGCAGGCGGGCGATCAGGCTGCGCAGGCGCTGAATGTCCAGCGCGGCCCAGCTGCCGATGTTCTGTTTGACACAGAAGCCCAACACTTTGTCGAGGTCGCGGCGGTAGGCGTACAGCGTGTGGGGCGACACCTGTCGCTCACTGCGCAGGTGTTCGCAGTAAGCGTCCAGTTGCCGTTCCACGATCAGCGTACCGAGCGCAGAGAGCTGTTGACCCGTGGCAGCACGCGGCCCATGACTTCGGCGATGTAGCTGAGGAACAGCGTGCCGACCGAGCTTTTGTAGTGCTGCGGATCACGGCTGGCGATGGCCAGGACGCCGAGAATGCCTTGATGGCTGATGGCGACGACGGCGGTCGAGCCGATCTGCTTGCGCTGCTCTTCGCCGAACAGGAAGTCCAGTTCATGCTCGCGCAGGCTGCCGCTGACGCTTTTGTCTTCCGAAAGCAAACCACCAATGGCCGTTTGCGCGTCGGCGTGGGTCACCCAGCGGCCAACTGGCATCGGGTTGTCACCCAGCAGGATCAGGCTGACAAAAGGCACCTGAAAGTCCTGGCGCAGACTGTCTTCGACGCTGATCACCACATCTTCCAGGCTGGTGGCGTCCATCAGCGCGAGAATCAGGCGGCGGGTCTTGTCGAAGAGACGGTCGTTGTCGCGGGCCACGTCCATCAAGTGCGACAGGCGATGGCGCAGCTCGATATTGCGGTCGCGCAGGATGGTCATCTGGCGCTCGACCAGCGAAATGGTGTCGCCTCGCTGGTGCGGAATGCGCAGGGCCGGGAGCAGTTCTTCGTGCTCGACGAAGAAATCCGGATGAGCCTCCAGGTACGCGGCAATCGCCGCCGCCTCAAGGCTTTCGGAAGGGGATTCGTCGGGCTGTAGGGCGGGAACCTGGGGCTTGTCGGTCATGGGTTTGACTCACTCAAAGACGTACTTGTCCTTCATAAACACGGACTGCCGGGCCGGTCATCAACACCGGTTGGCCAGGGCCTGCCCATTCAATGGACAGACGCCCGCCGGGCAGGTCGATCAATAGCGGCGAATCCATCCACCCCTGGCTGATCGCGGCCACTGCAGCAGCGCAGGCGCCGGTGCCGCAGGCCTGGGTTTCCCCGGCGCCACGTTCCCAGACGCGCAGCTGTGCGCGGTTCCGGTCGATGACCTGGAGAAAACCGACATTGACCCGCGCCGGGAAGCGCGGGTGGTGTTCGATTTTCGGCCCCAGTTCATGCACCGGTGCGTTGTTGATATCGCTGACACGCAGCACGGCGTGCGGATTGCCCATCGACACAGCGGCGAGTTCCACCGTGGTGCCGTCGACGTCGAGCGAGTAGCTCGACGCCTGAGTGTCGGCAACGAACGGGATGTCGGCCGGCACCAGGCGCGGTGCGCCCATGTCGACGCTGATCTGGCCGTCACTGCGGATATCCAGCTCGATAATGCCACTTTTGGTTTCGACGCGAATCTGCCGTTTTGCGGTCAGGCGCTTGTCGAGTACGAAGCGGGCGAAACAGCGCGCACCGTTGCCGCACTGTTCCACTTCGGAACCGTCGGAGTTGAAGATCCGATAGCGGAAATCCACGTCCGGGTTACTCGGCGCTTCGACGATCAGCAACTGGTCGAAACCGATGCCGGTGTGCCGATCGCCCCATTGCTTGGCATGCTTGGGCAGGATGTGCGCGTGCTGGCTGACCAGGTCGAGGACCATGAAGTCATTGCCCAGGCCGTGCATCTTGGTAAAACGCAGCAGCATGGTTTTACTCCGGCAGCAGGCTTTCGCCAGCAAACAACTCGGCTACCGTCTCACGGCGACGCACTTCAAATGCCTGATCACCGTCCACCAACACTTCAGCGGCGCGGCCGCGGGTGTTGTAGTTGGAACTCATGACAAACCCGTAGGCGCCGGCCGAATGCACGGCCAACAGGTCGCCTTCTTCGAGGGCCAGCTGACGATCCTTGGCCAGGAAGTCGCCGGTCTCGCAGATCGGCCCGACGATGTCGTAGGCACGAGCGGCGGTGGCGCGAGGGCGCACGGCGGTGACGTCCATCCAGGCCTGGTACAGCGCCGGGCGGATCAGGTCGTTCATGGCCGCGTCGACGATGGCGAAGTCTTTGTGTTCGGTGTGCTTGAGGTATTCGACCTGAGTCAGCAGCACGCCGGCGTTGGCGACAATGAAGCGGCCCGGCTCGAACACCAGCGCCAGGTCACGACCGTCGAGACGCTCGCGCACGGCTTTGATGTAGTCGGCAGCCAGCGGCGGCTCTTCATCGCGATAACGCACGCCCAAGCCACCACCGAGATCGATGTGGCGCAGGTAGATGCCGCAATCGCCGAGGCGGTCGACCAGGCCCAGCAGGCGGTCGAGGGCGTCGATGAACGGCGGCAGGGTGGTCAGTTGGGAACCGATGTGGCAATCGACGCCGACCACTTCCAGGTTCGGCAGCTGCGCGGCACGCACGTACACGTCTTCGGCGTCGGCAATGGCGATGCCGAACTTGTTCTCTTTGAGACCGGTGGAAATGTACGGGTGCGTGCCGGCATCGACGTCCGGGTTCACACGCAGCGAGATCGGTGCGCGAACGCCCAGCTCGGCGGCGACGATTTGCAGGCGTTCCAGCTCATCGGTGGACTCGACGTTGAAGCAGTGCACGCCAACTTCAAGGGCGCGACGCATGTCGTCACGGGTCTTGCCGACACCGGAGAACACGATTTTGTCGGCGCTGCCGCCGGCGGCCAGTACGCGTTCCAGCTCGCCACGGGAGACGATGTCAAAACCGGCGCCCAATCGCGCCAGGACATTCAGCACACCCAGGTTGGAGTTGGCCTTGACCGCGAAGCAGACCAGGTGCGGCATGCCGGCCAGTGCATCGGCATACGCCAGGTACTGGGCTTCGATGTGGGCGCGGGAGTAGACGTAGGTCGGTGTGCCAAAGCGTTCGGCGATGGCGGACAGGGCAACACCTTCCGCGAACAGCTCGCCGTCACGGTAGTTAAAAGCGTCCATGGCGTTCCCTTATTGGTAGACGTCGTGCTTGTGTGCTTTCGACGGCTGCTTTTGCGAGGACTGGGCCTGCTCGGCAGGGTCCTGGGAATCGTCAGGCAGGTACAGCGGACCTTTTTGACCACAGGCCGACAATAAACAAGCAACCGCGACGAGCGCAGCAAAGGAAGAGATCAGGCGCTTCATGGCGAAATCCTTGAAAATGCGTTAATTGCGCCGGAGTATACCGGCCACCCGGCAGCTTGCCTATGCGACCAGGGTCCCGTCCGGCGGGGCTTCGCATGAAGCCGGCTAGCAAGGTGCAATCCCTGTGGGAGCGAGCCTGCTCGCGATGGCGGTGTGTCAGGTGACGATGATGTTGAATGTGCCGGCCTCTTCGCGAGCAAGCCCGCTCCCACAGGTGTACCTAAATCGGCCCTTGGTCGTTATCCTTTGCAATCACCGGGGCTCGCCCGTATCTTGCGGCGCTTGAGCCTGATCAGACACTTTTTGAGGTTGCCGTAATGAGTTTGTCCGAAGCGCGTTTCCACGATCTGGTCGATGCCACCCAGCAAACCCTGGAGGACATCTTTGACGACAGCGACCTGGATATCGATCTGGAGAGCTCGGCCGGTGTGCTCACCGTCAAGTTCGAAAACGGCACTCAGTTGATCTTCAGCCGCCAGGAACCCCTGCGTCAGCTGTGGCTGGCGGCGGTGTCGGGTGGGTTCCACTTCGACTACGACGAAGAGAGCGAGCGCTGGATGTGCGACAAGAGCGAAGAGCAGCTCGGCGAGATGCTTGAGCGCATCGTCCAGCAACAGGCCGGCGCTGAATTCGATTTCGAAGGTCTGTGAGATCGTGACCCAGCCGGCCCCTGTTCGACCGCCCAAGCCGCTTTACAGCAATGTCAGCCCGGCGGTGCCTTCGCCGTGCAGCGGTGTGTGTCGGCTGGATGAGCAGAAGGTCTGCCTGGGGTGTTTTCGCCATGTCGAAGACATCCGCGAATGGCGCTCGGCCGATGATGAGCGCCGGCGGGTCATCTGCGCGCAGGCTATACAACGCAAATCCTTGGCTTGATGCACAGACCTGTAGGAGCAGAGCTTGCTCGCGAAGGCGGCGCATCACTCGATACCCATGTTGGCTGACACGCCGCCTTCGCGAGCAAGCTCTGCTCCTACAGGTTTCATCGGCGTTACCGAAAAATAGGGTCCATCGCGCCCTGCTTGTATATTTTTTGAGCTGTGATAGTGTCCAGAAACGCCTCAACCCATCGAGGCTCGTGAAAACCCCGCCTTTTTCTGGCGGGGTTTTGCTTTTTCTGTGCAGAAGAAAGGAGTCTGCCTCTATCATGACCGCACCTTCCATCACCCTTACTCGTCTGGACGTTCAACGTCTGGAACGCCTGATCGACAGCCTGGACGACACGCTGCCGGGCGTTATCGCGCTGCAAACCGAACTGGATCGCGCCGATACCGTGGTCGGTCACGATGAAGTGCCCGCCGATGTCGTGACCATGAATTCCAGAGTGCATTGCCGCGAAGAAAGCAGCGGCAAGGACTATCACCTGACGTTGGTGTACCCCAAGGATGCCAACGCGGACGAAGGCAAGATCTCCATTCTGGCGCCTGTCGGTAGCGCACTGCTGGGCCTGAAGGTTGGCCAGCACATCGATTGGCCTGCTCCGGGCGGCAAAACCCTCAAGCTGACCCTGCTTGAAGTCGAATCGCAGCCAGCCAATGGCGGCCCCTTCCCGGAATAACTTGCCTCAGACCAGCTCGAGCGCGTCATTCAATGCGCGCTCCAGATCGGCCTTGTAGCGCAGGTACAAATTGCTTGAGCTCTGACCATCACCGAGCAGGCCCGACAGGTCCAGGTCGGTGATGTAGCAGCGATAGCGTTCGGTTTCACGACGCTGCTCGACGATTTCCCGGGCGACCACACTGAACAGTTGGTCGCCATGCTCCAGCTCTGAAAATTCCCGCTGATTGCAATACAACGTGACTTGCACCTTGCCCGGTGCGGCCTTGCCGACGATCGCCTGCACATCGTAGAACGGCTTGTTGACCGGAGTTTGCAGCGCGAGTCGGGCTTCGACCCGGCGCGCTCGTCCGGGACCCGACGGCAGCAGTTGGTAATACAGCGTGTCGAGGCTCAGTGGCTGGGCGGCGTCCATCGGCAGCAAGGCATCGCGCCGGTACTGGATCGATTGCAGGAAGCGTTGCAACGGCACCAGCAGGCTTTGTTCGTCGTGATAGGGCAAGCGCTGCTGCCACAAGGCATTGAATTCATCCAGCACGTACAGATCGGCCTGGTCATCCTGAATCCGGTAGAACACCTGAATGCACTCGGGCTGACCCATGGGCAGAATCAGTGCCAGGTCCTGATCCTCAAGCGCCATTGGGTCCAGGTGCAGCGGGCTGTAGCTCGCCAGCTCTTCGCCGAGGTAGTCGAACAGCGCCGGCAGGGTGGCGAGGGCGACGTGATTGACCTGCCCCGGCACCAATTCCAGCACGTGATAATGCTGCTGGACCTGAATCAGGTAGCGATGATTGAGTTTGCTCAGCAGCAGGTTCTGCGCGGTGTCGATCACTTCCTCGACCCGTTGCGCAATGAACTGCGCGCGGTTGTGGCAGAAGCAACGCACCCGCAACTTGGGTTGCTGTGGGCCGTTCGGCAGGTTGTTGAGGTAATCGCGCAGGCAGTCGAGCAGGGCGTGAGGGCCATCGAAGCGATTGACCGAGACCTCGTTCCAGCTGTTGAGCGTGACCTGATCCAGGGTCAACACCAGGTTCTCGCGGACCCCGGCGTAACTCAGAGAGTCAGTGCGCTCGGTGGTCATGAGAATGTTCAGGTCGCGGTGATGCTTGAGCGGATCGACGCCGACGTTCACCAGAATCAGCACCTCGCTCGGCACACTGGCGCGCAGCAGCGGTTCTTCGGCGACCGTGGGCAGGGGCAGGGCGATGCTCTGTTGCAGGCTGCCGAGCAGGTTGAACAGTTCGAATTCGCTCAGGTCACTGTCGCCGGGATGCAGCGCCAGGCGCGTGCTGCTATCGATCACGCCGTTGCGATGGCACCAGGTCAGCAGTTCCAATAGTTGGCGGCTGCGCTTGATCGGTGCGAAATGCTCCCACTCGAGGGCGGTCAGGCTGCCGTTGTACAAGCCCCACTGGGTTTGCCCCGATTCTTTCTTGTCTGGCGCATGTACCAGGGTCAGGGTGTCTTCGGCCAGGTCCGGGGCGATGCCCGGGTTGATGAACTCGACTTTGTCGGCCTTGCGCTCGAACGCTGCGTACAGACGTCGGCCCAGTACGTTGAGGTCGCGCTTGTTGATCAGGCTGACGGTCTGTTCGCTGCGGGCGAACTCGGTCAGGAAGCGGTAGCTGTAATTCAGTTCGTTGACCAACGCCCGGCGCTCGGAACTGACCTGACGGACTTTCCATTGGCTACGGCTATCAAGCAGCGCCAGTTGACGCTGGTCCCAATGCCATTCGTGGGCCAGGCGTTCAAGCAACGAGCGCTGCCAGCTCTGGGTACGGCTGCTGCCAGTGAGTTTACGATTGACCTTCAGGTACAGCGCGCGCCGCACCAGCTCCAGGCGCTCCGATTCGCCACGGGCGGTGAGGTATTCCTCGATTCGCCGGTAAACCACGACGTACGGGTCCAGCTCATCGAGATCAAGCTGGTTGGCGAACACCGCTTGCTTGAAACGCAGACTCAGGCATTGAACCCTGGGGTGTTCGCTGGCGTAGACCTCGGTCAGCAACAGCTTGAGCACCGACTTGTAGGGTGACTCGATCCCTTTGAACAACTGCCAGAGCCCGGCACCAATGAATTCGCCGGGCGGGATGTACGCCAGATGCCCGAGGTCCAGGGTTTCGTCGGCACGGATAAAGCGTTTGGACAGCAGCGTGTGGGTGTAGCGGTCGTACGCGGCCTCTTCGTACACCGGCACCAGCCACCAGATGGGCGTGCGGCCGGCTAGCCAGATTGCTGTGCGGTAGAACTCGTCCAGCAGCAGGTAATGCTGGGTGGTGCCGCAGTCTTCCGAACTCAGTTGATTGTCCCGCTCGCCGAGCACGAAGCGGGCCGGGTCGATCAGGAAAAAATGCGCCTCGGCGCCCTGGCTTGCGGCCCAGGTTTCGAGCAACTGGCACTTTTTACGCAGCTCGTTGAGTTCGCTTTCGCTCAAGTCCGGTGCGTGACAGACCCATACGTCCATGTCGCTTTGATCGGCCTGCGCCAGGGTGCCGAGGCTGCCCATCAGGAACAGACCGTGAATCGGTCGCGGTGGATTGCTGCCGTGGCGCGGCTTGTATGAAAACGAGCGGGTCAGGCGCTGGGCTTCGGCCAGGGCGTTGGCGTCAGGCTCGAAGTTCGACAGCCCGGCGGGGGTGCTTCCGGAAACGTAACCCGGCAACAGCGGATGATTGACGTGGAAAAACAGCGGCAGCAGGGTCAACACCCCTTGCTGGCGGGTCGACAGCCCTTCCATGGCCCGCGCCATGCGGCCCTCGTTGAGCTTTAGAAAACGTGCGCGCAACTGACCGAGAACCTTGCGGTCGATTCCCTCGTCCAGATCGGGGCGGATTTCATGGGTGCGGGTCATGTCAGCTCAAACCGGCTCGCAGGGCTCGGACGTGGAGGATCTCAGGATGAGGGGCAGTTTAGCGCCTCGGCCCCGGGATATTCAGGCTGATTTTGTTTTTTTGGCGTCAGATTTCTATCGTTGGGCGACAGTTCGTATCGAAGAGTGCCCGCGGAAATCCCGTAGCGGGGGTTTCCGTGGGCGATACGGTGGGTCAGGCTGTTTCCTGGACGCTCAGAATGGTGAGAACGGTTTGCACACTTTGCGCGGCATCACGACCCAGGCTGGTCAGATAACCGCCATCGGGTTGGTCAATCAGTTCTTTTTCGAACAGGCGTTGAGCGGCAGCTATGGCTTTCGGGGCAGCGGTCTGATGAATTTTCAAACCTTCCTGGGAACTGTCCAGGTTGAAGAGTGCGAGGATTTCCAGTTCGGCAACCAACTCAGGGGTAAGCGACATAAGGACTCCAGACTTTCTAGGAATTGGACGACAGCGCCCCTAAGGTGATCCCACTCGCGCGGCATGTCCAGTGCTCACGACAGGGTTTTTTCTCTTCGGGAAGCATTCCCCGGCAGCGGGGTGCGTACCAGTGTAGTCAGGGTCTGGGGGAAAGGCCTGGGGATTGTTTGTAGGAGCGAGGCTCGCCCGCGAAGAACGGTAACGCGGTGTTTCAGAGGGACCGCGGTGGAGCTTTCGCGGGCAAGCCTCGCTCCTACACTAAGCGGGGGATTACTTCTTTTCCGGCGGCAATTCCGGCAAGGCACGCAGTGCCGCTTCGTACCATTCGGTGTTGAACGCGCGGTCTTCTTCGAGGATCGCGTCGATTTCTACCGCTAAAACGTGAGCCATCAGGTTGAGGATTTCCTCACGCTCGTAACCCACCAGGGTCAACTTGTTGAAGGTCGCCTTGGCGGCTGGCGGGTTGTCGCTCTCGATCTGGTTTTCGATCGCTTCGATCAGGGTGTTTTCGGTGAATTCTTCTTCGTCGCTATCGATGTCGGTTGGCTCGCTCATGGCAGGCTCCTCAAGGTAAGGCGGGCAGTTTACCTGCATTCAGCGCTGTGATGCTGCTGGCGAGAAACCCCCGGGCGTTCTATAAACAGGCACTGCCAACCCCGCACGGCCTGGAGGCTTCGTGATGCTCAAGCTTTATGGATTTTCCGTCAGTAACTACTACAACATGGTGAAACTGGCGCTGCTGGAGAAAGGACTGCCGTTCGAGGAAGTGCCGTTTTATGCGGGGCAGAGCCCTGAGGCGCTGGCCATCAGCCCCCGTGGCAAGGTGCCGGTGCTGCGCGTCGAGCAAGGGTTTGTCAACGAAACCTCGGTGATTCTCGAGTACATCGAGCAGAGCCAGAAAGGCACGCCGCTGCTGCCGAGCGATCCCTTCGAGCGCGCACAGGTCCTGGCGCTGGCCAAGGAAATCGAGCTGTACATCGAGCTGCCGGCTCGTGCCTGTTATGGCGAAGCATTTTTCGGCTCGCCTTTACCCGACGCCATCAAGGACAAGACCAAAACCGAATTGCTGCTGGGTTTTGCCTCGCTTGAACGGCACGGCAAGTTTGCCCCTTATGTTGCAGGCGACAGCCTGAGCATTGCGGATTTGTACTTCCTGTACAGCGTGCCGCTGGCCTGTGCGGTGGGCCACAAGCTGTTTGGTGTTGACCTGTTGGCAGACATGCCAGCGGCCAAGGCATTGCTCGAGCGCCTGGAGCAGAACCCGAACGTGCAGCGGGTTGCGGCGGACAAGGAAGCGGCGATGCCCGCGTTCCTGGCGATGGTGGCGTCCAAGAAATAAAGAAGTGGCGGCCATTATGTGTGTCAGAAGATTCGCAATCTTTTGTCCCATATGGCCGTCGCCCTTGTCCGACGGGCCGTTCAGGCATTTGCGTCTTACGCGGTAATAACCGGGTTCTTCCACGGCCCCGGGTATTGGTTACTTTGAGCGTCGATCGCTTCCGATCAGGAAACTTCCACGGTCAAGGAGACCCGACGATGCTCAAACTGTATGGCTTTGCGGCCAGCAATTATTTCAACATGGTCAAACTGGCACTCCTGGAGAAAGGCGTGCCGTTTGAAACGGTTCCGTTTCATGGATGCCAGAACCCGGACATCCTGGCGGTCAGCCCACGCGGGAAAGTGCCGGTACTGGAAACCGAACAAGGGTTCTTGAGCGAAACGGACGCGATCCTCGATTTCATCGAAGAGACTCAACCGGGCATTTCACTGTTGCCGCAAACGCCGTTTGAAAGGGCAGGCGTTCGAGCCATGGCCAAGGAGATCGAGTTGTACATCGAACTGCCGGCGCGGGTCTGTTATGTCGAGGTGTTCTTTGGTGGCAGGCCGACCCCCGAGGCGCTGAAGGCCAAATCCGAGCGAGACCTGATCAAGGGATTTGCCGCCCTGAAACACCGGGCGCGGTTTGCACCGTACGTGGCGGGTGAACAGTTCACCCTGGCCGATTTGTACTTTCTTTACAGCGTCGATCTGGCTGTGGACGTCGGAAAGCGTTTGTTCAACGTCGATTTCCTCGACGACATGCCCGGCGCCAAAGCCTTGCTGGAGCGCCTGGCGGATAACCCGAATGTACAAAAAGTCGCCGCTGACCGGCTGGCCGAAGCGCCTGCCTTTTTGCAGCGGGTGGGAGCCGTTGGGCGCGCGACAGCCTGAGCATAAAAAAGCTCGATGGCCGTTCAGCCATCGAGCTCAGGTGTTACAGAGACCGTTTAACGGCTGGCGAGCAGCGCCTGGCCGCGAGCCACCGCCTGCTTGACCTGCGCCGGAGCGGTCCCGCCAATGTGGTTACGGGCGTTCACCGAACCTTCGAGGGTCAGCACGGCGAACACGTCCTGATCGATCTGGTCGCTGAACTTGCGCAGCTCTTCCAGGCTCATTTCCGCCAGGTCTTTACCGCTTTCCACGCCGTACTTCACGGCATGGCCAACGATTTCGTGGCAGTCACGGAATGGCAGGCCACGACGCACCAGATAGTCGGCCAGGTCGGTGGCGGTGGAGAAACCGCGCAGCGCCGCTTCGCGCATCATCGCGTGCTTGGGTTTGATCGCCGGGATCATGTCGGCAAAGGCCCGCAGCGAGTCGCGCAGGGTGTCGGCGGCGTCGAACAGCGGTTCCTTGTCTTCCTGGTTGTCCTTGTTGTAGGCCAAAGGCTGGCCTTTCATCAGGGTCAACAGGCCCATCAGTGCGCCGAAGACGCGACCGGTCTTGCCGCGAACCAGCTCCGGCACGTCCGGGTTTTTCTTTTGCGGCATGATCGAGCTGCCGGTGCAGAAGCGGTCCGGCAGATCGATGAACTGGAACTGGGCGCTGGTCCACAGCACCAGCTCTTCGGAGAAACGCGACAAGTGCATCATCGCGATGCTCGCGGCCGAGCAGAACTCGATGGCGAAGTCACGATCGGACACGTTGTCCAGCGAGTTGCCGCCCACCGCGTCGAAGCCCAGCAGTTGCGCGGTGTATTCGCGGTCGATCGGGTACGTGGTGCCCGCCAGCGCGGCACTGCCCAACGGCATGCGGTTGGTGCGCTTGCGGCAGTCGACCAGACGCTCGTAGTCGCGGCTGAGCATTTCGAACCAGGCCAGCATGTGGTGCCCGAAGGTCACCGGCTGCGCGGTTTGCAGGTGAGTGAAGCCCGGCATGATGCTGCCGGCTTCGCGCTCGGCCTGTTCCAGCAGGCCTTTTTGCAGGCGGGTGATTTCGCCCAGGATCAGGTCGATCTCGTCACGCAGCCACAGGCGAATGTCGGTGGCGACCTGGTCGTTACGGCTGCGGCCGGTGTGCAGCTTTTTACCGGTCACGCCGATGCGGTCGGTCAGACGCGCCTCGATGTTCATGTGCACGTCTTCGAGGTCGATGCGCCAGTCGAACTGGCCGGCCTCGATTTCACCCTGGATGGTCTTCAGGCCATCGGTGATGCTGTCGCGCTCGGCATCAGTCAGCACGCCGACCTTGGCCAGCATGGTGGCGTGGGCGATCGAGCCCATGATGTCGTGGCGATACAGGCGCTGGTCGAAAGTGACGGAGGCGGTGAAGCGGGCGACGAAGGCGTCGACGGGTTCACTGAAGCGGCCGCCCCAGGACTGATTGGTCTTGTCAGTGCTCATGAATTCGCTCGTATCGGCTGAAGAAAGATGGCGTTGAAAGCTGCGGCGGATAATAACAGGGTTGCCAATCCTGTCGCTGACACTGGTCGATACGTTTTTTTCTCATGCGTCGACCCATACTCAAGGCAGGCATTGTGGAAATTGCGCAACGATATTTTTCAATTGAGCAATAACGTGCCGGCAACCGTCTACAGTTGGACAGTAGGATCAGCGCACTTCCTGGCGCTGCAGCGGACGATAAGAAGAGGGGGTGTTCATATTGTGTATCAGCAAACCCTACGGCGATGCCTCGCCAACCGCCAATTGCCCGGCAAATAAAAATTTAGCAGTCGGACGGGCGGCACTTTTTGGCCCTCGCGCTAGTCTTAGCGTGGATCGCGGTGACAGACGTCACTTCACCTGTCTACGCTATCCTTGTGCGAGACTCACGCAGGAATCCAGCGCAATATGAATGTCCTGATCGTTGATGACGAACCCCTTGCCCGCGAGCGCCTGAGCCGAATGGTCGGCGAACTCGAGGGATACAGTGTCCTGGAGCCGAGCGCCACGAACGGCGAAGAAGCGTTGGCACTGATCGACAGCCACAAACCGGATATCGTGCTGCTCGATATCCGCATGCCGGGCCTCGATGGCCTGCAAGTGGCTGCACGATTGTGCGAACGCGAAACCCCGCCCGCCGTGGTGTTTTGCACAGGTCCCGATGAATTTGCCGTGGAAGCCTTACAGGCCAGCGCCGTAGGCTATCTGGTGAAACCTGTGCGTACAGAACAATTGCATGACGCGTTGAAAAAAGCCGAACGCCCCAATCGCGTCCAGCTCGCGGCTTTGACCCGTCCCGCCGCCGAAACCGGCAGCGGCCCGCGCAGCCATATCAGCGCCCGTACCCGTAAAGGTATTGAACTGATCCCGTTGGGGCAGGTGGTCTACTTCATTGCGGATCACAAATACGTGACCTTGCGCCATGAAGGCGGCGAAGTGCTGCTGGATGAGCCGCTCAAGGCCCTTGAAGATGAATTCGGCGACCGTTTCGTGCGGATCCACCGCAACGCTCTGGTCGCCCGCGAACGCATTGAGCGCCTGCAACGCACGCCACTGGGGCATTTTCAGCTGTTCCTCAAAGGCCTGAACGGTGACGCCCTGATCGTCAGCCGACGCCATGTGGCCGGTGTGCGCAAAATGATGCAACAGCTTTAATTCGCCACCCGCAGGCGAATTTCTCACCCGATTGCCGGACGTCCGGGGCCAGGGAGGCCAGGCAATTCCTGATTCAAGTCAAAGCGGATTTGGTTGAGCTGTTATTATCTGCCGTATCTATTCAGTACGGATTGATCCATGTCCTCTCGCGAAATCCGCATCGCCACCCGCAAAAGTGCTCTCGCCCTGTGGCAGGCCGAATACGTCAAAGCCCGTCTGGAAGAGGCCCATCCGGGTCTGCTCGTGACGTTGGTGCCCATGGTCAGTCGTGGCGACAAGCTGCTCGACTCGCCGCTGTCGAAAATCGGCGGCAAGGGCCTGTTCGTCAAGGAGCTGGAAACCGCGCTGCTGGAAAATGAAGCCGACATCGCCGTGCATTCCATGAAAGACGTCCCGATGGACTTCCCGGAAGGCCTCGGTCTGTTCTGCATCTGCGAGCGAGAAGACCCGCGCGATGCCTTCGTCTCCAATACCTATGCCAGCCTGGACGAATTGCCGTCAGGCAGCATCGTCGGCACCTCCAGCCTGCGCCGTCAGGCTCAGTTGCTGACCCGTCGCCCGGACCTGGAAATCCGCTTCCTGCGCGGTAACGTCAACACGCGCCTGGCCAAGCTCGATGCCGGCGAATACGACGCCATCATCCTCGCGGCGGCTGGCCTGATTCGACTGGGCTTCGAGGATCGCATCACCTCGGCGATCAGCGTCGATGACAGCCTGCCGGCCGGTGGCCAGGGTGCCGTAGGCATTGAATGTCGCTCTGCCGACCGCGAAATTCACGCCTTGCTCGCGCCGCTGCACCATCAGGACACCGCCACCCGTGTCACCGCCGAACGTGCCCTCAACAAACATCTGAATGGCGGTTGCCAGGTGCCGATCGCCTGCTACGCCGTGCTGGAAGGCGAGCAGATCTGGTTGCGTGGCCTGGTGGGCGATCCGAGCGGCGGTCTGCTGCTCAGCGCCGAAGCCCGTGCACCGCGCGCCGATGCCGAAGCACTGGGTGTGCGAGTGGCCGAAGACCTTCTGAGCCAGGGTGCCAACGACATTCTGAAAGCGGTCTACGGTGAGGCAGGTCACGAGTGACGGGCTGGCGCCTGCTGCTGACGCGTCCGGCGGATGAGTCGGCGGCGCTGAGCGCTGTGTTGGCCGAAGCGGGGATTTTCAGCAGCAGTTTGCCGCTTTTGGAAATTGAACCGATTCCGGCCTCTGCCACAATGCGCCAGGTGATTCAGGATCTGGATCGTTATTGCGCCGTGATCGTGGTCAGCAAACCCGCCGCCAGAATCGCGGTGGACCTGGTCGACCAGTACTGGCCGCAAGCACCTCGCCTGAAGTGGTTCAGCGTAGGCGCGGCGACGGCGCAGATCCTTGATGAACACGGGTTGGACGTGAGTTTCCCGGCCGAGGGTGATGACAGCGAAGCCTTGCTGGAGCTTGCGTCGTTGCGCGAGGCTGTCGAGCAGCCTGATCCACGGGTGCTGATCCTGCGTGGGGAGGGTGGCCGCGAGTTGCTCGCTGAGCGTTTGCGCGAGCTTGGTGCTAGTGTCGAGTATCTGGAGTTGTATCGCCGCAAGCTTCCACAGTATCCGCCGGCAACACTGCCTGAGCGGATCAAGGCGGAACGCTTGAACGGGCTGGTGGTCAGCAGTGGACAGGGTTTTGAGCATCTGTATCAATTGGCCGGCGATGCCTGGCCACAGTTGGCGCAGTTGCCGTTGTTTGTACCAAGCCCCAGGGTCGCCGAGCTGGCACGTGCCGCCGGGGCCCAAACAGTTGTGGATTGTCGTGGCGCGAGTGCCACGGCTTTGCTGACGGTGTTACGGGAGCATCCCGAACCCGTTCTCTAATGCAAAGGATGGATACGTGAGCGAAACAGCCTTGCCTAAAGATGACTCCCGGCCATTGATCGATGCGCCGGTAGATGCACCGGTAGAAAGTGCGCCACCTGCTGCAGAGCAGCGCCGAGGCAATGGGCTGGCAATCGTCGCGCTGTTGCTGGGCGCCGCCGGTGTGGCGGTGGGCGGTTGGGGTGTCTGGCAGGTGCGTCACCTGCAAGCCAATACGCAGGAGCAGTTGAGTCAGGTGCAGGCGTTGAACGATCAGGCGCAAAGCCTGAAGCTCAACGAACAGCGCCTTAGCGCACGCCTTGAGCAAATGCCTGCCGCCGAAGAACTGGACGCTCGCAGCCGCTTGGTGATCCAGCTGCAAGGCGATCAGCAGCGCTTGAATCAACGCCTGGAAACCGTCCTCGGCGCCAGCCGCAAGGACTGGCGCCTGGCTGAGGCCGAACACTTGCTGCGCCTGGCCAGCCTGCGTCTTTCGGCGTTGCAGGACATCAACAGCGCTCAGGCCCTGGTGCAAGGCGCCGACGAAATTCTTCGCGAACAGAACGATCCGGGTTCCTTTGCCGCTCGCGAGCAAGTGGCGAAAACCCTGGTCGCCTTGCGCAGTACCGAACAGCCGGATCGCACCGGCCTGTTCCTGCGACTGGGTGCGCTGCGTGATCAGGTGGTCAGCCTCACCGAGCTGGCTCCTGAGTACAAGGACCGGGGCGATTCGCTGCTGGGTCTGACCGCCGATGGTGACGGCGCCAGTCGTTGGGCGCAGTGGTGGGATCAGATCTCGCGTTACATCCGTATCGATTTCAATGCCGATAAAAATGTCCGTCCGCTGCTGGCAGGGCAAAGCCTGAGCCAGGTGCGCCTGGCCTTGAGCCTGGCGCTGGAGCAGGCGCAGTGGGCAGCGCTCAATGGTCAGGCTGCGGTCTACACCCAGGCGCTGGCCGAGGCGCGGGACGTGCTCAAGGGTAATTTCAACCCGGACAACCCGCAGAGCAAAGTGATGCTCGAGCAGGTGGGCGAACTGAGCAAGCAGCCGGTCACCGTGGTCACGCCTGACCTGACCGGTACGCTGAGCGCGGTTCAGGGCTATCTCGAGCGACGTAATGTCAACGCCGAGGACTCGATCAAACCCATGGCCAAACCTGCCGCAAGCACCGCGCAGGAGGCCACGCCATGAAACGCCTCTATGTGATCGTGTTTCTGGCCATCGCCGTTGCCGCCGCGTTGGGGCTGGCGATCGCCGAGCATGCCGGCTACGTGCTGATCGCCTACAAGAGCTTCCGTTACGAATCGAGCCTGTGGGCCACCCTGGCGCTGGTGGCGGTGCTGTGGCTGGTGTTCTGGGGCATCAAGGCGTTGATCGAATTGGTGACGACCTCCAGCGGCGTGGTCAACCCATGGTCGCGGCGCAATCGCAGTCGTCGGGTGCAAGTGGCGATCGAGCACGGTCAGCTGGATTTGGCTGAGGGTCGCTGGGCCAGCGCGCAGCGTCATCTGCATCGCGCCGCCGAAGCCGAGCGTCAGCCGCTGCTTTACTACCTCGGCGCTGCCCGCGCGGCGAACGAACAAGGTCATTACGAAGAAAGCGACAACCTGCTGGAGCGCGCACTGGAGCGACAGCCTCAGGCCGAGTTGGCGATTGCCCTGAGTCACGCCCAATTGCAGACCGACCGTGGCGACACCGACGGCGCCCTCTCGACGTTGCAGGCGATGCATGAGCGTCACCCTCACAACGTACAGACCTTGCGCCAGTTGCAACGCTTGCATCAGCAGCGCGGCGACTGGTCAGCGGTGATTCGCCTGCTGCCGGAGCTGCGCAAGGACAAGGTCCTGCCGGCGGCCGAGCTGGCCGAACTTGAGCGCCGGGCCTGGGGCGAAAACCTGTCCCTGGCTGCGCGTCAGGAAGAAGACGGGACGGTGGGTTTGCAGTCGCTCAACCGCGCCTGGCAACAACTCACCTCGGCTCAGCGCCAGGAACCGCAACTGGTATTGGCGTATGCCGAGCAACTTCGGCAACTGGGCGCGCAGGTTGAGGCCGAAGAGGTCCTGCGAACGGCGCTCAAGCGCAACTACGACAGCCATCTGGCACGCCTTTACGGGCTGGTTCGCGGCAGTGACTCTGCGCGTCAATTGCAGACCGCCGAGGGCTGGCTCAAGGATCATCCTGCTGACCCGAGCCTGTTGCTGACCCTTGGTCGTCTGTGTCTGCAAAACAGTTTGTGGGGCAAGGCCCGGGACTATCTGGAAAGCAGCCTGCGCGTGCAGCGCAACCCGGAAGCCTGTGCCGAGCTGGCTCGGCTGCTGGCGCAACTGGGCGACACCGAGCGCAGCAACCAGCTGTTTCAGGAAGGCCTTGGTTTGCTGGACGAACGCTTGCTGGCCGCGCCGCTACCGGCGCCGGTTCATGCCTGATTGTGTGGCGAGGGGGGCAAGCTCCCTCGCCACGCAGTAGGTGTTGCAGCGACGTTTTCTTACATTCGTAGAGCCTCGACGGCAAAGTCCTACAGAGGACTACACCTGATCCTCTCGCTTCTGTCGGGAATTCCCTACACTTCTGCTGAAGTGTCCTTGCTGGCTTGCCTTGAAAGGCTGCTGCGCTTTCCTCTACCGTAACCACTTGTCTCTACTGGTACGGAAAAGCCATGACGTTGGCCTGCTCACGCTCCTTGTTTTTCATGGTTTTCATTGCCGGCGCGCTGGCGTTGGGCGTTTCCTACTACCTGGAATATGCAGTCGGCCTCAAGCCCTGCGGGCTGTGCCTTTTACAGCGGATTTGCCTGGCGGTGCTCACGGGTGTCTGCCTGATGGCTTCGGTTCATGGCCCCGGACGCTTCGGTTCGTTCCTGTACTGGCTGCTCGGTTTGCTGTGCAGTCTGGCGGGTACGGTGACGGCGTGGCGTCAGGTGTTGTTGCAAGGCGATCCGGTGCAACAGCTGTCAGCGTGCTCGCTCAGCCTGGCGGACCCGTTCGCAAGCACCCCCTTGGTTTATGTGGTGCAGCAGATGTTCAAGGGCGCGGCCGAATGCGCACAGATTTCCTGGACGCTGTTCGACTTGAGCCTGCCCGAGTGGAGTCTGCTCTTCTTCATCGCCATGACGATCCTGAGTGTCTACCAGTTGCTGCGCGTGGTCTGGATCGCTTGTCAGCGACCGCTCAGCGGCACGTCGTCGCACCGGGCGCTGGTCGGCGATTAAACACTTGTATGAACTTTATCTGCTGCGTACCTTGAAGCCACAGTCGCGCGGGCATAATCTGGCCCGCACGTGTCATTGGAATTATGTTGCTCGAATGACGCTCTGCCTGGCCGACTCTTGATCTTCAAGTGTGCGACAGGTGTAGAGCAGCATGACCCACAAGGGAAGAGAGACCGCCATGCTCGAAAGTTGTCAGAATGCTCAGGAACGCTGGGGTGGAGTGCATCTGCTGATCGATCGCTGGTTGCAGGAACGTCACGAACTGGTTCGGGCCTATGATGATCTCGGCGCCAAGCCTGAGGCGCTGGGTGAGAACCGCAAGCCATTGCAGGAATTCTGCGGCGTGCTGGTCGATTACGTGTCTGCCGGGCACTTCGAGATCTACGAACAGCTGACGGGGGAGGCCAAGGCTTTCAACGACAAGCGTGGTCTGGAACTCGCCGAGACCATCTACCCGCGCATCGACGTCATCACCGAGAAGCTGCTCGCGTTCAACGACCTGTGTGACGCAGGCAAATGCGTAGCAGAGAAATTCAAAGAGCTGGGTGGCCTGTTGCACGAACGCTTCGAACTGGAAGACTGCCTGATCGAAGTGCTGCACACCGCTCACAAGGAAGTGGATTCGGTTCAGGCCTGAACCCCTTCCTGCCACACCTCAAAACGGTGCGCTTTGCGCGCCGTTTTTCGTTTCCGCTGTTTAGCTGGTGGCGCCGCGCAATTCGACTTCGAATACCAGCGGCGTGAACGGCTCGATCAAGTCGCCGGCACCGTCGGCGCCATAGGCTTGGGCCGATGGAATCACCAGTCGCCACTTCGCACCGACCGGCATGTTCTGCAGTGCGCTGCGCCATCCGCTGATCACGCTGTCGAGACTGAACCATTGCGGTTGAGTGTTCTGATCGAACACGGTGCCGTCGGGAAGACGACCGACGTACAGCACCTGAACCTTGCCATTCGGACCGGCTTTCGCGCCGGTGCCGGGTGTCAGCTCCGTCAGCAATATTCCATCGGCCAGTTCGCGAACGCCGGGTCTGGTTTTTTCTTCGGCGAGAAATCGATGCTCTTTTTCGAGAGAGGCTTCGCTCTGTGGCGGGGTCGGCTGCAAGGCTGCCTGCGCTTCGTGCTCGGTCAGAATCTGTTCGATCTGCTCATCTTTCAGGGCCAGGGGTTTGCCTTGATAGGCTTGCTGCAAACCTTCGACCAGCGCCTGCAGTTGCAGGTCGGGAACCTCCAGGCGCAAGCGTTCGCCGAGGCTCGCGCCCAGGCTGTAAGCGAGATCGTGAGCTTCATTTTCCTTGGTTTTTTCGGCGGCTTGGGCGATGGAAAAAAACACGCACAGCGATAAAAAAAGGTAGCGCGACATGGGCACTCTCCGACCTGAGATGCGGCAGATTATGCCAGTGTGAATGCGTTCGACAGTGAACTTGTTTTGCGTAAGCGCAGAAGATTTTCGATCCGTTGCAACGCGACGCTTTCGATACTGTCAACATGCCCTAGCGGCGGTAGCAGCAGAGGTCTAGTATGAGCCGCACCCACGTCAGCCAGGAGGTAAACCATGTCGGCCACCAAGAAGCCTGTAAATACCCCGTTGCACTTACTCCAACAACTGTCGGGCAGCTTGCTCGAGCATTTGGAAACCGCTTGTTCCCAAGCCTTGGCTGATGCTGAAAAACTGCTCGCCAAACTGGAAAAACAGCGCGGAAAAGCACAAGAGAAATTGCACAAATCCCGCACCAAATTGCAGGACGCTGCGGCGGCCGGCAAAGCCAAGGCACAAGCCAAGGCGAAGGACGGCGTGCAGCAACTCGAAGACGTGCTCGATGCCCTCAAGGATCGTCAGTCCGACACCCGCGCCTACATTCTGCAACTCAAGCGCGATGCCCAGGAAAGCCTGAAACTGGCCCAGGGCGTCGGTCGTGTACAAGAGGCTGTCGCCAAGGCGTTGTCCTTGCGTGCGGCCAAGCCTGCTGCGGCCCCTGCGAAGAAAGCCGCTGCCAAACCGGCTGCTGCAAAAGCACCGGCCAAACCTGCCGCCAAGGCACCTGTGAAAGCGGCGGCTAAACCTGCAGCTAAACCTGCGGCGAAAAAACCAGTCGCTGCCAGCGCTGCTAAACCGGCTGCAAAACCAGCCGCTAAAACTGCTGCTGCCAAACCTGCTGCCAAGCCAGCCGCTGCCAAAACAGCTGCCGCAAAACCGGCTGCAAAAACCACTGCTGCCAAACCGGCCGTAGCGAAAACTGCAGCGGCCAAACCCGCCGCAAAACCGGCCGCTAAAACAGCTGCAAAACCAGCCGCTAAAACTGCCGCTAAAACTGCCGCTGCGAAGCCTGCTGCCAAGCCAGTCGCCGCTAAAACCGCTGCCAAGCCAGCTGCAAAACCAGTGGCTAAAACTGCTGCTGCGAAACCTGCTGCCAAACCGGCCGCTACCAGGACTGCTGCTGCAAAACCTGCGACTGCAAAACCTGCCGCCGCTGCCAAGCCAGCCACCGCGGCAAAACCTGCCGCAGCGAAACCAGCAGCCAAACCTGCCACTGCCAAGCCTGCTGCAAAACCAGCTGCCAAGCCAGCAACTAAACCAGCCGTGAAAAAACCGGCCGCTGTTGCCAAGCCGACCCCGGTAATTGCTGCCAAGCCAGCGACACCGGCGCCATCCGCTTCGGCCGCGCCTGCACCAGCAGCCTCCACCTCGACAGTCACCACGGCGCCAACGCCTGTCGCACCGTCGAGCACCAGCTCCACCCCAACCAGCGCTTCCTAAGTGCCGGTTGCCGCGACGCGCAGCTGATGCAGCGCGTCGCGGTCCAGGTGGGCGGCACCCGCCGCCACACCCTCCAGCCAGGCCGATAAATCGGTCGCCTCACACTGCGGCCAATTCAACGCCGCTCGCTCCAGCCGCATCAGCAAATGCCGCTCGGCTTCCAGCTCCAGCGTTTTTACCTGTTCGCGTAACGCATTCAGTTCGGCGTCCTCAGTCGCGACGACTTTCCAGCGCATGCGCAAGGCGCGCAGCGGTTGAACGACATCCGCGTCCCAAGGCTGCGCCACGTTGCGAAGCTGCTGCAGTCGATGCTCGTTGCAGGCGACTCCCCGCTGGTCCAGCCACAACCCGCACAGCAACAGGCACACATTCACCCCCGTCGATTGCAGGGTCAGGCACGCGGCTTCAACGCCGGGACGGGCGTAAGTGCCAAGGGAAAAGCTCCACAGGTCAGAGGACATAGTGCTACTCGCGCCAGTTGCGAGCGAAGCTGGTAGACTCCGCCGCCATTATGATTCGACTTCAGAACCTGACTTTACAGCGTGGCCCGCAACGTCTGCTAGAAGACGCCGAGCTGACCCTGCACGCCGGCCACAAAGCCGGCCTCATCGGTGCCAACGGCGCCGGCAAATCGAGCCTGTTCGCCTTGATCCGGGGCGAACTGCACCCGGACTCGGGTGACTGCTTCCTGCCGGCCGACTGGCGCATCGCCCACATGCGCCAGGAGATCGAGACGCTCGAACGCCTGGCGGTCGACTACGTGCTCGATGGCGACCTGCGCCTGCGCGAGGTACAACGTGACCTCGCCGCGGCCGAAGCCGCCCATGACGGCACCGCTCTGGCTCGCCTGCACTCGGAGCTCGACAGCGCCGACGGCTACACCGCCGATGCTCGTGCCCGCAAGCTGCTGGCCGGGCTTGGGTTCACCAATGAGCAGATGGATCGCCAGGTCGGCGATTTCTCCGGTGGCTGGCGGATGCGCCTGAACCTGGCGCAGGCATTGATGTGCCCCTCGGACTTGCTGCTGCTCGACGAACCGACCAACCACTTGGACCTCGACGCCATCATCTGGCTCGAAGAATGGCTGAAAAGCTATCCCGGCACCTTGCTGCTGATTTCCCACGACCGGGATTTTCTCGACGCCGTGGTCGATCACGTGGCCCACGTCGACCAACGCAAGATCACTCTGTATCGCGGTGGTTACAGCGCTTTCGAACGTGCCCGCGCCGAACGTCTGGCCCAGCAACAGCAAGCCTACGAGAAGCAGCAGGCGCAGCGTGCGCACATGGAAAGCTACATCGCCCGCTTCAAGGCCCAGGCCACCAAGGCCCGCCAGGCCCAGAGCCGGATCAAGGCGCTGGAGCGGATGGAAGAATTGTCCGCCGCCCACGTCGATTCGCCATTCGACTTCGTCTTCCGCGAGTCGACGAAGATTTCCAGCCCGCTGATCGATCTGTCCGATGCCCGTCTGGGCTACGGCGACAAAACCGTGCTGGAGAAGGTCAAGCTGCAACTGACCCCCGGCGCGCGCATCGGTTTGCTCGGCCCCAACGGCGCCGGTAAATCGACCCTGATCAAAAACCTCGCCGGTGAGCTTTCGCCGCTGGCCGGTCGGCTGACCCGTGGCGAGAACACCGTCGTCGGCTACTTCGCCCAGCATCAGCTCGATTCCCTCGACTCTAAGGCCAGCCCGTTGCTGCACTTGCAGCGTCTGGCGCCAACCGAGCGTGAACAGACGTTGCGCGACTTCCTCGGTGGTTTCGACTTCCGCGGCGCGCGCATCGACGAGCCAGTGCTGAACTTCTCCGGTGGCGAGAAGGCGCGTCTGGCCCTGGCGTTGATCGCCTGGGAGCGGCCGAACCTGTTGCTGCTCGACGAACCGACCAACCACCTGGACCTGGAAATGCGCCTGGCGCTGACCATGGCCCTGCAGGAATTCAGCGGTGCGGTACTGGTGGTCTCCCACGATCGTCATTTGCTCAAAAGCACCACCGACAATTTCTATCTGGTGGCGGACGGCAAGGTCGAGGAGTTTGATGGCGACCTGGAAGACTACGCCCGTTGGCTGGTCGACTACCGTCAGCGCAACGCCCCGGTCAGCTCCACGCCGGTCAATCCGGACAAGACTGACAAGAAGGCCCAGCGTCAGGCCGCCGCTGCGTTGCGTCAGCAACTGGCACCGCACAAGCGCGAGGCTGACAAGCTCGAAGCCGAGCTCGGCAAGCTCCACGAGAAGCTGGCGAAGATCGATACCAGCCTCGGCGACAGCGACATTTACGAGCCGGCGCGCAAGAACGACCTGCGTGATCTGCTGGCCGAGCAAGCCAAGCTGAAAGTGCGTGAAGCCGAACTGGAAGAAGCCTGGATGGAAGCCCTGGAATTGCTGGAAAGCATGCAGGCGGAGCTGGAGGCGCTGTCCTGATGGAGGCGTTCAAGCTGCCGCTGCCGGCGGTGTGGGTCGAGCCGATCTGGCTCGTCGTGCAAATCCTGCTGATTCTGTTGGCCGGTTACTTCACCCAGCGCTTTGTCGCGAAATGCCTGACACGCCTGGGCGAGCGCTACCCGTTTCCGCCGCAGTTGCTGATGCCGCTGCGGGGCGGCCTGCGCTGGCTGATCATGGGCAGTGCGCTGATTTTCGTGCTGGAACGCCTCGGGGTGTCGGCGACGGTGCTCTGGACCGCACTGTCCGGCTTCGTCGCGGTCGCGGCGGTGGCGTTTTTCGCCATGTGGAGCGTGCTCTCCAATCTGCTCTGCGCGATCCTGATCTTCACCGTCGGCCCGTTTCGCCTCGGCGATGTGGTCGAGTTGGTGGACACCACTGACAAGCCTGGCGTCAAAGGTCGGGTGGTGGCGATCAATCTGCTTTACACCACGTTGATCGAAGCTGAAGAGCTTGGGACCGGCAGTGCGATGGTTCAGGTGCCTAACAGCCTGTTCTTCCAGCGCTCGGTTCGACGCTGGCGCGGTACGGATGTATTCCCTTCCAGCGGGTTTGAAAAGTAAGCCCTCAAAGCTGCAAACGCTGGTCGGTCGCCGCAATATCCTGCAAAAAAAACGATGGTCATCGGCCCAAAGCCGCATTAGCTTAGACATCTGTTTACGAGTCCGAGTCGAGGTGTGCGATGGAGCTTCAAACATGGCTGGCGTTTTTTGCCGCCTGCTGGGTGATCAGCCTGTCCCCCGGCGCCGGCGCCATTGCGTCGATGTCCAGCGGTCTGCAATACGGTTTCTGGCGCGGTTACTGGAATGCCCTGGGCCTGCAATTGGGCCTGGCGGTGCAGATCGCGATTGTCGGCGCCGGTGTCGGCGCGATCCTCACGGCGTCGGCCAGCGCTTTTTATGCGATCAAATGGTTCGGCGTGGCGTACCTGGTTTATCTCGCGATCAAGCAATGGCGCGCGTTGCCCAGCGACATGAGCGATGACGCGGCGGTGCGTCAGATCGGCAAGCCGATGGCCCTGGTGTTCCGCGGTTTCCTGGTCAACATCAGCAACCCCAAGGCCCTGGTGTTCATGCTGGCGGTGTTGCCGCAGTTTATCGATCCGCATGCCCCATTACTGGTTCAATACCTGATCATCGGCGTAACCATGGTCTGCGTTGACCTGATCGTCATGGCCGGTTACACCGGGCTGGCGTCCAAAGTGCTGCGCATGTTGCGCACGCCCAAGCAGCAAAGACGCATGAACCGCACGTTTGCCGGGCTGTTCATTGGCGCTGCGGCGTTTATGGCGACGCTGCGCAAAGCGGCGGTGTAAAACCGCCAGGCACAAAAAAGGCGACCCTTGAGGTCGCCTTTTTCGTTCAAGGGATCAGCGCAAAATGACCGGCTCTGTATCCTCTGGCAGGTTATTGCTCAACGGCGCCTGCTCTTGCTGCTCATTCCCGCTGCCACCCAGTTGTTCGCTCAACTGACGAGCCACATCTTCCCCCAGTGACTTGGACACCTCACGTACCAACCGTGGGCGACTCTGTGAGATCTTCGCGTCCCGATGGTTCGTCAACTTGGTGTCCTGGCCTTCGCCCATCGCCGTGAAGGCCGAGGTGATTTCGAAGGTTTTGGTGTCGATCAGGCTGAAATCCGCCACCAGGGTCAGTGCCAGCACCGAGGAATAGCTGTTGGTGTTGGGTATCTCGTTGACATCACTGTTGAAGTCTACGTCCGACAAGGTGCCGAACAGTACATAGTCGGCGCCCTCGAAGTTGCCGGCCTTGATCCGCTCGATCACGTCATAGATATCGACTTTGGATTCGGCGGTGTGCGGCTTGCCTTGCACCAGCTGGAACATTCCGGAGCGCAGCATCTGGCCCTTGATGTCGCCGGTGAATTTGCGCAGCTCGGTTTGCTCGATGTAACTGGTTTTGGATTCGAACGAGTCGTAGCTCGAAGAACCGCTGGCGCTGTACTCACCCTCGCGGTAATTGTTCTTGGACGAAACGGTGTGGATGTACTGCTCCACGCGCTCCTCGTACGCCAGGTCGGTTACTGCGACTTTCGGGGCCGCCTGCACGCTGAACGTGCAAGCCAGGGCCATCATCCCAATCCATGCGTGCATTGATTAATGCTCCGTAGTTTTTCGGATCTCTTTTTCGTCCATCCACTCGGCCAGACCGCTTTCAACGTCGATCAATTGCAGGCTGAATTTGTAGAAGACGTCCTTGTACTCGCTGCTGCGCTTGACGATCGAGCTGATCGAACCTTCAAGGCGGTATTTGGCGGCGATCATGTTGCCGATCTTGGACACGGTGGCTTTCTTGTACAGACCGCTCTGGTTTTGCAGCTGGATCTGATCAACCTGGCTCTGCATGTCGGCGTTGTCGCTGGAGAAGCGTGCCGTGCCCGATTTCATCAGTTGGGTCTTGATGGTGGTGGTGATTTCACGGGTGTCGATGTATTCGCTGGTCTTGTTCTTCACGTCGTAGACCTGGACCACCGGGCGTCCACGCAGAATGCCGGACTGGGCGAGAGAGCGGGTCATGGACTCGGCGATGATCTGCAGGTCGGTGGAGCTGAACTCGTTGGTGATGGTTTCCACAGCCTTGGTGTCGCCATAGCTGGTGTTCTTGCTGCCCAGGGTCGGTGGGTGGTTGCTGGCGCAACCACTGGCCAGGAGGGCGATAGCGGCAATCATCGAAAAGCGTACAAACATGGGAATGCTCTCTGAAGCTGAACGAATAGGGTGTTAAGGCGTATTGATTTCCAGGCGGAAATCCACGGCCTTGGGGGTGGGCGCTATGGCCTGAATGAAGCGGGTCTGCTCGCCGTACATCATCTGGCTCTTCCAGGTTTCTTCTTCGGCAACCGGGAAGCCATCAGGGTCGAGCCAGGCAAAGCGGTAGTAGAAGGTCTTGTTGTCGGAGCTGGTGTTGCTCAGCTGTGTATTGACCGTAATGAAGCCGTTTTCCCGGGCGACACGCATGGCGTCGACCTCAATGTCCCTTAGCTTGCCCAAGGCCACGACCTTGCTGGCGGCTGTTGTGGCGCAACCGGCCAACAAGGCCAGGATGACGACAGCGATGAGTTTGAAGCGCATGGGAAGACTCCGTAATTAAAGTTGTTTGAAGCTGGCCACGGCTGTCGGGCTGGCGCTCGGGGTCGCGTGAACGGCCAGGCCGCTGGCGAAGACCTGGTTGCCCACGGCGCGCAGGCTGATGACTTGATAGCGCTGGTCAACGGTGATCTTGAGCACTGTCGTTCCAACCGCGACCTGGTGCTCGCCTTTCTTCAGGCGCAGGCGCACGACATGGGTGTTGTCCGGCAGGGTGCGCCACGTACGGGTATCGGCACCTTCGAACACGGTTGAAGTGAAACCGACTGCTATGCCCGCCAGCTGGCTGACTTGTTTGATCTTTTCCTGCGCCACGCCACGGGTAGCTGCACGAACAGTGGTGCGCACAATGATGCCCGGCATGTCGTCACGCAGTGCGCGGCGGGACATGGTGGTAATGCTGTTGAGTTGCGTCAGGGTGAGTTGCTGACCGTCCACGCCAATCTGGGTGAGCGGGGCGGTGGAGGTATCTGGCTTGATGACCGGGAAGGACAGCGGAGCGATCACCACGCCGGCGCTGATCGGCAGAGTCAGTGGCAAGCGGATCGAACCCCGGGCCGGCGCCAGCCCGCTTTGCACGACGATCAGGATGTCGCTGTCTTCGTCCTTGGCACTTTTCTGGTCCAGATCCTTCAATGCCTGCTCCAGCAGCGGAGTGTTCGGGCGCAGTTCGGCTGCTGTGCGGTAACCCGGTGCGGCCAGGCCTTTTTCGCCCAGGGCTTCGTAGACGAAGCCGGCCAGGTAATGGCTGAAGGCACTCTGGTAGCTGTTTTTCAGCCCAACCACTTCAGGTGCGTCGAGGCTGGCGACGGGATAGCCATGCAAGTCTTTCAACTCGGTCTTGATGCCTTCCTTATCGGCTTCCTCTTCGCTCTTGAGGTATTCCTTGTCGCGCAGGTCGGCGATCACCGCTTCACGTTCGTGGGTTTTCTTGATCGCGATACGTGCGCCGTCGAAGTCGTTGACGGCCAGCAGATTCAGGGCCATTTGCGTGGTCAGCATGACTTTTTCGTAGTCGTAGCCTTCGTAGCGGCGGACCTTGTCGTTCACCAGGAAGCTGCCGAACTGAGCGAGGTACTTGCCGGCATCGAGTTTGACCGACTCTTCCCATTGACCGACCACGACATCGGCGCTGCTCCAGGCGTTCTGGCTGCCGGACAGATCGCCCTTGGCGCGCAGCAGTTCACCCTTCTCGAAGTAGTAGAGGAGGTCCTTGTCTGCACCGAAGTTGTTCTTTTCCAGCAGGGTCAGCGCTGCATCGATATTGCCGGTAGCCAGCTGCAGGTTGGTTTGTGCGAGCTCCGAGTCGTAGTTGCGAAATACCGAACAGCCGGAGAGGAGCGTGACAGCGCTGACCGCAATCACTGCAAGGGCGCGGGAGGCCATAGGTACTTCTTCCGTGAATGGTAGTCAGCCGCGCTTGCTGGTCGGGCTTTTTGGACCTATCGGCGCAGACGGGCGTCCTGCCAATTCCTCATGAGCAGAGGAGCTTTGAGTGCCATATCGATCAATTGAAGGCTCTGCATTATAGACAGGGATGGTGGCGCAGTAATGGCTTTTTGGTTGCTGAAAAACAGGAAGTGCCATCATCTGGAAAAAGCACCAATCGAGGTCTGCGACGGCGTTTCAGACAACAAAGCTTGAGCGAAACTCATTCGAAGTGAACAATGTGTTACTTCGTATTTCCAATTGAGATTCATTCATGACTGCCCCGTCCCGTTTCTTGGCCTGGCTGGTATTGCCGCTGTTTGCCTTGTGCAGTTCCAATCTGCTGGCCGACACCGTAGAAGGTGCGCCGCAAGCGCTGCATTTGCTTGATTACATCGGCGCCGATTACCCGGAGTCGGTCGAGTCCGGCAAAGTCATCAATGAGTCTGAATACCGCGAGCAGCTGGAATTCAGCCAGGTGCTGCAAGGCCTGATCGCTGCCCTGCCGGCCAAGCCGGAAAAAGCGGTGCTGGAGCAGGGTGTCAGCACACTGCGCAAATCCATTGCTGCGCGGCAGGATGGTTCGGACGTTTCCCGTCAGGCACGGCAGCTCGGTGCGAAGCTGGCGGTGGCCTATGAGGTCAGTCAGGCGCCAATCATTACACCGGATCCAGCCCGTGGTGCGTCGATGTACACCCAGCATTGCTCGGTCTGTCATGGCGATGCGGGGGCCGGTGATGGCCCAGCCGGTGTCGGCCTGACGCCGCCGCCAGCCAATCTGCGCGATGCCGCGCGGTTGGATCGCCTGAGCCTGTACGCGATCTACAACACCTTGGGGATGGGTGTCGAAGGCACTGACATGCCGGCCTTCGCCGATCAACTGGACGATCGTCAGCGCTGGGACCTGGCGACCTACATCGCCGGTTTCAGTGCCGATCCGGCCGCAGCCGCATCTGAAAAGACCTACAACATCGCCGACCTGGCCCGTCAGACCCCAGCCGAAGTGCTGGCTGCCGAAGGCCCGCAAGCGGCAGCGACTTTCCGTGCGCAGCGTGCGCTACCGCCGCAGGTCAAGCGTGGCCCGGCGCAGTTGCTCGACTACACCGCTGCAACGCTGGACAAAAGTATCGCGGCCTATCGTGCCGGCGATCACGACCAAGCCTATGACCTGTCGGTGGCGGCGTACCTGGAAGGTTTCGAACTGGTCGAAAGCTCACTGGACAACGTCGACGCCAACGTGCGCAAGGACACCGAAAAATCGCTGATGGCGTACCGTCAGTCTTTGCAGGACGGTTTGCCGGTGGCACAGGCCCAAGAGCGTCTGGAGGCGGCCAAAGCCAAGTTGAAAGAGTCTGCCGGCCTGCTGGGCAGTGATGGCCTGAGTTGGTCCTTGAGTTACATCTCCGGTCTGCTGATTCTGCTGCGCGAAGGTCTGGAAGCGATTTTGGTGCTGGCGGCGATCCTTGCCTTCCTGCGCAACACCGGCCAGCAATCGGCGGTGCGCAGCGTCAACGTTGGTTGGGGCCTGGCGTTGCTGGCCGGTCTGGCGACCTGGGCACTGGCGGCGTACGTGATTGATGTCAGCGGCTCGCAGCGTGAATTGCTGGAAGGTGCGACGGCGTTGTTCGCCGCGGTCATGGTGCTCTGGCTCGGCGTGTGGATGCACGACCGTCGCCACGCGGCGGCCTGGCAGGATTACATCAAGAGCAGCCTGGTGGGCGGCGGTGGCCGTTTCGGTTTTGCGACACTGGCGTTCTTTTCGGTGTACCGCGAACTGTTCGAAGTGATTCTGTTCTACGAAACCCTGTGGCTGCAGGCGGGGCCGGCGGGGCATAACGCGGTGTTGGCGGGCGGGGCGACGGCGCTGGTGTTGTTGGTTGGCCTGGCGTGGGTGATCCTGCGGGGCTCGGCGAAACTGCCGCTGTCGCTGTTCTTCAGTATCAACGCCGGGTTGTTGTGCGCGTTGTCGGTGGTGTTTGCCGGTCATGGCGTGAAGGCGTTGCAGGAAGCCGGGATCTTCGGCACACGGCCGGTGCCGTTCTTTGACTTCGACTGGCTGGGTATTCACGCGGATGCGTATTCGTTGAGTGCGCAGGCGGTGGCGATCATTGCGATCATTGTGCTGTATGGGCGTAGCTGGATGGCGGAGAAGCGGCGGGTACCGGTTTCCTGACAGCATTCGCTGCGCTCACATTCGCGGGCAAGTCGGGTCGCCGCACCGCTCGCTCCTACAGGATTCGCGCGTTTTTTGTGGGCGTGTATAACCTGTAGGAGCGAGGCTTGCCCGCGAAGCTTTTAAAGGGGAAAAACTCTATGCGTGTGTGGATCGATGCCGACGCTTGCCCCCGGGCAGCGAAGGATCTGGTGGTGAAGTTCGCCCTCAAGCGTCAGTTCGAGGTGGTGCTGGTGGCCGGGCAGCCGCAGATCAAACCGGGGCTGGCGCTGGTGAAGTTGATCGTGGTGCCGAGCGGGCCGGATGCGGCGGACGACTATCTGGTGGAACACGCGGTGCCTGGTGAGCTGGTGATCTGCAGCGATGTGCCGCTGGCCGACCGGCTGGTGAAGAAAGGCGTGGCGGCGCTGGACCCGCGAGGCAAGGAGTTCGACTCGCAGAACATGGGTGATCGGTTGGCGGTGCGCAACCTGTTCACCGACTTGCGTGAACAGGGGCAGATGAGCGGCGGGCCGGCGCCGTTTGGCGAGCGCGAGAAGCAGGCGTTTGCCAATGCGCTGGACCGGATCCTCACGCGGCTAAGCCGAAAATCCTGAACCCTGCTCTGAACCCCTGTGGGAGCGAGCCTGCTCGCGATGGGGCCGGCACATTCAACATTTATGTCGACGATTAGACCGTAATCGCCGGCAAGCCGGTCTCGCTCCTACAGTTGGACGGTGTCAGGCGTCGTTTTCGTGGGTCAGTTCGAGCACGCGGTCGACCAGTTTGTTGATGCCGGACGCTGCTTCGCTGATCGATTGCGCCAGCATGTACGCCGGTGTGCTCACCAACTTGCGTGCTTTGTCTTCAACGATGTCAGTCACTGCGCAATCCTTGTGAGTGGCGCCCATCTTGTTCATCGCGGCGGCGGTATCGGCGTCATTGCCGATGGTGCAGGTCACGCCCGGTCCATAAATCTTCGCGGCCAGCGCCGGCGAGATGCAGATCAGCCCGACCGGTTTGCCCGCTTCGGCAAACGCCTCGGTCAGGGCGAGAACATCGGGTTGCACGGTGCAGCCAGCGCCTTCGATGGCGAAGTTCGACAGGTTCTTCGCCGCGCCAAAACCACCCGGCACGATCAGCGCATCGAACTCTTCGACGTCAGCTTCGCGAATATCCTTGATGTTGCCCCGGGCGATCCGCGCCGACTCCACCAGCACATTGCGCGACTCGGGCATTTCTTCGCCGGTCAGGTGGTTGATCACGTGCAACTGCGCGATGTTGGGGGCGAAGCACTGCACCTGCGCGCCGCGCTGATCCAGTCGCAGCAAGGTAATCACGCTTTCGTGGATCTCGGCGCCGTCGTAGACGCCACAGCCGGAAAGGATCACTGCAATTTTTTTGCTCATGGGCTTTTCTCCAGATTCATGGCGTTAAATGTCCACTAATTTGTCACTCGTTGCCATAGGTTCAATTCGCGGCTACACCTAGCATCTGTCCTCAAGATTCCGATCAGGGCGCGTCATGGACTTCATTCTGTATGCGGTGCCGTTCTTCTTTGTGCTGATTGCCGTCGAGCTGCTGGCCGACCGTTGGCGCGGGGTCAGCAACTATCGGGTGGCCGACGCGATCAACAGCATCAGCACCGGCGTGCTGTCGACCACCACGGGCCTGTTGACCAAGGGCGTGGGGCTGGTGACCTATGCCTTTGCGCTCAAGCATCTGGCGCTGTTCGAACTCTCTGCCGACAGCGTCTGGGTCTGGGTGTTCGCCTTCGTTCTCTACGACTTCTGCTACTACTGGCTGCATCGCATGGGCCACGAACGCAACATCCTCTGGGCCGCACATTCGGTGCATCACCAAAGCGAGGACTACAACCTCTCCACGGCGTTGCGCCAGACCAGTACCGGTTTCCTGTTGAGCTGGATTTTCTACCTGCCGATGGCGGTACTCGGCGTGCCGCTGCTGGTGTTTGTCAGCGTCGCCGCGCTGAACCTGCTGTATCAATTCTGGGTGCACACCCGGCACATTCCCAAGCTCGGGTGGTTCGAGTGGTTTTTCGTCACGCCATCCAATCATCGGGCCCACCATGCACAGAACGCTCTCTACATGGATCGCAACTACGGCGGGGTGTTCATTATCTGGGACCGTCTATTTGGCTCGTTCCAGGAAGAAGACGACAACGAACCGGTGATTTTCGGCGTGACCACGCCGCTGGCGAGCTGGAATCCGTTGTGGGCGAACGTGCAGTTCTACGCGCAGCTGTGGGATGACGCGCGACGGGCTGAAAGCACGTGGGACAAGCTGCGGATCTGGTTCATGCGCACCGGTTGGCGGCCAGCGGACGTGGCGGCGAAATACCCGATGAGCAAGCCGGACTTGAGCCAGTTCCGTAAATTCGAAGTGCCGCTGGACGGGCGTCAGCAGATTTATGTGCTGTTGCAGTTCTGCGTCTACATCGCGCTGGGCAGTTACTTGATGAACTTTGAGCCGCACCTGCCGACCGCCGCGCTGGTGCTCGGCTGGAGCGCTGTGGCGCTGGGATTGTTTACGTTGGGCGTGGCCCTGGAAAATCGCCCGTGGGCGTTGAAGCTGGAGCTGCTGCGGCTGGCGTCGAACGTGCCGCTGGTATGGCTGGCGCCGCTGGTCGGGCTGTGGCCGGCCAGCGCGGTGGGCTGGGTCGACCTGCTGAGTTACAGCCTGCTCAGCGGAATCGGTCTCTACTGTTGCAGAAACCGTTTCACTCGCTTGGCGTCTTGACCTCGGCGGCCTTGGCCTGTTCGGCTTTCAAGGCCTGCTCTTCGGCATAGACCTGCTTGGCCAGGCGCGCATTCTTGAAGCGGCGACGCAGCCACAAGGCAAAGCCCAGCACCAGCAGGGCGCCGAGTACCCATAGCTCATACTTCTTGACGCTGCCCAGCATGCCTTCGAGCACAGCGCCGAAGTGATAGGCCGCAGCCGCCAGTGCGGCCGCCCAGATCGCGGCGCCGATCCCGTTCAGCAACAAGTAACGTCCCGGCGGATAACCCGACAGGCCGATCGCCACCGGCATCACCGTGCGCAAACCGTAGACAAAACGGAAGCTCAGCACCCAGATGTCCGGGTGCCTGCGAATGTGTTCCAGTGCCCGGTCGCCCATCATCTGCCAGCGAGGCTTGCGCGCCAGCAACTTGCGGCCGTGCTTGCGTCCCAGGAAGTACCACAGCTGGTCGCCGGCATAACTGCCGAAAAACGCCACGACCACCACGATATTGATGTCCATGTATCCACGGAACGCGAGGAAGCCTGCGAGCACCAGGATGGTTTCGCCTTCGAAGAACGTGCCGAGAAAAAGGGCAAAGTAGCCGAAGTCATGCAGAAATTGTTGGAGCATTGTCTGGGTGCTGGCGAAATGAACGCGCAGCCTAACCCTTCGTGCACATTCATGAAAGTGTCCAAATGTGTCTCGACGTGAACATTTCCTACAAGGACAATGGAATGCGACTACGTGTCGCGGGGGTGCACACAACTGTAATACCACGGTCATAATGGCCGCTTATAACTGTCACGCTCGCCCGCCAGCGCGGGCTCAGGAGTCTGCCGTGAGCTTTACCCCCGCCAATCGCTTGTTTCCAGCCACCCGCCTGCGCCGCAACCGCCGTGATGATTTCTCGCGCCGACTGGTTCGTGAAAACGTCCTGACCGTCGATGATCTGATCCTGCCGGTGTTTGTGCTGGACGGTGAAAACCGTCGCGAAGCGGTGGCCTCGATGCCCGGCGTTGAACGCCTGACCATCGACCTGTTGCTGGAAGAAGCGGCCAAGTGGGTCGAACTGGGGATTCCAGCCGTAGCGCTGTTCCCGGTCACGCCACCGGAACTCAAGTCGCTGGACGCCGCCGAAGCGTGGAACCCGAACGGCATTGCCCAGCGCGCCACTCGCGCCCTGCGTGCGCAGTTCCCTGAACTGGGCGTGATCACCGACGTCGCGCTGGACCCGTTCACCACTCACGGTCAGGACGGTATCCTCGACGAAGAAGGCTATGTGCAGAACGACATTACCGTCGACGCACTGGTCAAGCAGGCCCTGTCCCACGCCGAAGCCGGTGCTCAAGTGGTGGCCCCGTCGGACATGATGGACGGTCGCATTCAGGCGATCCGCGAAGCCCTCGAGCTGGCCGATCACGTCAACGTGCGGATCATGGCCTATTCGGCGAAGTACGCCAGCGCCTATTACGGCCCGTTCCGCGATGCGGTGGGTTCGGCGCTGAACCTGGGCAAGGCCAACAAGGCCTCCTATCAGATGGACCCGGCCAACAGCAACGAAGCCCTGCACGAAGTGGCGGCGGACTTGTCAGAAGGCGCAGACATGGTCATGGTCAAGCCAGGCATGCCATATCTGGACATCCTTTACCGGGTCAAAGAAGAATTCAAAGTGCCGACTTTTGTTTATCAGGTCAGCGGTGAATACGCCATGCACATGGCGGCGATCCAGAATGGCTGGTTGAGCGAAGGGGTTATCCTCGAATCCCTGACCGCTTTTAAACGTGCAGGCGCTGATGGCATCCTGACTTACTTTGCCGTACGTGCTGCTCAATTGTTACGAGAGCAAAAATAGCCCTCCCAGGAACATTCGATGAATACCGAAGGACTCACTGAAGTTGCAGTACAAGAGGCTCAACCCGTGGTGGAGCCGATCGCCGAAACCCCGCCGGAGCTGGAGCCTGCTCCGCCCGCGGTAGTGGTCGAAACCGCACCGGCGGCGCCAGCGATTGTCATTCCGGGCCTGGATGACAGCAGCCTGTACATCCACCGCGAGCTCTCGCAACTGCAGTTCAACATCCGCGTGCTGGAGCAGGCGCTGGACGAGTCCTATCCGTTGCTGGAACGGCTGAAGTTCCTGCTGATTTTCTCCAGCAACCTGGATGAGTTCTTCGAAATTCGTGTGGCCGGTCTCAAGAAGCAGATCACCTTCGCCCGTGAACAGGCTGGCGCCGATGGTCTGCAACCGCACCAGGCCCTGGCCCGGATCAGTGAGCTGGTGCACGGTTACGTTGACCGCCAGTACGCCATCCTCAACGACATTCTGTTGCCGGAACTGGAGAAACATCAGGTCCGCTTCATCCGTCGCCGTTACTGGACCACCAAGCTCAAAACCTGGGTCCGCCGTTATTTCCGCGACGAGATCGCGCCGATCATCACCCCGATCGGCCTCGACCCGACGCACCCGTTCCCGTTGCTGGTGAACAAGAGCCTGAACTTCATCGTCGAGCTCGAAGGCATCGACGCCTTCGGTCGCGACTCCGGTCTGGCGATCATCCCGGCCCCGCGTCTGCTGCCGCGAGTGATCAAGGTGCCGGAAGAAGTCGGCGGCCCTGGTGACAACTACGTCTTCCTGTCGTCGATGATCCACGCGCACGCCGATGACCTGTTCCAGGGCATGAAGGTCAAGGGCTGCTACCAGTTCCGCCTGACCCGAAACGCCGACCTTGCCGTCGACACCGAAGACGTGGAAGACCTGGCCCGCGCCCTGCGCGGCGAGCTGTTCTCCCGTCGCTACGGTGACGCGGTGCGTCTGGAAGTGGCCGACACGTGCCCGAAACACCTGTCCGACTACCTGCTCAAGCAGTTCAACCTGCACGAGACCGAGCTGTATCAGGTCAACGGTCCGGTCAACCTGACCCGCCTGTTCAGCATCACCGGCCTCGACAGTCAGCGCGAGCTGCAATACCTGCCGTTCACGCCGCAGATCCCGAAACTGCTGCAGAACAGCGAGAACATTTTCAGCGTGATCAGCAAGCAGGACATTCTGCTGCTGCACCCGTTCGAGTCGTTTACGCCTGTGGTCGATTTGCTGCGTCAGGCGGCGAAAGATCCGCACGTATTGGCGGTGCGTCAGACGCTGTACCGCTCTGGCGCCAACTCGGAAATCGTCGATGCGCTGGTGGATGCGGCGCGTAACGGCAAGGAAGTCACCGCGGTGATCGAATTGCGCGCGCGGTTCGACGAAGAGTCCAACCTGCAACTGGCCAGCCGTCTGCAAGCGGCCGGTGCGGTGGTGATCTACGGCGTGGTCGGCTTCAAGACCCACGCCAAGATGATGCTGATCCTGCGTCGCGAAGCTGGCGAGATTGTGCGTTACGCCCACTTGGGTACCGGCAACTACCACGCGGCCAACGCCCGTCTGTACACCGACTACAGCCTGCTGACCTCCGACGACGCCTTGTGCGAAGACGTCGGCAAATTGTTCAGCCAGCTGATCGGCATGGGTAAAACCTTGCGCATGAAGAAGCTGTTGCACGCGCCGTTCACCCTGAAGAAGGGCATGCTCGACATGATTGCCCGGGAGACTCAGTTCGCCCTCGACGGCAAACCGGCGCACATCATCGCCAAGTTCAACTCGCTGACCGATCCGAAGATCATCCGCGCGCTGTACAAGGCCAGCCAGTCCGGCGTGCGCATTGATCTGGTGGTGCGTGGCATGTGCTGCCTGCGTCCGGGCATCGCCGGGGTTTCGCACAACATCCACGTGCGCTCGATCATCGGCCGCTTCCTGGAACACACCCGGGTCTTCTACTTCCTTAACGGTGGCGAGGAGCAGATGTTCCTCTCCAGTGCCGACTGGATGGAACGCAACCTCGACAAGCGCGTCGAGACTTGCTTCCCGGTGGAGGGCAAGAAGCTGATCATGCGGGTCAAGAAAGAGCTGGAGCTTTATCTCACCGATAACACTCACAGCTGGAGCCTGCAGGCGGACGGTCGCTACATCCGCAACACGCCGACCGGTAACCAAAACCCGCGCAGTGCCCAGGCCACGTTGCTGGAGCGGTTGGGCAGCCCGATTCTGGCGGTGCGTTAACCTTCACGCGGCATAAAAAATGGCGATCCCTGCGGATCGCCATTTTTGTTTGTACTACCACCATCCCTTGTAGGAGCCGGCTTGCCGGCGATAGCGCCCTTGAAATCGCCATCGTCGGAACGCCGCCCGCAGCAAGCTGGCTCCTACAGGTGTCGCCTGAGCGCGCAGACCCGTAGGAGCGAGGCTTGCCCGCGAAGGCGTCCTCGAAATCGCCTTCGCCGGCAAGCCGTGCTCCTACAGAACCGTGTACGGCGAGCGCTTTTCGGTGGTTTACCGGACGTTGAGCACGAAACCCACACGCGTCAGCCATTCAGCTTCCAGCGCAAAGTCAGCCTGAGTCAGCTGGTTGTCGTCCAGCCAGTTTTCCGGGAACAACACCTCCAGGCTGTCACCATTGGCGTGCAGCGCCACTTGAGGCATTTCCTGGGTGCCGCGGATGTGATGGAACAGGATCGCAAAGCGCAGCAGCACGCACAGGCGAATCAGCTTGATGCCTTCGTCGCCAAAATCGGCAAACCGGTCCCGGGGAATATTGCGGCGGTGGCCACGCACCAGGAGCGCGAGCATCAGTTGGTCTTCGCGGGAGAACCCGGCGAGGTCCGAGTGCTCGATCAGGTACGAGCCGTGCTTGTGATACTGATAGTGAGCGATGTCCAGGCCCACTTCATGGACCTTGGCAGCCCAGCCGAGCAGTTCGCGCCAGACGCCGTCGTCCAGCTCCCAATCCTCCGCCACCTGATCGAACGCATGCAGTGCCTTGCGCTCGACCCGTGCCGCTTGCTCCAGATCGACGTGATAGCGCTCCATCAGCGAGCTGAGCGTGCGCTCACGGACGTCTTCATGATGGTGACGGCCCAACAGGTCATAGAGCACGCCTTCGCGCAGTGCGCCTTCGCAGTGGTCCATGCGTTGCAGTTCGAGGGCGTCGAAGATCGCTTCGAGAATCGCCAGGCCCGCCGGGAAAATCGCCCGACGGTCAGGCTTGATGCCTTCGAAGTCGATTTTCTCGACATCACCGAGCTTGATCAGCTTGCGCTTGAGCCAGGCCAGGCCTTGGGCGTTGACCTCGCCCGTACCGTGACCGCCGGCTTTCAGCGCCAGGCCGATCGCACGGATGGTGCCCGAGGAGCCGATGGCTTCATCCCAGGTCAGGCGGTGCAGGGCGTGTTCGATGCTCATGATCTCCAGCCGCGCCGCCGTGTACGCCTGGGCGTAGCGGGCCGGGGTGATCTTGCCGTCCTTGAAATAACGCTGGGTGTAGCTGACGCAGCCCATTTGCAGGCTTTCGCGCAGCAGCGGCTCGAAGCGCTGGCCGATGATGAATTCGGTACTGCCGCCGCCAATGTCGGCCACCAGGCGTTTGCCCGGCGTATCGGCGAGGGTGTGCGACACTCCGAGGTAGATCAGGCGCGCTTCTTCACGACCGGAGATGACTTCCACCGGGTGGCCGAGAATTTCTTCGGCGCGGCGGATGAATTCGACGCGGTTACGAGCTTCGCGCAAGGCGTTGGTGCCCACGATCCGCACGGCGCCGGGCGGCATACCGCTGATCAGTTGGGCAAAACGCTTCAGGCAATCGAGGCCGCGCTGCATGGATTCTTCGTTGAGGTGGCGCTCTTCGTCGATGCCGGCGGCCAGCTGAACCTTCTCCCCGAGACGCTCGAGAATACGGATTTCGCCGTTCTGGGCCTTGGCCACGACCATGTGAAAGCTGTTGGAGCCCAGGTCGATTGCGGCGATCAGGGACAGATTCTTGGCTTGGGATTGCGGCATGGTCAGGGGGTCTCGGTCGATAACCTCGACATCGTGCCACGATCAAACGCTGACGCCAACGCGTAGCGTTCAAAGCCTTGATCCTGAGCAGGAAAGAGTAGTGATCTCGCAGACGCCTTCGCGGGCAAGCCTCGCTCCTACAGGTTGGCGGTGGGTGAATGTTCCGCGAACAGCCTGAATCTGTAGGCGCGAGGCTTGCCCGCGAAGACGGCCTCACAGGCACCGAAGATACTTCAGACCGCCGCTTCGACCGTCCCGATAAAATTCGCCAACTCCGCCGTCTGCGGGTTCGCGAACAGAATCTTCGGATCCCCCACCTCATGCACCTTCCCCTGATGCATGAACACCAACTTATCCCCAACCTCCCGGGCAAAGCGCATTTCATGGGTGACCATGATCAACGTCATACCTTCCCTGGCCAGTTGCCGAACCACGCTCAGCACCTCATTGACCAGTTCCGGGTCCAGCGCCGAAGTAATCTCGTCGCACAGCAACACCTTCGGCGACATCGCCAGCGCCCGGGCAATTGCCACGCGCTGTTGCTGCCCGCCGGACAGCCGATCCGGGAACGCATCAAACTTCTCGCCCAACCCGACCCGTTCCAGCATCTCCCGCGCCAACTCCACGGCTCTGGCCTTGGGCACTTTTTGCACCACTTGCGGCGCGAGCATCACGTTTTCGCCCACCGTCAGGTGCGGGAACAGGTTGAACTGCTGAAACACCATCCCGACTTTCTGCCGCAGGCTGCGCAAATCGGCACGCGCGGCATCGAGGTATTCGCCGTCGACTTCGATCACGCCGTCGTTGATCGACTCCAGGCCGTTCAGCGTGCGCAACAAGGTCGATTTGCCCGAGCCGCTGCGGCCGATGATCGCCACCACCTGGCCTTCCTCGATGCTGAGGTCGATGCCTTTGAGTACATGGTGGTCGCCGTAATATTTATGCAGGGCGGAAATTCTAAGCAGAGGCATGCAGTCTCCTTTCCAGGTAGCGCGCACTGAGGGACAAGGGGTAGCAGAGCAGGAAGTAGCCGAGGGCGACGAGGCCGTAGACCATGAACGGTTCGAAGGTCGCGTTGGCGAGCATCCCGCCGGTCTTGGTCAGTTCGGTGAAGCCGATGATCGAGGTCACGGCGGTGCCTTTGACCACTTGCACCGAGAAACCCACGGTCGGCGCCACGGCGATGCGCAACGCTTGCGGCAGGATCACGTAGCGCAGTTGCTCCAGCGGGTTGAGCGCCAGGCTCGACGAAGCTTCCCACTGACCGTTGGGAATCGAATCCACGCAACCACGCCAGATCTCCGCCAGGTAAGCGCTGGTAAACAGGGTCAGGGCAATCGCCGCCGCCATCCACGCCGAGATTTCCACCCCGGCCAGCGCCACCCCGAAAAACACCAGGAACAGCTGCATCAACAGCGGCGTGCCCTGGAACAGCTCGATGTAGGTGCGTGCAACGTTGCGCGGCAGGGCATTTTTCGAAATGCGCATGACCATGATCAGCAACCCGATCAACCCGCCGCCGATAAACGCCACCAGCGACAGCGCCAGCGTCCATTGCAGGCCTGTGAGCAAGTTGCGCACGATGTCCCAGAACGTGAAATCGCTCATTGGCTGCTCCTTGCTATGTAACGACGACCGATCCAGTTCAGCAACTGACGGATCAATAAAGCCATGCACAGATAAAGCAGCGTGGTCAGGGCGTAGGTTTCGAAGGCGCGGAAGTTGCGCGACTGAATGAAGTTGGCGGCAAAGCTCAGCTCTTCGGTGGCGATCTGCGAACAGACCGCCGAGCCGAGCATCACGATGATGATCTGGCTGCTCAGCGCCGGCCACACCTTGCCCAGCGCTGGTAGCAGGACCACATGGCGGAAGGCTTCGAACCGGGTCATCGCCAACGCTGCTGCGGCTTCCAGTTGTCCGCGAGGGATCGCTTGAATGCCGGCGCGGATGATCTCGGTCGAATAAGCGCCGAGGTTGATCACCATCGCCAGCACCGCCGCCTGCCATTCGGAAATCTGCACGCCCAGCGATGGCAAACCGAAGAAGATGAAAAACAACTGCACCAGGAACGGTGTGTTGCGAATCAACTCGACGTAAACCCCGAAGATCGCCGAGAACGGGCGGATATTCCACGCCCGCACCAGCGCGCCGACAATGCCCAGACCGACGCCGAGCACCGCACCGATGGCCGTCAGTTCCAGGGTGAACAGCGCACCGCGCACGAGCAGGTCGGTGTTTTGCACCACCGGCAGAAAGTCGAACTGATAGGCCATATCAAATCTCCCGAGGGACGATCAGAGATCGGCCGGCAGCGGCTCTTTCAGCCAGGTCTGTGAGTTTTTTTCCAGCGCGCCGTCAGTCTTGGCGGTGGCGAGGATCTGGTTGACCTTGCCCAGCAACGCCGGCTCGTTCTTGTTTACGCCGACGTAGACCGGCGAATCCTTGAGCTTCACTTTCAGCGCGGGTACGCGTTTCGGGCTTTTCTCGCTGATCGCGACCATCACCACGTTGCCGCTGGCGATCAGGTCAACCTGTCCGGCGAGGTAGGCTGCGATGGTTGAGTTGTTGTCTTCGAAGCGCTTGATGGTGACGCCTTCGGGGGCGACTTTGGTCAGCTCGATGTCTTCGATGGCGCCACGGGTGACGCTGATGGTTTTGCCCTTGAGGTCGTCCAGGCCTTTGATGGCGGCATCCGGCGGGCCGAACACCGCGAGGTAGAACGGCGCGTAGGCGCTGGAGAAGTCGATGACTTTCTCGCGCTCGGGGTTCTTGCCGAGGCTGGAGATCACCAGGTCGACCTTGCCGGTGGTCAGGAACGGGATGCGGTTGGTGCTGTTGACTGGCGTCAGTTCAAGCTTGACCTTGAGTTGGTCGGCCAGCAGTTTGGCGGTGTCGATATCGAGGCCGCGGGGTTTCATGTCCGGGCCGACCGAGCCGAATGGCGGGAAGTCCTGAGGCACGGCAACCTTGAGGACGCCGCGTTTGACCACATCCTCCAGACCGTCGGCGTGGGCGGGCACCTGGCTCAGCAGCAGGCTGGCGAACAGGGAGGCGAGGAGGGCGCTGTAACGCAGGGTCATGGCAAATCTCCGGATCGGCGAGGAATGATTTCTGCGGATCGACAGAGCACGGGCCATGCCAACATTGGGTTTTTGCCGTGCCAAGCCACGGTTTTACTGGTGTTGTTCGGTCTTACTGGTCTGAACAGTCGGTCTGTGTTTCGCACTCTGATAGCGCATCGTCGGTCATTACCGAACCCCGGTGGGGCACGACTTGCCGGGCGCCGCGAATAGCTTTAAAACTAGCCGCTCATTCGCCTGGTTCGTCCGAAAACCATGAATTCGATTTCCCGAGCTGTACCTGAAGTGGCGCTGCAAGCCATCCGCAAACTGATCGCCGAACAAGGTTTCGGGCCGGGGGATGCCTTGCCTTCGCAGCGGGATCTGGCGGTGCAATTGGGGGTCAGTCGGGCGTCGTTGCGCGAGGCGTTGTCGTCGCTGAGTGCCTTGGGCGTGATCAGCATTCAGCCGGGCAAAGGCGTTTTCGTGCAGGCGCCGGTGGACTTGCCTCGCCAGGATGCGGCGCTGAGCTGGCCGTTCGCGGCACAGGCATCGCCGCTGGATATCTTCCAGTTGCGCTATGCCCTGGAAGGTTTTGCCGCCGGGTTGGCCGCCGTGACGTTGAGCACCGATGAGCTCGATGCTTTGGAGGACAACGTCGCTGCGATGCGCAATGAACTGAAGGTGGGTGACTTCGAGGCGGCGGCGCGCCTGGACTTCGAGTTTCACCGGCGCATCCTGCTGGCCAGCGGTAATCAGGCGATGCTGAGCATCCTGACGGCCAGCGCGGACATTTTCCTGGAGAGCCAGAAGCTACCGTTCATCCGGGCCGAACGGGCCATGGAAACCTGGCACGAGCACCGCAAAATCCTCCGTGCACTGGCCCGGCGTTCGTCCGGCGCGGCGCAGAAGGCCATGCACGAACATGTGCGCAACGCTGCCCTGCGCACCGGAATTGCCTTCGTCGCTCCCGCCACATCCTGACTTGAGCTATACCCAAACTCATGCACCACCATAGTGAGACTCAATCATCTGCACCTTCCTGAACGAGGGAAGGGCGGCTATGATGGGCCACGTTTTTTTGCTTACAACCTGGAGACTTCCATGAGCAGCGATCTTATCAAACACGTTAGCGACGCTAGCTTCGAGGCCGACGTACTCAAGGCCGAAGGCGCTGTACTGGTCGACTACTGGGCTGAGTGGTGCGGCCCTTGCAAAATGATCGCTCCTGTTCTGGACGAGATTGCTGAAACCTACAAAGGCAAGCTGACCGTTGCCAAACTGAACATCGACGAAAACCAGGAAACCCCGGCCAAGCATGGCGTGCGTGGTATCCCGACCCTGATGCTGTTCAAGAACGGCAACGTTGAAGCGACCAAGGTCGGCGCACTGTCGAAGTCGCAACTGGCTGCTTTCCTCGACGCCAACATCTAAGCGTCGTTTGTAAAGTGTCCGAAAAAGGCCCCGCATATTGCGGGGCTTTTTCGTTATTGAGGGCTAGACGCTCCGAAACTCAGGTGTTACATTCGGCCCCGCACTGGTTTCTCCACTGCCCCCTGCTAGCCGTCGCCGACGCACTCCTTTTCGAATAAGTACGCGATCCTGTCGCCTTCTCCGCGGCGCGGCCTCATTAAGCCAAAAGCTTAATTTCCCCCCCTCCATAAATGATTACGTCATTCCTATATGAATCTGACTGAACTCAAGCAAAAGCCGATTACCGAACTGCTCGAATTGGCCGAACAGATGGGCATAGAAAATATGGCCCGTTCGCGCAAGCAGGACGTGATTTTCTCCCTGCTCAAGAAGCACGCTAAAAGCGGCGAGGAAATCTCCGGTGATGGCGTGCTGGAGATTCTCCAGGACGGCTTCGGCTTCCTGCGCTCCGCTGACGCTTCCTATCTCGCCGGCCCGGACGATATCTACGTCTCGCCGAGCCAGATCCGCCGTTTCAACTTGCGCACCGGTGACACCATCGTTGGCAAGATCCGCCCTCCAAAGGAAGGCGAGCGTTATTTCGCGCTGCTCAAGGTCGACACGATCAACTACGATCGTCCCGAGAACGCGAAAAACAAGATTCTCTTCGAGAACCTGACCCCGCTGTTCCCGACTGTGCGCATGAAGATGGAAGCCGGCAACGGTTCCACCGAAGACTTGACCGGTCGTGTCATCGACCTGTGCGCCCCGATCGGTAAAGGCCAGCGCGGTCTGATCGTTGCACCGCCGAAAGCCGGTAAAACGATCATGCTGCAGAACATTGCGGCGAACATCGCACGTAACAACCCTGAAGTTCATCTGATCGTATTGCTGATCGACGAACGTCCGGAAGAAGTAACCGAAATGCAGCGCACCGTGCGCGGCGAAGTGGTTGCCTCGACGTTCGACGAGCCGCCAACCCGCCACGTGCAGGTTGCCGAAATGGTGATCGAGAAGGCCAAGCGCCTGGTCGAACACAAGAAAGACGTGGTGATCCTGCTCGACTCCATCACCCGTCTGGCTCGCGCCTACAACACCGTGATCCCGAGCTCCGGCAAAGTGCTCACCGGTGGTGTCGATGCTCACGCCCTGGAGAAACCGAAACGTTTCTTCGGCGCCGCGCGGAACATCGAAGAAGGCGGTTCGCTGACCATCATCGCCACCGCGCTGGTTGAAACCGGCTCGAAGATGGACGAAGTGATCTACGAGGAATTCAAAGGCACGGGCAACATGGAACTGCCGCTGGATCGCCGTATCGCTGAAAAACGCGTCTTCCCGGCCATCAACATCAACCGTTCCGGCACCCGCCGCGAAGAGTTGCTGACGGCCGACGACGAGTTGCAGCGCATGTGGATCCTGCGCAAGTTGCTGCACCCGATGGACGAGATCGCTGCCATCGAGTTCCTGGTCGACAAGCTGAAAACGACCAAGACCAACGATGAGTTCTTCCTGTCGATGAAACGCAAGTAAGTCGATAGACCAGCAAAAGCCGGGGAAACCCGGCTTTTTGCTATCTGATTTTTGATGAACGGCGTTTCGTTGTTCTGAACAGAGGGGTTCGGCGCTAAACTGCCAGCCCCCGAACGCCACGGCCAACACGAGGCTCACGCATGCAGTATCGCGACTTGCGCGACTTTATCAGCGGCCTGGAACAGCGCGGCGAACTCAAGCGCATCCAGGTTCCGGTGTCCCCGGTGCTCGAAATGACCGAGGTCTGTGACCGCACCTTGCGTGCCAAAGGTCCGGCCCTGCTTTTCGAGAACCCGACGGGCTATGACATTCCCGTCCTCGGCAATCTGTTCGGCACCCCCGAGCGTGTTGCGCTGGGCATGGGCGCAGAAGCGGTGAGCGAACTGCGCGAGATCGGCAAGCTGCTGGCGTTCCTCAAGGAACCCGAGCCGCCGAAAGGCTTGAAGGACGCCTGGTCGAAGCTGCCGATCTTCCGCAAGATCATCGCCATGGCGCCCAAAGTCGTCAAAGACGCGGTGTGCCAGGAAGTGGTCATCGAGGGCGACGACGTCGACCTCGCGATGCTGCCGGTGCAGACTTGTTGGCCGGGCGACGTCGGCCCGCTGATCACCTGGGGCCTGACCGTCACCAAAGGCCCGAACAAGGACCGGCAGAACCTCGGCATCTACCGTCAGCAAGTGATCGGTCGCAACAAGGTCATCATGCGTTGGCTCAGCCACCGTGGCGGCGCGCTGGATTACCGCGAGTGGTGCGAGAAGCATCCGGGCCAGCCGTTCCCGGTGTCCGTGGCGCTCGGCGCTGACCCGGCGACCATCCTCGGCGCTGTGACGCCGGTACCGGACAGCCTTTCCGAATACGCTTTCGCCGGTTTGCTGCGCGGTAATCGCACCGAACTGGTGAAGTGCCGCGGCAACGACCTGCAAGTGCCGGCCACCGCCGAGATCATCCTTGAAGGCGTGATCCATCCAGGCGAAATGGCCGACGAAGGTCCGTACGGCGACCACACCGGTTATTACAACGAAGTCGACAGCTTCCCGGTGTTCACCGTCGAGCGCATTACCCACCGGATCAAACCGATCTACCACAGCACCTACACCGGTCGTCCGCCGGATGAGCCGGCGATTCTCGGTGTCGCGCTGAACGAAGTGTTCGTGCCGATCCTGCAGAAGCAGTTCCCGGAGATCACCGACTTCTACCTGCCGCCTGAAGGCTGCTCGTACCGCATGGCCATCGTGACCATGAAGAAGTCGTATCCCGGCCATGCCAAGCGGGTAATGCTCGGTGTCTGGTCGTTTTTGCGACAGTTCATGTACACCAAGTTCGTTATCGTCACTGACGACGATATCAACGCACGGGACTGGAACGACGTGATCTGGGCCATCACCACGCGCATGGACCCCAAGCGCGACACGGTGATGATCGACAACACGCCGATCGACTACCTCGATTTCGCCTCGCCGGTGTCCGGCCTGGGTTCGAAAATGGGGCTCGATGCCACGCATAAATGGCCCGGCGAAACCACACGCGAGTGGGGCCGGGTAATCGTCAAGGATGAAGCCGTCACCCAACGGATCGATGCCATCTGGAATCAGTTAGGAATAGATTGATGCGTGTAACTTTGCAGCCCTCCGGAGCAGTGCTAGAGATACTGCCCGGCGAGCGGATTCTCGATGGCGCGCGCCGTCTGGGCTATGAATGCCCGCAAAGCTGTCGCAACGGCAATTGCCATGTGTGCGCCGCGCTGCTGGTGGAAGGACGAGTCGAGCAGGCCGGTGGTGTGCGCGACCATGGCGAGTTCTACACTTGCATAGCAGAGCCGCTGGAAGACTGCATTGTGCTGTGGGATGGCGTGCTCGCGCTGGGAGAATTGCCGGTGCGCAGCGTCTCGTGTCAGGTCATTGAGTGCAAGGATGTCGGCGGCGATACCTGGCGCGTGAGTTTTCGCGCGCCAGCCGGCAAGCCGCCGCGTTATCACGCTGGTCAGTATTTGATGATCGAGCGTGAGAACGGCGAAAAATCCGCATTTTCCCTGGCCTCGGCACCGCATGCGGGGCGTGATCTGCAAATTCACGTACTGGCGCGCGAAAGCAGTGCGCTGAGCCTGATCGAGCAACTGCAACGCAATCCGATGGTGCGGATCGAAATGCCCTTCGGCGATACCCATCTGGCAGAGTTGCCGGACGGCCCGCTGGTGCTGATCGCTGCGGGCACCGGCATGGGCCAGATCCATAGCCTGATCGAACATTGCCGGGCGTCGGGTTTCAAGCATCCGGTACACCTGTACTGGGGCGTGCGTCGCCCTGAAGACTTTTATGAGATCGAGCATTGGGACGAATGGCAGAAACTGCCGAATCTGTTCCTGCATAAAGTCGTCAGCGATCAATGTGGCTGGAAGGGGCGCTGCGGGATGTTGCATGAGGCGGTGTGCGAGGATTTTCCGGATCTGAAAGCGCTGCATGTATACGCCAGCGGCTCACCGGCGATGGTCTACGGGACACTGGACGCGTTGGTCAACGCCGGGATGGATGCTCATCAGATGCGCGCCGATGTGTTTGCGTACGCACCCAGAGGATGACGCTTCCCCTGTAGGAGCGAGCCTGCTCGCGATGGCGGTCAACGATAACGCGCTGCAGCAGCATTGCAGCAGCATGAACGCGTTGTCCCTGCCTCCATCGCGAGCAGGCTCGCTCCTACATATAACTTCATATATAGCCGATCGGTATTTATAAAATTAATTAAATGCCGGTAGGTTATAACTCAATCAGGCAATTAATTAAGAACTGTGCCGTGGCACTTAAATTGCCTTAAAACATATGTGCCTTATTGTTACAGCGGTGCGTTCTATTAAGTAATTCATTACCCGCGGGGAGCTGAACGCTATTCGCCATGAGCGCCATTGAATCTGCTTTTATGAATCTGGCTTACCCTCCGCGGCTCGATCTGGGGCCGCAGCTGACGCACGAACAATTGCTCAGCTCGATGCAGTCGACCATGGCGCGCCACAAGGGTGGGCCGGTCTGGCTGTTCGCTTACGGCTCGCTGATCTGGCGCCCTGAGTGCGCGGCGGTTGAACGGGTTCGCGGCCGGGTGCATGGCTACCATCGCGGTTTGTACCTGTGGTCCCACGAACATCGCGGCACGCCGGAAGTACCGGGGCTGGTATTTGGCCTGGATCGCGGCGGCTCTTGCAGCGGCTTCGCTTATCGCTTGCCCGAAGAACAACTCGAAGCGTCGCTGTATGCCTTGTGGCAGCGCGAAATGCCATTCCCTTCTTATCGCCCACACTGGTTGAACTGCCGTCTCGAAGATGGCAATCAGGTTCAGGCATTGGGATTCGTGTTGGAGCGACACCTGCCCAGCTATGCCGGCAACCTGCCGGATCACGTGCTGAGCCACGTGTTCGAAAACGCTTGCGGGCGTTACGGCACCACTCGCGATTATGTCGAGCAGACCGCCAACGCCCTGCGTAGCCACGCCATGCCAGACCGGAATCTGGAGGCGCGGCTCAAGCGCTGCAAATCAAAGGTCGATCAGGCGATCGCTTCGCGGGTCTGACTGGCGACCTGCTTGTGCCACAAGGTTGGCGCAAGGAAGGCCATTGCCAGCAGGCACGCGCCGATCAGCAAGACGAAACCGCCGTCCCAGCCGAAATGGTCCACGGTGTAGCCCATGGCTGCACTGGCCGCGACTGAACCACCCAGGTAACCGAACAGACCTGTGAAGCCCGCTGCCGTACCGGCGGCTTTCTTCGGCGCCAGTTCCAGCGCTTGCAAACCGATCAGCATCACCGGGCCGTAGATCAGGAAACCAATCGAGATCAGCGCGATCATGTCGACCGTCGGGTTGCCGGCCGGGTTGAGCCAGTAAACCAGCGTCGCTACAGTCACCAACGCCATGAACACCATGCCGGTCAGGCCACGGTTGCCACGGAAGATCTTGTCCGACATCCAGCCGCACAGAAGCGTCCCGGGAATACCTGCCCACTCGTAAAGGAAATAGGCCCACGAGGTTTTATCCACGCTGAAACCTTTGGCTTCCTTGAGGTAGGTCGGTGCCCAGTCCAGCACGCCGTAACGCAGCAGGTAGACAAAGACGTTAGCCATGGCGATGTACCAGAGCATTTTGTTGCGCAGCACGTATTTGACGAAGATTTCCTTGGCGCTGAATTCTTCTTCGTGACTGGCGTCGTAGCCTTCCGGGTAGTCGTTCTTGTACTTCTCGATCGGCGGCAGGCCAACCGATTGTGGCGTGTCGCGCATGGTGGCGAAGGCAAACACCGCCACGGCCATGGCCACTGCCGCCGGCACGTAAAACGCCGCGTGCCAGTCATTGAACAGGCCCATGCCGAGCAGGAACAGCGGGCCGATCAAACCACCACCGACGTTGTGCGCCACGTTCCACAAGGACACCACGCCCCCGCGTTCCTTCTGCGACCACCAGTGGACCATGGTCCGGCCACTCGGCGGCCACCCCATGCCCTGTGCCCATCCGTTGATAAACAGCAGGATGAACATGATGGTCACGCTGGACGTGGCCCAGGGCGCAAAACCGAAAATGAACATTACGCCAGCCGAAACCAGCAAGCCGAACGGCAGGAAGAAGCGTGGGTTGGAACGGTCGGAAACAATGCCCATCAGGAACTTGGACAAGCCGTAGGCGATAGCAATCGCCGACAACGCCAGGCCCAGCTCACCGCGGGTATAGCCCTCTTCGATCAGATAGGGCATGGCCAGGGAGAAGTTTTTGCGCAGCAGGTAGTAACCCGCGTAGCCGATGAATATGCCGGCGAAGATCTGCCAGCGATGCCGTCGGTAGGCGCTGTCTATTTTTTCTTCAGGCAATGGAGCCTGATGTGCGGCAGGACGAAAGAAAGCAAACATTCAAGAGCTCCAGATTTCTTGTTTTGACTGCGGATGCGAATGTTACAGTTTCGTTACCGAAAATAGCACTGGTTCACATCGACCAAACAGCGGAAATGTTGGAGATTGCATGTTCTTTTACGAACATGTCGCTCAGGTATAAGTGAAGGGCGCTGTGGGAATTGTTACCTCGCAACCTTTTATGACGCAGCGATGCCCGGCGTAGGGCGGGGCTTTGGGAAATGTCCTGCGCTTGAACAGGAAGTCATGGCGTTATGTGAACAATCACCGAGCCTTAACCTTTGTGCTGTTGCCAGGTTTGGCTTTTCAGTGGTGAAGGGGTGGGGGTTATGCGGTGTTTTGTGTGTTTGTTTTTTCTGGTTTTGTCCATCGAGGTCAGGGCCGGTGAGGTGTTTCTGATTCCGGAGAACAATCCCAAGCCGGTTTATCCGGTGGCGCTTTATCGGGCCGGTATTACCGGAATGGTGCGTGTCAATTTCACCGCCCATGCCGATGGATCGGTCAGCAAGGTCGAGGCTTCAAAGGACGCTCATCCTGAACTTGTCGAAGCCTCCCGAGCGGCGGTGAGCCAATGGCGATACAAACCCTGGGACATTTCCCGCGAGCGGCCTGCGGAAATCCAGGTGGTCGCGCCAATGGTTTTCAGGTTGGACGACGAGCTGCCGATTCACGCTAATGAGGAGTTGAAAAAGTTGAGTTGTGGAGACGTTGCCAAGGCAGCACTGCAGCTAGCGGATTTTTCGTGGGTGGACATGCCGGTGTTCAACTGGACCCGCAGCTATCTGACCCACTCCCTTTCGCCGACGCAGTTGCCTGAGGAGACGCGTCTGGCGCTCATCGCCAAGCTCAACAAGAGCGTGCCTTCTATTGTGAGGCGTTGTAATACGCATCAAGCGACGCGGTACGTGCATTTTCTTCCGAAGGAAATTCGCGAGTTGCTTTGACGAAAAGTATGGAGCGCTGTCTTTTTGCTAGTTATGTAATCGAAAAGGCCAGAACAACCTCATCAGTTGTTCTGGCCTTTTTGTATCCTGCTGCGATTCAGCGAACCTGCACCACCACTTTCCCGACCGCCTTGCGCTGGCCAAGATCATTGATCGCCTGCGCCGCGTTGCTCAGCGGGTACACCTGCGACACCAGCGGCTTCAACTTGCCCTCGGCGAACCAGCCAAACAATTGCTGGAAGTTCGCCGCGTTGTCTTGCGGTTGGCGCTGGGCGAAGGAGCCCCAGAACACGCCGACCACCGCTGCACCCTTGAGCAGTGCGAGGTTGACCGGCAATTCCGGAATGCGGCCGCTGGCAAAACCGACCACCAGCAAACGGCCGTTCCAGGCGATGGCGCGGATGGCCTGGTCGAACAGGTCGCCGCCGACCGGGTCGTAGATCACGTCTGCACCCTGGCCATCGGTCAGGCGTTTGATTTCGTCCTTGAGGCTGGTTTCGGTGTAGTTGATCAGTTCATCGGCACCGGCAGCCTTGGCCACGGCCAGTTTTTCGGCACTGCTGGCGGCAGCAATCACGCGGGCGCCCATGGCTTTGCCGATTTCCACGGCGGCCAGGCCGACACCGCCGGAAGCACCGAGCACCAGCAGGGTTTCACCCGGTTGCAGGTTGCCGCGTTGCTTGAGCGCGTGCATTGAAGTGCCGTAAGTCATGCTGAATGCGGCAGCGGTGTTGAAGTCCATGGAGGTCGGGATCGGCAGCACGTTGTAGCCTGGCACCGCGACCTGTTCGGCGAAGCTGCCCCAACCGGTGAGGGCCATGACCCGATCGCCGACTTTCAGGTGGCTGACTTTTTCGCCCACTGCGCTGACCACGCCAGCCGCTTCGCCGCCCGGCGAAAACGGGAAGGGCGGCTTGAACTGGTATTTGCCCTCGATGATCAGCGTGTCCGGGAAATTCACCCCGGCGGCGTGCACGTCCAGCAGGATTTCATTCTTCTTCGCGACAGGACTGGCGACGTCTTCCAGCACCAGCGATTCGGCAGGGCCGAAGGCTTTGCACAGCACGGCTTTCATCAGGGCTATTCCTTTGGGAGTGATGGCCGATAAGTGTAGGTGTGTGAATCGACGGGTCAACGAGCATGCCCCGCCCTGATAGTCAGCCATAAGCTTGTGCTTGCGCGGCGGGTCGTTATGCTAGGCCGCAAACCGGATAAGGAGCGAATTGTGAAAGCGTGGATCATGTTGTTGCTGGCCCTGTCTCTGCCTGTGGCAGCAGTGGCTGAAGAAGCCGCCAAAGAAGGTGAAGCCCCGAAAGTCAGTTACCTCACCCTGAGTCCGCCATTCGTGGGCAACTACGGGTTGGATGGCACGGCGAAGTTGAAGGTCTTCAAGGCTGATGTGGCGTTGCGGGTCACTGGTGATGAGGCGGCCAAACAGGTGAAGGCCAATGAACCGTTGATTCGCAATCAACTGGTGGCGTTGTTCACCCAGCAAACCACCGAGGCGATGAACAGCATCGAGGGGAAGGAAAAGCTGCGTCAGGAAGCGTTGAAGCAGACCCAACAGATCATGAGCGACGAAACCGGCAAGCCGGTGGTTGAGGATTTGTTGTTCAACAACCTGATTATCCAGTAATGCTGGATTTGTAGGAGCCGGCTTGCTGGCGATAGCGGTTTAACATTCAACATCCATATTGATTGTTACATCGCTATCGCCAGCAAGCCGGCTCCTACAAAAAGCGTGTCAGCGCAGTGCAATCACCGCCGCCCATTGTTCAGCGGTAACAGGCATCACCGACAACCGCGAACCCTTCTGCACCAACGGCATCTCCGCCAACGCCGTCTGCTGCTTCAAATAATCCAGCTTCAACACCCTGGAAAACGTCTCCACATGCGCGACATCAATCGCACTCCAGGCGTTTTTCTCGGCGCTGGCCTTCGGGTCGTAATAATGACTCTCCGGCTCCAGCGCCGTCGGGTCCGGATACGCCGCTTCGACAATCTTCCCGATCCCGGCAATCCCGGGCTCCGGGCAGCTGGAGTGATAGAAGAAGAACTCGTCGCCGACCGCCATCGCACGCAAAAAGTTACGCGCCTGATAGTTGCGAACCCCATCCCAGCGCGCTTTGCCGAGCTTCTCCAGACCTTTGATCGAGAGCTCGTCGGGCTCGGATTTCATCAGCCAATAGGCCATGGTTTTTGCTCCTTGCGAGTCAGGTGGACAAGTTGTCGGGCGATTTTATGACAAACCGACGGTCGGTTGACGCCAGCGTTTGCGTGTCGGTTCACGTTGTCGCAAAATGCCGGCCTTCTAAGCTTGACGCTGCTGCACGGCCTACACCTACAACGGAAACCGCTGCTGTCATCGTATTGATGTGCCTTTGGGGGGCAATCGATGAAACGCAAACCGGATTTACTATGGATTTTGGTTATTTTGTTCGGCCTTGGCGTCGTGACCACTGGCTATGCCCAAAGCTTGTGGAGCAACAAGACCGATGCGCCGATTGAAATCGCGCAGCAACAACAGCCGTCAGCCTTCAAGCGCTGAACCTGTCTTTTCGACGCCGCTGATTCGAGTGGCGTCTAGTCTGCGAAATACCACGCCTTGTCTGTAACCGTTCCTTGCAACGGCACATCCCAGCTCGCCTGAGCCAGTCTTCCGACCTTCTGACATTCATGGGCCAGCCCCAATAGCGTCGGCTTGCGCCAGCTTTTCCGCCGCGCCAGATACGCCAGGCTCCGGTCGTAGAAGCCACCACCCATGCCGAGTCGGCCACCGACATCGTCGAACCCCACGAGCGGCAACAGCACCAGATCAAGCGCCCAGACTTTGCGTTGTCGGGCGAGGTTGTGCCTGGGTTCGAGAATACGGAAGCGATTGGGTTGGAGCTTTTCGCCGGGGCGAATCCGCTGGAACACCATTTTGGTTCGCGGCCAGGCGCTGAGCACCGGCAGGTAAGTCGCCTTGCCCCGACGTTGCGCGGCGCGCAGCAACAGGCGCGGATCGATTTCACCGTCGGTGGGTAAATAGAGCGAGATATGTTTGGCGCGGCGAAACAACGGCTGCTGGGCCAATTGCTTGTACAGCCCGCGAGCGGCCTGGCGCTGCTGACTGGCTGTCAGTGCGCGGCGGGCCTTGCGCAGCATGCGTCGAAGTTGCGGGCGGGGCAGCAGCGCAGGTTCGGTCATGGATTCGGGCTTCGGCAGTGCGGGTACACAAAGCGTACCCGTAAAAAAGCCGATGCCGGTATTTAAACCGGCATCGGACTGGAATCAGGCTCCCCGGATGAACCGCTGCTGACTTAGCCCTTGAACCCGAAAGTTCAAGGTGGAAGATGCAGTAGGCTTTAAGGCTTTCCGTCTAGCGGACATGCACACCAGCCCAACGTGCAGCCTCCAGGGTAGTGCGAATCGGCTCAGGGACGTGGTCAACTGGCAAGCACCCCAGGGAGTGTTGCGAGTATAACCCAAGCGGTCGGACGAATCAGCCCTTGGTGACGTCTGGATCGGTGGCGAGCACCAGATCGACGCGGTCCAGCAGGTCGCGCACCTGCTCGCGGGTCGAGCCGCTGACCTGTACATCCGGCCGTTCTTCCTTGTGCAGAAGGTCGTGCGTGATGTTCAGCGCGGCCATCACGGCGATGCGATCGGCGCCGATGACTTTGCCGCTACTGCGGATCTCGCGCATCTTGCCGTCCAGGTAACGGGCGGCGCTCACCAGGTTGCTGCGCTCTTCCTGGGGGCAAATGATCGAATATTCTTTGTCGAGGATCTGCACGGTGACGCTATTGCTTGAACTCATGAGTCTTGCTCCAGGGCCTTGAGGCGCGAAATCATCGATTCGACCTTACGCCGGGCGATTTCGTTCTTTTCAATGAGGTGAGCGCGTTCCTCGCGCCAGGTTTTTTCCTGAGCTAGTAGGAGTCCATTTTGACTCTTAAGTTGCTCGACTCGATCAATTAGCAGTTCGAGTCTGGCCATCAGCGCTTGCAGGTCGGTGTCTTCCATTGTGTCCACTGAAATGTCTGATGGGTGTTGAACCGTAGGAGCGGGCTTGCTCGCGATGGTCGCCAACGATAACGCTGGGTCCCTGACACCCAGCGGCGTTCTCGGGTTCATCGCGAGCAAGCTCGCTCCTACAGGGGTAGTCGATGTAGGATACAAGGCCTTCATTCTAGACATAGCGCCGTCTGGCGCCTAGCTGCCCATGCCCATTCAGAATTCTCCGTACCAAGCCTTCGCCACCCTGCTGACTTCCAGCGGTCACAACGTCTCGCCTGCCGAACTGCATGGCCTGCTGCTCGGTCGCAGTTGCGCCGGTGCCGGTTTCAATGCAGAAGAGTGGCTGATCGATGCCGCCGAGCTGCTCGAAGGCGAGCCGCAAGACAACGTTCGCAATGCCTTGATCGGCTTGCAAGAGATGGTCAAGGGCGAACTCACCGGCGACGACGTGACCGTCGTTCTGCTGCTGCCGACCGATGACGCGCCGCTGGCTGACCGTGCCGCCGCACTGGGCCAATGGTGCCAGGGCTTCCTCAGCGGTTTCGGCCTGAACTGCCGCGACAGCAGCATGCTCAGCACCGAGGCCACCGAAGTGTTGCAGGATCTGGCGGCGATTTCCCAGGTGCAAGACGCGCTGGAAGAGTCCGACGACGGCGAAAGCGACTACATGGAAGTCATGGAGTACCTGCGTGTCGCGCCGCTGCTGCTGTTCTCCGAAACCCGTAAGCCAGACGCGCCGGCTGCCGCCAAACCGTCGTTGCATTAATCGCGAGCCAGGAAAAGCCATCTGCCCATGATTCATATCCCGAAATCGGAATACAGCCGTCGCCGCAAGGCCTTGATGGCGCAGATGGAACCCAACAGCATCGCGATTCTGCCCGCCGCCGCGGTCGCCATCCGCAACCGCGACGTCGAGCATGTTTACCGCCAGGACAGCGACTTCCAGTACCTCAGCGGTTTCCCCGAGCCTCAAGCCGTTATCGTGCTGATGCCGGGTCGTGAGCATGGCGAATACCTGCTGTTTTGCCGTGAGCGCAACGCCGAGCGAGAACTCTGGGACGGCCTGCGCGCCGGTCAGGAAGGCGCGATCCGCGACTTCGGTGCCGACGACGCTTTCCCCATCACTGACATCGACGACATCCTGCCGGGCCTGATCGAAGGACGCGACCGGGTGTATTCGGCCATGGGCAGTAACCCGGAATTCGACCGCCACCTGATGGAATGGATCAACGTGATCCGCTCCAAGGCGCACCTCGGCGCGCAGCCGCCGAACGAATACGTTGCGCTGGATCATCTGCTGCACGACATGCGCCTGTATAAATCGGCGGCAGAAGTGAAGGTGATGCGCGAAGCCGCGCGGATTTCCGCTCAGGCGCATATTCGTGCGATGCAGGCCAGCCGGGCCGGGTTGCATGAGTACAGCCTTGAAGCCGAGCTTGATTACGAGTTCCGCAAGGGCGGGGCGAAGATGCCGGCGTATGGTTCGATCGTCGCGGCGGGGCGCAACAGCTGCATCCTGCATTACCAGCAGAATGACGCGGTGCTCAAGGACGGCGATCTGGTGCTGATCGACGCCGGTTGCGAGATCGACTGCTACGCCAGCGACATCACGCGCACCTGGCCGGTCAACGGCAAGTATTCAGCGGAACAGAAGGCGATCTATGAGTTGGTGCTGGCTTCACAAGAAGCAGCCTTTGCCGAAATCGCCCCGAACAAACACTGGAATCAGGCGCACGAAGCCACGGTCCGGGTGATTACCACCGGTCTTGTGAAGTTGGGCCTGTTGCAGGGCAACGTCGACGAACTGATCGCCAGCGAAGCCTATAAAGCGTTTTACATGCACCGCGCCGGCCACTGGCTGGGCATGGATGTGCATGACGTCGGCGAGTACAAGGTCGGCGGCGAATGGCGCGTGCTGGAAGTCGGCATGGCGCTGACCGTGGAACCGGGGATCTACATCGCCCCGGACAACCAGAACGTAGCGAAGAAATGGCGCGGCATTGGCGTGCGCATCGAGGATGACGTCGTGGTCACCAAAACCGGCTGTGAAATCCTGACCAATGGCGTACCGAAAACGGTCGCCGAGATTGAAGCCTTGATGGCGCAAGCGCGGACAAAAGCAGCATGAGTCGAGTCAATCTGGCAATTATCGGTGGCGGCCTGGTCGGTGCCAGCCTGGCGTTGGCCTTGCAGGCCGGGGCCAAGGCGCGCGGCTGGAAGATCGTGCTGATCGAACCGTTTGCCCCCGGCCACACCTATCAGCCGAGCTACGACGCCCGTTCTTCGGCGTTGTCCTACGGTGCCAAACAGATTTATCAACGGTTGGGCGTGTGGCAGGAAATCTCCCGCCGTGCCGAGCCGATCAAGCAGATTCACGTTTCCGACCGTGGCCGTTTCTCCACCGCGCGCTTGTCGGCGATGGAAGAGGGCGTGCCGGCGCTGGGGTATGTGGTGGAAAACGCCTGGCTCGGCCAATGCCTCTGGCAAGGTCTGGACAAGGACGTGGTCACCTGGCGCTGCCCGGCGGAAGTCACGCGCATGGAACCGCTGACCGACGGCTATCGCCTGACCCTCAGCGACGAAACAATGCTGGAGTGCGACCTCGCAGTGCTCGCTGATGGCGGCCGTTCCGGTCTGCGCGAGCAACTGGGGATCGGCATCAAAAAGCGCCCGTACAACCAGAGCGCGCTGATCGCCAACATTACTCCGAGCGAAGCGCACAACGGCATGGCGTTCGAGCGTTTCACCGACGACGGTCCGATGGCGTTGTTGCCGTTGCCGGAAAATCGTTGCGCATTGGTCTGGACCCGTCTGGGCATGGACGCGCAACGGCTTGCGGCCCTGGATGAACGCAGTTTCCTCAACGAATTGCAGGGCGTGTTCGGTTACCGCCTCGGCACGTTGAAACAGGTCGGCGCACGGCATCTTTATCCGTTGACGCTGATCGAAGCCGAAGAGCAGGTGCGTCCGCATCTGGCGATCCTCGGCAACGCCGCCCACAGCCTGCACCCCATTGCCGGCCAGGGTTTCAACCTGTCGCTGCGTGATGCGCAAGCGTTGGCGGATGCGCTGCTGGCGAGCGAGACTTCGCTCGGCGATTTCGCGACCTTGCAGGCTTACCGCGAACGCCAGCGGATGGATCAGAACCTGACCGTGGGCTTCTCCGATCAGGTCACGCGGTTGTTCGGCAGCACTCAACCGCTGGTTTCGCTGGGCCGTAACATCGGCCTGCTCGGCCTCGATCTGCTGCCGCCGGCCAAGCGCTGGTTCGCCCGACAGGCCATGGGCCTGGGTACGCGTCCCGATGCGTAAGTGGCTGACGAGCAGGTTCGGCAAAGCGCGGTTGATGCGTTGGATCATGACCTTCTACCCGCCGTACCTGGGCGCCGGGGTTCGCGTGCGGCACATCAGCGATGACTTTCGGGACATCACGGTGTCCATGGGCCTGGGCAGGTACAACCGCAATTACGTCGGCACGCAGTTCGGTGGCAGCCTGTATTCGATGGTCGATCCGTTCTACATGCTGATGCTGATGGAAAACCTCGGACGCAATTACATCGTCTGGGACAAAACGGCAGACATCGATTTCATCTCGCCGGGCAAAGGCCCGGTGTTCGCCAACTTCAGGGTCGACGAGACCTTGCTCGACGAGGTCCGCCGGCAAACGGCGAACGGCGAAAAATACCTGCCGCAATTGCAGGTCGATATCCACGACGGCGCCGGCACCTTGGTGGCGCGGGTCCAGAAAACCCTTTACGTGCGGCTCAAGCCGCAAGCGAGACAGGCTTAAAGCATGGACATGCGCGCAGATCTGCTGATTGTCGGGGCCGGAATGGTCGGCAGCGCCCTGGCGCTGGCGTTACAGGACAGCGGGCTGGAAGTCCTGCTGCTGGACGGCAGCCCGATGAGCGTCAAACCCTTCGACGGGCAAGCGCCGTTCGAACCGCGCGTGAGCGCGTTGTCGGCGGCCAGCCAGCGGATTCTTGAACGCCTCGGCGTGTGGGACGGCATTGCCAGCCGGCGCAGCAGCCCGTACACCGACATGCATGTCTGGGACGGCAGCGGCACCGGGCAGATCCACTTTTCCGCCGCCAGCGTGCATGCCGAGGTGCTTGGGCATATCGTCGAGAACCGCGTGGTTCAGGACGCCTTGCTCGACCGTTTGCACGACTGCGACCTCGGGATGCTGGCCAATGCGCGCCTGGAGCAGATGCGCCGCTCCGGCGATGACTGGCTGCTGACGCTCGCCGATGGCCGCACCTTGCGTGCGCCGCTGGTGATTGCGGCGGATGGTGCCAACTCGGCGGTTCGGCGCTTGGCCGGGGTGGCCACGCGCGAGTGGGATTATCTGCACCACGCGATCGTCACCAGTGTGCGCAGCACCAGGCCTCATCAAATGACGGCCTGGCAGCGCTTCACCGACAACGGTCCCTTGGCGTTTCTGCCACTGGAACGCGACGGTCAGCAGGATTGGTGTTCGATCGTCTGGTCGACCACGCCGAGCGAAGCCGAACGGCTGATGGCGCTGGACGACACAGCGTTTTGCCTCGAACTGGAACGCGCCTTTGAAGGCCGGCTCGGCACGGTGCTGAGCGCCGACCCGCGTCTGTGCGTGCCGCTGCGTCAGCGTCACGCCAAGCGGTATGTGGCCGAAGGTCTGGCGCTGATCGGCGACGCGGCGCACACCATTCACCCGTTGGCTGGGCAGGGGGTGAACCTCGGTTTCCTGGATGCCGCGGTCCTGGCTGAAGTGCTGCTGCAAGCCGCCGAGCGGGGCGAGCGGCTGGCAGACGCGAAAGTGCTGAGCCGTTACGAGCGTCGGCGCATGCCGCATAACCTGGCGTTGATGGCAGCGATGGAAGGCTTCGAGCGCTTGTTCCAGGCGGATCCGCTGCCGGTGCGCTGGTTGCGTAATACCGGGTTGAAGATCGTCGAGCAGATGCCGGAGGCCAAGGCGTTGTTTGTGCGTGAGGCGTTGGGGTTGACCGGGGATCTGCCGGCTCTGGCCAAGGCCTGACTTTCGCTGGAGCTGATGGCCCCTTCGCGGGCAAGCCTCGCTCCTACAGGTTTCGAGTTGATCGCGACATTGGCGTACAACACAAAACCTGTAGGAGCGAGGCTTGCCCGCGAAGGCGTCGACACATCCGCTACACATCCCTAGCCATGCAACATCTGGTAACTCCTCCGCAAACTGTTCGATTGAGAAGGTAAATGTGAGTCCTTATCATTTGGTCTCACTTTTCGAATCGAGAGATCGCTCCCATGTTGGCACCGAAGCGTCTACTGACAGCACTCGCCCTGACCCTGATCGGCAGCACCGTTGCCCAGGCCGCTGACGAGGTGGTGGTTTACTCCTCGCGTATCGACGAGCTGATCAAACCGGTGTTCGACGCCTACACCGCGAAAACCGGCGTACAGGTGAAGTTCATCACCGACAAGGAAGCGCCGCTGATGCAGCGCATCAAGGCCGAGGGCGAGAACGCCACCGCCGACCTGCTGCTGACCGTCGATGCCGGCAACCTGTGGCAAGCCGAGCAGATGGGCATCCTGCAACCTTTCACTTCGAAAACCATCGACGCCAACATCCCGCTGCAATACCGTGCGGCTTCTCATGCCTGGACCGGCCTGAGCCTGCGGGCGCGGACCATCGCGTACTCCACCGACCGGGTGAAACCGGGCGAGTTGAGCACTTACGAAGGTCTGGCCGACAAGAACTGGGAAGGCCGCCTGTGCCTGCGTACGGCGAAGAAGGTCTACAACCAGTCACTGACCGCCACCATGATCGAAGTGAATGGCGCCGAGAAAACCGAGAAGATCCTCAAAGGCTGGGTCAACAACCTGTCCACCGACGTGTTCTCCGATGATGTCGCGGTATTGGAAGCAATCAACGCCGGCCAGTGCGACGTCGGCATCGTCAACACTTACTACTACGGCCGTCTGCACAAGCAGAAGCCTGACCTGGCGGTGAAGCTGTTCTGGCCGAATCAGGCTGATCGAGGCGTACACGTCAATCTTTCGGGCATTGGCCTGACCAAGCACGCGCCGCACCCGGAAGCGGCCAAGGCGTTGGTGGAGTGGATGACCACGCCTGAGGCGCAGAAGATCTTCGCTGATGTGAACCAGGAGTTCCCGGCAAACCCTACGGTGGCGCCGTCCGCGGAAGTCGCCGCCTGGGGCAAGTTCGTCGCCGATACCTTGCCGGTGGAAGTCGCTGGCAAACGTCAGGCTGAAGCGATTCGCATGATGGATCGGGCTGGCTGGAACTGAGTCTGTCGATATACTGCGCCCCGCCTGTGTGCAGACACCGCTGACCCTGTAGGAGCGAGCCTGCTCGCGATGAATGTTAACGATAACGCGGGGTGCCTGACGGTCCGCGGTGTCGTGACGTTCATCGCGAGCAAGCTCGCTCCTACAATGGCCTCTGTGTATCGTCCATCCGCTCGAGAGTTTGTCCTTGGCCCACCCCGCCCAACGCCGCTGGTATCCCCTGGTCTTCGCCATCGCTGCGCTGGTCTTGCTGCCCCTCAGCGTTCTGTTGCTCTCCTGGCAAACCATCGATCATCAAATCTGGTCCCACCTCTGGGACACGCAGATGCCGCGGTTGCTGGGCAACACGCTGACCCTGGTGCTTGGCGTCGGTGCCGGCGTAACGCTGCTGGGTGTCAGCCTCGCCTGGCTTACCAGCCTCTGCGAATTCCCCGGTCGGCGCTGGCTGGATTGGGCGTTGATGCTGCCGTTCGCGATTCCCGCCTACGTGTTGGCGTTCGTCTTCGTCGGATTGCTGGATTTTGCCGGTCCCGTTCAAACGTTGATGCGCGAATGGTTCGGCACGGGCCTGCGACTGCCGCGAGTCCGCTCGACCGGCGGCGTCATCCTTGTTCTGGTATTGGTCTTCTATCCCTACGTTTACCTGCTGGCGCGCACGGCGTTTCTCGCTCAAGGCAAAGGCCTGATGGAAGCGGCGCGAGTCCTGGGGCAATCGCCGTGGCAGGCGTTCTGGCGCGTCGCGTTGCCGATGGCACGCCCGGCCATCGGTGCGGGTGTGGCGTTGGCGCTGATGGAAACCCTGGCAGATTTCGGTGCGGTGTCGGTGTTCAACTTCGACACGTTCACGACGGCGATCTACAAAACCTGGTACGGCTTCTTCAGCCTTTCGACGGCCGCACAACTGGCCAGCCTGTTGCTGTTGGTGGTGATGGTCGTGCTGTACGGCGAGCGCCGCGCACGCGGGGCCAACCGCGCAAGCAATGAACGACCGCGGGTCAAAGCGTTGTATCACCTGCGCGGCTTCAAAGCGCTGGCAGCGATGAGCTGGTGCGGTCTGGTGTTTGCCTGCGCCTTCGTGATCCCGGTGCTGCAATTGGTGGTGTGGTTCTGGCAGCGGGGGCGTTTCGACCTGGATGAGCGTTACACCGGCCTGATCGTCCACACCTTGTATCTGGGCGGCATGGCGGCGCTGATTACCGTCAGCGTTGCATTGGTGCTGGCGTTTGCCCGGCGTCTGGCGCCGACCCGGGCGATCCGCTCCGGTGTCAGCCTGGCCAACCTCGGCTATGCGTTGCCGGGTTCGGTGCTGGCGGTATCGATCATGTTGGCGTTCAGTTATCTGGATCGCGAGCTGGTGATTCCGCTGTCGGGATGGTTGGGTGGTGCCGGCAAGCCGTTGCTGTTGGGCAGCCTGTCGGCCTTGCTGCTGGCCTATTTGGTGCGATTCATCGCGGTGGCTTACGGGCCGCTGGAAAACAGCCTGGCGCGAATACGGCCATCTTTGCCCGAAGCGGCACGTAGCCTTGGAGTCGGTGGTCCGCGACTGTTTTTCAAAGTGTATCTGCCGTTATTGCTGCCCGGCACATTGAGCGCTGCGTTGCTGGTGTTCGTCGACGTACTCAAAGAAATGCCCGCAACCCTGCTGATGCGCCCGTTTGGCTGGGATACGCTGGCGGTGCGCATCTTCGAAATGACCAGCGAGGGCGAGTGGGCGAGGGCGTCATTGCCGGCGCTGACCCTGGTTTTGGTCGGGCTGTTACCGGTCATCGGATTGATTCGACGTTCAGCGCATCGAAACACCTAGGTGTCAGTCCTACACCTTGAGGCTACAATGCGCGGCATTCGGTGCGGTCCGTCCTACAGACCCGGTTGCTGAAATCGGCTGAAAGCCTTCTATTTCAAGGCGTTCACTCCGTGCAGCACCGGCCCGCACCTTCGCCACGCCCGGAAGGAGAAACCCATGGGACAGCGTACGCCTCTGTATGACCTTCATCTCGCCCTCGGCGCGAAGATGGTCGATTTTGGCGGTTGGGATATGCCTCTGCATTACGGCTCGCAGGTCGAGGAACACCATCAGGTGCGCCGCGATTGCGGGGTTTTCGATGTATCCCACATGACCGTGATCGATGTCAGCGGCGGGCAGGCCAAGGCCTGGCTCCAGCATTTGCTGGCCAACGACGTCGAACGCCTGCACAGCCCCGGCCGTGCCTTGTACAGCACCATGCTCAATGAACGTGGCGGCATCGTCGACGACATGATCGTCTATCGCCTCGAGGACGGTTATCGCCTGGTGGTCAACGCCTCCACCCGCGATCAAGACCTGGCGTGGATGCAGGCGCACCTCGACGGCTTCGATGTGCAGCTCAACGAGCGCTCCGAGCTGGCGATGCTGGCCATTCAAGGCCCGCATGCCCGACACAAAATCTCCGAACTGGTCACCCAGTCTCGCGGCAACCTGATCCAGTTGCTCAAGCCGTTCGAAGGCCAGCCTGACGGTGACTGGTTCATCGCACGTACCGGCTACACCGGCGAAGACGGTCTGGAAATCATTTTGCCGGCCAGTCAGGCACCGGGTTTCTTCAACGATCTGGTGGGTGCAGGCATCTCGCCGATTGGCCTTGGCGCACGGGATACGCTGCGTGTCGAAGCTGGCATGAACCTGTACGGTCAGGACATTCATCAAGATGTTTCGCCGCTGGCCTCGAACATGGCCTGGAGCATTGCCTGGGAGCCGGCCTCTCGCCAGTTCATCGGCCGCGTCGCTCTGGAAGCTGAACGGGCAGGCGGCGTACAGCACAAACTGGTGGGGCTGGTCCTTGAGGAGCGTGGGGTTTTGCGCGCTCATCAAGTGGTCCGCATCGCCAATGTTGGCGAAGGAGAGATCACCAGTGGTAGTTTCTCTCCTACGCTTAGCAAGTCGATTGCACTGGCGCGCGTGCCAATGGCGACTGCCGACCGCGCAGAAGTGGAAATCCGTGGCAAGTGGTACCCGGTCCGAGTGGTCAAACCGACCTTCGTACGCCATGGCAAAACCTTGATTTAACCTTTTCTGGCGGGCAACGACCGCTGACAATTTTCTTGAGGACACAGAATATGAGCGATATCCCTGCCGACCTGCGTTTTGCCGAAAGTCACGAATGGGCCCGTCTGGAAGCCGATGGCACCGTCACTGTGGGCATCAGCGATCACGCTCAGGAAGCCTTGGGCGATGTGGTGTTCGTTGAGCTGACTGAAGTAGGAAACGTCTTTGCAGCTGGTGATCAATCCGGCGTGGTTGAGTCGGTCAAAGCTGCGTCCGACATCTACTCCCCGGTTGCCGGTGAAGTGATTGCGATCAACGAAGAGCTGAGCGCCAATCCGGAACTGCTCAACTCCGACCCGTACGGTGCCTGGATCTTCAAGCTCAAGCCAAGCAACACCGCCGATCTGGACAAGCTGCTTGATGCGGCTGGCTACAAGGCCGCCATCGGCGAGTAAACATCGCCAAAAGCGGATCCGCTACAAGAGCGCCGCGTTTTCCTTGCCTGGAGAACGCGGCGTTTTTGTTTAATGCCGTGCGGTGAAGTCTTGCTGTGACGGTTTGCTGACCAATCATGCCGCCATTGCTACCGCTTTGTTTACCCTGGCATGAAGTGCCGTTATCTGGTCGTCTGTCAGACGTGTTGCCGGTTCGCCCGGAACCCAAACACCGCTGTCGTTGTAAGTGATTGTTTTGGTCTCTCCGTCATTGACCGTGACGACGTAAGAGTTAGATACATTTCCGGCGATTAAAGACCCCGCCGCCTGGGCTGTGCCGAACCATAGTTGGAACTGGTTTTTTGGTGTCATGGTGGTTGCACCGATGCTCATGCCGCCTGAACAGTTCACCCAAATACTGTTACCTTTGGAGTCCAGCAATATTTCGCTTGGATTGGCCAGTAGTTGGTTGTTGATTAAAATATCTCCAGAGACACCGCCATTTGTGGCAGGGCTAAATACGCCATATTCATCGAGTGTCGTTTTTTGTCCCGTATTGATAGGAAGGTTTTTGCCTCCCGAGGTAAATGTAATATCGCCTTGTTGTATTGGGGAGTTTGTAAAATTGACCATAAAAGAGTTGCTGGATATGTCGAATGTGTTTTTGTATTGATAGCTGGGCTGGCCTGTTGTGGCTTTGGCGGGCTTTGCTAACCATATGGCGGTAAAGCTGTTATTTACCATTTTTGCAAGGTAGAGGCTGTAATTGTTGGTTTTCTGGGCGATCAGTTGTGCCTCTTCGATATAAACAATAATTTGCTGTTCGCTCATGGCTGTTTTCCATTCGGTCCGGTATTTCTACCGCGTTGCTAGTGTCAATAAAAAACCCTGTAGATCCAGGATTTACAGGGTTTTTTGAACATGTCTGCGCGTTCAAGACTGTCAACGGTAAAACGAAAGGCTTTCAGTCCATTGTGCAAACGGTGCTCGATCCACCCTCCATACTATGCCGCTACTTTGATCCCCACCCGGGCATGCAGCGCCGCGACTTCCTTGTCGCTGAGGCGGTTGGCCGGCTCGCCAGTCACCCAGTCGCCACTGTCGTTATAGGTGAGGGTGATGCTGCCTCCATTCTGCAAGGTTGCCACATAGGCATTGGATAGGTTTTGGGCAATCAGTGAGCCAGTTTCTTGAAGGTTTCCGAACCACAGTTGGTATTGGTCTTTGGGTGTCAGCGTTGCGGTGCCGATGTTCATGCCGCTCTGGCGATTGACCCAGATATTATTGCCATCGGAATCCAGCAGTATCTGGTGGGGATTGCCTTGGAGTTTATTGTTGATAAGAATATCTGACTTCACGCCGCCGTTTTGGGCCGGTGAAAAAACACCGTTTTGATCCAGTGTTGTAATCTGGCCGGTACTGATGGGCAGGTTTTTTCCGCCGGAAGTGAAGGTGACATCGCCTTGTTGAACCGGATCGTTCGTGAAGTTGACATTGAAGGATGGTGTCGTGATATCGAATGTGTTGCGGTATTGATAGCTAGGATTGCGAACGGTGGCCACAGCACCTTTTGATTGCCAGATAACAGTAAAATCATTATTTACCTTTTTGGCCAGATAAAGACTGTAGTTGTTTTCTTTTTGTGCAATCAGTTGCTGTTCTTCAATATACAAAATTATTTGTTGGCTGCTCATTTTTGAACTCCATTTCGAATAAAGCGTAGCTTGGTTTGTTTGTAACTGGGTAGTGGCTTTTTGGTTCCGTTGCCCAGTCCTCAACAAACATAGCATGCGGATTATTGTGCTATAGATCTATTGGCTATGGTTTGATTCTATCTATCGCGATTGGTTTTTTAAGAATTTGACTGTTTTAATAAGTGTCGGCTTTTCACCTATTTGCAAGCGCCGTTGCGCGGGTACTTATGAAGAGTTTTATTTTTGGCGAGTAAGAATAACTATATATAACTATCGGCGATGCATATATCGCTGGAATGAAAGAGTCTGAAGAGACTTGGCGTGTTTTGAATGCATCAGGGACGGGCCGCGTCCAAAGACGCCATGCCTAGCACAGGGGAGCTATGCTGTTTTGACCGTGTTGCATCGACGTTGAGCGCCAGTCAAGAGAGAGCCCGTCATGTCCCAGTTGCCGTCCTTGAGTCAGTTACGCGACCCCAATGCCTTCCTCCGCCGTCACCTCGGGCCCGATGCCGCCGAGCAGCAGGCGATGCTCGACAGCCTCGGTGTTGGTAGCCGTGTCGAGCTGATCGAGCAGACGGTGCCGCCGGGAATCCGCCTTAACCGGGCGCTAGACCTGCCACCCGCCCTCGACGAACAGGCCGCGTTGGCCAAGCTGCGTGGCTACGCCGAGCAGAACCAGGTCTGGACCAGCCTGATCGGCATGGGCTACCACGGCACGCTGACGCCGACCGTCATTTTGCGCAATGTCCTGGAAAACCCCGGTTGGTACACCGCCTACACGCCGTATCAACCGGAGATCGCCCAGGGTCGGCTCGAAGCGCTGCTGAACTTCCAGCAATTGACCATCGACCTCACGGGGCTGGAACTGGCCAATGCCTCGCTACTGGACGAAGCCACCGCGGCGGCGGAAGCCATGGCCCTGGCCAAGCGTGTCGCCAAGTCCAGGAGCAATCTGTTCTTCGTCGATGAAAACTGTCATCCGCAGACCATCTCCGTGGTGCAGACCCGGGCCGCAGGTTTCGGTTTCGAGCTGATCATCGACGCTGTGGATAACTTGAAACAGCACCAGGTGTTCGGCGCGCTGTTGCAGTATCCCGACACCCACGGCGAGATTCGCGATCTGCGTCCGTGGATTGATCACCTGCACGCCCAGCAAGCCCTGGCCTGCGTCGCCACCGATCTGCTGAGCCTGCTGTTGCTGACGCCGCCGGGAGAATTGGGCGCCGACGTGGTGTTCGGCTCGTCCCAGCGGTTTGGCGTGCCCATGGGTTACGGCGGCCCCCACGCAGCGTTTTTTGCCAGTCGCGATGAATACAAACGTGCGATTCCGGGGCGAATCATCGGCGTCTCGAAAGACGCGCGCGGCAACATTGCGTTGCGCATGGCCCTGCAAACCCGTGAGCAACACATCCGCCGGGAGAAGGCCAACTCGAACATCTGCACTGCCCAAGTGCTGCTGGCCAATATCGCCAGTTTCTATGCGGTCTACCACGGTCCGGAGGGGCTGAAACAGATCGCCCAGCGTGTTCACCGGCTGACCTGCATCCTCGCCGCTGGTCTGGAGCGTCGCGGCATTAGCCGCCTGAACAAACACTTCTTCGACACGTTGACGCTGGAAGTCGGTGGCACTCAAACCGCGATCATCGAAAGCGCGCAGGCCGCGCAGATCAACCTGCGGATTCTGGGGCGCGGGCAATTGGGCCTCAGCCTCGACGAAACCTCTGACGAAAGCACCGTGGCGAAGTTGTTCGATGTCTTCCTGGGGGCCGATCATGGGCTCAACGTCGACGAACTGGACGCTGAAACCCTGCCTTCCGGCATTCCTGACGGGCTGCTGCGCACTTCGCCTTACTTGCGTCACCCAGTGTTCAGCGCCCATCACAGCGAAACCGAGATGCTGCGTTACCTCAAGCAATTGGAGAACAAGGACCTGGCGCTCAATCAATCGATGATTCCGCTCGGCTCTTGCACCATGAAGCTCAACGCCACCAGCGAAATGATCCCCATCACCTGGCCGCAATTCGCCAACTTGCACCCCTTTGTGCCGAAAGAGCAGGCGGTCGGTTATACGCTGATGATCGAAGAGCTGGAGCGCTGGCTCTGCGCGATCACCGGTTTCGATGCGATCTGCATGCAGCCCAACTCGGGTGCCCAGGGCGAGTACGCGGGGTTGCTGGCGATTCGCAAATACCACGAGAGTCGGCATCAAGGCGGGCGGGATATCTGCCTGATCCCGTCCTCGGCCCACGGCACCAACCCCGCTTCGGCGCAGATGGCCGGAATGCGCGTGGTGATCGTCGAATGTGACGAGGCGGGCAACGTCGATCTGGAAGATCTGAAAGGCAAGGCTGCCGAAGCGGGCGACAAACTCGCCTGCCTGATGGCGACGTACCCTTCGACCCACGGCGTGTACGAAGAAGGCATCAGCGAGATCTGTGAAGTTATCCACAGTCACGGCGGTCAGGTGTACATGGATGGTGCCAACCTCAATGCGCAAGTCGGGTTGGCGCGGCCGGCGGACATTGGTGCCGACGTTTCCCATATGAATTTGCACAAGACCTTCTGCATTCCCCATGGCGGTGGCGGGCCCGGCATGGGACCGATTGGCGTGCGGGCGCACTTGGCGCCGTTCGTGGCCAACCACCCGGTAGTGGCGATTGACGGCCCGCTGCCGGAGAACGGCGCAGTCAGCGCAGCGCCCTGGGGCAGCGCGAGCATTCTGCCGATCAGCTGGATGTACATCGCGATGATGGGGCCGCAACTGGCGGACGCCAGTGAAGTGGCGATCCTCGCCGCGAATTACCTGGCGCAGCATTTGTCGGGGGCGTTCCCGGTGCTCTACACCGGGCGTAACGAGCGTGTGGCCCACGAATGCATCCTTGATCTGCGGCCGCTCAAAGTGCTGACCGGCATCAGCGAAGAGGACGTCGCCAAGCGCCTGATGGACTACGGCTTCCATGCGCCGACCATGTCCTTTCCTGTGCCGGGTACCTTGATGGTCGAGCCGACCGAAAGTGAATCGAAGGCGGAGCTGGACCGCTTTATCGGGGCGATGCTGAGTATCCGCGCGGAAATCACCGAGGTGCAAAACGGCAATTGGCCGGCGGAAGACAATCCGCTGAAACGGGCGCCGCACACCTTGGCCGACATCACTGGGGTTTGGGAGCGGCCCTATACCATCGAACAGGGCGTCACGCCGGACGCGCACACCAAGGCGCATAAGTATTGGCCGGTGGTGAATCGTGTCGATAACGTCTACGGCGACCGGAACCTGTTTTGCGCGTGTGTCCCGGTGGACGACTATCGCTGAAACACACACGGCCCTGTAGGAGCGAGGCTTGCCCGCGAAAGCGTCTTAACATCCAACATTTATGTTGACTGACATGACGCTTTCGCGGGCAAGCCTCGCTCCTACAGGATGGTTGTGTCGGGCACAAAAAATGCCGCTCATGTGAGCGGCATTTTTGTTCAGCCGTAAATCTTACTTCGACGCGACGGCATTCTTCGCCAGGATCGCATTCGCCAGTTCCATATCCGTGGCCTGCAGGCCCGGGTTGTCGGCGCGGACTTTCTGCATTGCGGCTTCCAGATAGGGGCCGCGAATAGCGCCGTCACTGGCGACAAAGCTGCCGGCGTCGTCCTGGGCGGCGACGATCAGCTTTTGATCCCTGGAGGTCAGGTAGGACGAACCGGTGGTGGCACCGGAAGTAAGGACGTTACGCCAAAAGCTGTCATCAGCCATCGCCGAACCGACAGGAAGGGACAACACGGCGAGGGTAGCAACAGCAAGTTTGAAACGCATGATGGGTGACTCCACTGGGTTAACTACGCGGGGTTGGATTGCCAATGACCCTGCCGAGTTCCATCACGGTCGCAGCTACTTTTGTTCACTCTGCGGCGTCACCCGCAGCACCTCCTCGATCGTCGTCAAACCCGCCGCCACCTTCTGTGCGCCCGACAGTCGCAAGCTGCGCATGCCTTCCTTGAACGCCTGGCGCCGTATCGCCAGCAAGTCGGTGTCGGGGTTGATCAGCGCTTTGAGGCCATCCGTCAGTTGCATGATTTCGTACACCCCGGCGCGGCCGCGATAGCCGGTGTCGCGGCATTCCAGGCAACCGATGGCGCGTTGCGCATTGCCGGGCAACGGCGCTTGCCAGGGTTTGGTCAGGGTTTGCCAGTCTTCTTCACTCAGGGTCAGCGGGGCCTTGCAGTGCGGGCACAACGTACGGACCAGCCGCTGCGCCATGACGCCGAGCACCGTGGCCTTGATCAGGTAATGCGGCACGCCCAGTTCCAGCAGGCGGCTGATGGCGCTGGGCGCGTCATTGGTGTGCAGCGTCGATAGCACCAGGTGGCCGGTGAGCGCGGCTTGAATCGCCATTTCGGCCGTCTCCAGGTCCCGGATCTCGCCGATCATGATGATGTCCGGGTCTTGTCGCATCAGGGCGCGCACACCGGCAGCGAAAGTCAGGTCGATGTTGTGCTGGACCTGCATCTGGTTGAAGGCCGGCTCGACCATCTCGATCGGGTCTTCGATGGTGCAGAGGTTGACCTCCGGCGTCGCCAGTTTTTTCAGTGTGGTGTAAAGCGTGGTGGTCTTGCCCGAACCGGTCGGGCCGGTCACGAGGATGATGCCGTTGGGCTGGCTCGTCATGTCCTGCCAGCGGCGCAGGTCTTCGGCGGAAAACCCAAGCTGATCGAAGTCCTTGAGCAGCACTTCCGGGTCGAAAATCCGCATGACCATTTTTTCGCCGAATGCCGTCGGCAACGTCGACAGCCGCAGTTCGACTTCGCCGCCATCCGGGGTCTTGGTTTTGACCCGGCCGTCCTGGGGTTTGCGTTTTTCCGCGACGTTCATCCGCCCCAGGCTCTTCAGGCGACTGACAATCGCCATGGTCACCTGCGGCGGGAATTGATAGACGTTGTGCAACACGCCGTCGATGCGAAAACGCACCGTGCCTTGCTCGCGTCGGGGCTCGATGTGGATATCGCTGGCGCGTTGCTGGAAAGCGTACTGGAACAGCCAGTCGACGATATTGACGATGTGCGCGTCGTTGGCGTCCGGCTCCTGATCGCTGGCACCGAGGTTGAGCAGTTGTTCGAAATTGCCCAGGGTGCTGGTTTGATGATCGTTGTTGGTTGCGCCGCTGACCGATTTGGCCAGGCGAAAGAACTCCACGCTGAAGCGCTGGATATCCACCGGGTTGGCCACCACCCGCTTGATCGGCAGCTTCAACACATGGGTCAGGTCGGCTTCCCAACCCTTGACGAAAGGCTGGGCGCTGGCCACGGTCACAGCGTCGCGATCGATGGACACCGCGAGAATCTTGTGGCGCTGGGCGAAGGCGTAGGACATCAGTGGCGTAACGGCCGCGACGTTTATTTTCAGCGGATCGATGCGCAGATAAGGCTGACCGGCCTGCTGCGACAGCCACAGGGTCAGGCTTTCCAGATCGAGGTGTTTACCGGGACGGCTGAGGTCATCCAGCTGTTGGCTGGCGATGAACTCCAGCGGGTGCATCTGGCCATTGGCGGCGTGACGGCGGCGGGCATTCAGTGCGTGCTCGGCCGAATCCTGGCTGATAAAGCCCTGGGCGACCAACTCGCGCAGCAAATCATTGAGATCCAGCCAGCGGTCCTGAAAGGCAAGTTGAACGGACATGCGGGCTCCTCGTGAACAACAGTTCGCAAAGGATAGTCGTGGACCCACCGACCGTTGGGCCACTACCCGACGAATCCGTATCGGGTTTTTTCAGCCCGTCGCCTGAGCGGCTTCAGCCCACGCAGAATCAGACGTTTGCAGGTCCACCGAGCAGACGCTGATCAGGTTACGTAGTTTTTCCGCGATCACTTGAGCGCGGTGCCAGCTCAGTCCGTCCATGACGATGTCGATCGCCAGCAGGTCGTCCGTGCGCTGCACGTTGACCTGTTGCGGCGTCAGGAACTGCAGTGCGAACAGGTTGAGCGCCCGGCACAGCAGGTCCGGTTCGGCTTCGGCCAGCAGTTGGTAGTGCACACGACACTGGGCGTTGCTGGTGTTCCAGACATCGGCGCGAGTGGGCGGGGTGTTCACGGCTTCAAGATGCGGCATGGTCGGTCTCCAAAATCACTGGAGGAATTTTTACATTCGATGCCGGGCATTTCTTATCTATGATGGGGCTAATTAACGATTTATCGAATCGTGTGATTCAACAAGACATCGATTACGGGTTTTTCTATGCAAAGCGAACTGGATGGCTACGACCGCAAGATTCTCGCGTTGCTGCAAGAGGACGCTTCGCTCTCCAGCGCGCAGATCGCCGAGCAGGTGGGGCTTTCGCAGTCGCCGTGCTGGCGGCGGATCCAGCGGATGAAGGAGGAGGGGATCATTCGTGGTCAAGTGACGCTGCTGGACCGCAAGAAAATCGGGCTCAACACGCAGATTTTTGCCGAGGTCAAACTCAACGCGCACGGGCGTTCGAACTTCACTGAGTTCACCGAGGCGATTCGCGGTTTTCCCGAAGTGCTGGAGTGTTATGTGCTGATGGGGTCGGTGGATTTCTTGTTGCGGATTGTCACGGCGGACATCGAGGCGTATGAGCGGTTTTTCTTTGAGAAGCTGTCGATGGTGCCGGGAATTCAGGAGGTGAACTCGATTGTGGCGTTGTCGGAGATCAAGTCGACGACGAGTTTGCCGGTCTGAGATTTAGCGGTGAATGCACGGGCCTCTTCGCGGGCAAGCCTCGCTCCTACAGGATCTGCACAGTACCTGTAGGAGCGAGGCTTGCCCGCGAAGACGGTTTTACATACGCAGCAGCATTTTCCAGGCACGATTCTGATAAACGGCAATCGCCTGCTGCTTGCGCGCATCCAGCAATTCATCGGTGATCGGCTCGTTAGCCAGCAACGCCAACTGTTTCAGCTCGCCGTACAGTCGATCCATTTCCGGGACCTCCAGCACGTTGCGCGCATGGTGCAACCAGGACTGGATGCGCTCGATGCGCGGCAGTTGCTCGGCCAGATCTTCCGGCTGCTGCTGGTAACGCTGCAATTGCAGGGACGTCGCTTCTTCACCGAGCAAGCGCGGCAACCAGCTACCCAGTTGCGCAGCGCCCTGGCGATTGCCGCGAACATTACGATCGGCCGCCCAGGTGCGGGCCAGCAACCAGCGCGAGGTGTTCAGCGAGAACAGGCCCCAGCGCGGGTCTTCGAGTTCTTCGAGGAACTGCTCCGGCGCGGCTTTGCGCACGTCTTCGTCGTCCAGGCCGGCTTGAACCAGCGGACGCCAGTCTTCAAGCAACACATCCAGCGCGAGACGCAGATCGTGCGTCGACTGACGCGGCGCGGCCTGGCCAAGGCTGCTCAGCAGGGCGCGCAATTCAGCAAGGTTTTCGACCCAGTCCTGCAACAGACGCCAGTGGCCATTGAAGCGATATTGCTCGGCCAGACGCTGGCTGCTGCTCAGCAAGTGCCAGCTCAACGCGGCGAACGCGTCGTCCAGCGGCATTTCGGCGCTGATCTGCGGGGCCGGCAGGCTCAACGAATAGCTGTTGGCGTCGTACAAGCGATAACCGCGTTCGGCCTTGCTGATGTCACACGGCATCAGGGCGAGGGTCGCGGCCAGTTCGGCGGCCAGTTCCAGCAATGCAGCCGGTTCACCTTCGCGCAGTTCCAGTTCCAGCTCGCAGATTTCTTCTTTCTGCTTGCCGACCACCACGTGGCCCAGGTCCAGCGCGGCTTCGATGACCACTTTGGTCTTGCCACGGCCCCAGGCGATTTCAGCACGTTCGCGGACGAAATCGGTGGTGAAGATCGGCTTCAGGGTTTTCTTGTCCAGCTCGGCCAGCTCTTCAGGCCAGCATTCGCCGTCGAGTTTCTTCACGTCGAGCTTGGCTTTGGGCAGGTTCCAGTCGTATTCGTTACGCTCGGACAAACCGGCGACGCTCTGGCCACGGGTCTTGAGGGTCTGAATGACTTCTTCGCCGTCCTTGCGCAGGCGCAGGGCAACCTTGGCGCGGGCCAGGTCGCGCTCAGGCGTGTCGAAGTACTGGTTCATCAGTTCACGGCGTTCCCAGCCACTTTTGTTGCGTTTTTTCAGGAGCGGGTGCTCGCGCAGTGCGGCGAGGGTTTCGCGGCTGACGCGGAGTTTGATTTCAGTTTCTTTCTGCATGGCCGGAAAATCCAGGATCGGGAGCGCAGCCGGGGGAATGTGTGGCTGCCAAGGTCGTGCAGTGTACAGCACTGCTCAGGCCTACGCGCCGCGACGGTTTATTCCTGTCACCGGATGGTTCTATGATGGACTTCAATTCGGGAGTTGGAGTCAGCGATGCCGTTGCCGTCGATGAAAGATCAGTTCGCTGCGCTGATTGCCGCACCATCGGTCAGTTGCACTCAGGCCAGCCTCGATCAGACCAACCGTCCGGTGATCGATTTGCTGGCGACGTGGCTCGGTGATCTGGGTTTTTCCTGCGATATCCAGCAGGTCAGCCCCGGCAAATTCAACCTGCTGGCCAGTTTTGGTTCCGGCCCCGGCGGTCTGGTGCTCGCCGGGCATAGCGACACGGTGCCGTTCGATGGCGCGTTGTGGCAGACCGATCCGCTGAAGCTGACCGAAGTCGATGGCCGCTGGGTCGGGCTGGGCAGTTGCGACATGAAAGGCTTTTTTGCCCTCGCCATCGAAGCCGTCCTGCCGTTGCTCGACCAGCCGTTCAAACAGCCGTTGCTGATTCTCGCCACCTGCGACGAAGAAAGCTCGATGTCCGGCGCGCGTGCCTTGGCCGCAGCAGGACGCCCGTTGGGCCGAGCGGCGGTGATCGGCGAGCCGACCGGGCTCAAGCCGATCCGCATGCACAAAGGCATCATGATGGAGCGCATCGACATTCTCGGTCAGAGCGGCCATTCCTCCGATCCGCGCCTGGGCCATAGCGCCCTCGAAGCCATGCATGATGCGATTGGCGAATTGCGCGGCCTGCGCCTGCTGTGGCAACGTGAATTCCGCAATCCACAGTTTGGCGTGCCGACTCCGACCATGAACTTCGGCTGTATCCATGGCGGGGATAACCCCAACCGGATTTGCGGTCAGTGCTCACTGGAATTCGACCTGCGTCCGTTGCCGGGCATGGACCCCAAGGTGTTGCGCGCGGAGATTCTGCAGAAACTCCAGCCGGTTGCCGAGCGCCACCAAGTGAAGATCGATTACGCGCCGCTGTTCCCTGAAGTGCCGCCCTTCGAGCAGGCTGAGGACGCTGAATTGGTCCGCATCGCGGAGCAGCTCACCGGTCATCGCGCCGAAGCAGTGGCGTTCGGGACGGAAGCGCCTTATCTTCAACGCCTTGGCTGCGAAACGCTGGTGCTGGGCCCGGGTGACATCGCGTGTGCGCACCAACCGGGGGAATACCTCGAAATGTCACGTTTGCAGCCTACCGTGCATCTATTACGGCAGTTGATTGAACATTACTGCCTGACACCGGCCCAATCGCCGATGTCGGTTGGTTGAGCACCATCCATGTGGGAGCGAGCCTGCTCGCGATAGCGATCTTTCATTCAACATCCATGTTGACTGGTCTGGCCTCATCGCGAGCAGGCTCGCTCCCACAGGGTCTGTGTCATGACCGACAAAGTGTATAAATTGCCGATGTTTAAACCCGTATTCATGAGGAGAGCGCGCGTGTCGCCAAGCCTGTTCCGACGATAACCATCAGCCCGCTGTGCGTTTTCTGTTTCGCCCATTTTTTGGCTGCTATTTATTACAGGCCCAGGTTCATGCCCGAATACGTTAATTGGCTTCGTCACGCTTCGCCTTACATCAATGCCCACCGCGATTGCACCTTCGTCGTCATGCTGCCCGGCGACGGCGTGGAGCACCCCAACTTCGGCAACATCGTCCACGACCTGGTGCTGCTGCACAGCCTTGGCGTGCGACTGGTGCTGGTTCACGGTTCCCGTCCACAAATTGAAACCCGTCTCGCGGCACGCGGCCTGACCCCGCATTACCACCACGGCATGCGCATCACCGATGCCGCGACCCTTGAGTGTGTGATCGACGCGGTCGGCCAGTTGCGTATCGCCATCGAAGCGCGCCTGTCCATGGACATGGCCTCGTCGCCGATGCAGGGCTCGCGCCTGCGGGTGGCCAGCGGCAACCTGGTGACCGCCCGGCCGATCGGCGTGCTCGAAGGTGTCGATTATCACCACACCGGCGAAGTGCGCCGGGTTGACCGCAAAGGCATCAATCGCCTGCTGGACGAGCGCTCCATCGTGCTGCTGTCGCCGCTGGGCTACTCGCCGACCGGGGAGATTTTCAACCTCGCTTGCGAAGACGTCGCCACCCGCGCAGCCATCGACCTGGGGGCCGATAAACTGTTGCTGTTCGGTGCGGACCTGGGCTTGATCGATGAAAACGGTCGTCTGGTGCGCGAACTGCGCCCGCAACAAGTGCCGGCGCATTTGCAGCGTCTGGGCAGCAACTATCAGGCGGAACTGCTGGATGCGGCGGCTGAAGCCTGCCGTGGCGGCGTGGCGCGCAGCCATATCGTCAGTTACGCCGAAGACGGCGCGCTGCTGACCGAACTGTTCACCCGTGACGGCGGCGGTACGCTGGTGGCACAGGAGCAATTCGAGGTCGTGCGCGAGGCCGCAATTGAAGACGTTGGTGGTTTGCTGGATTTGATCAGCCCGCTGGAAGAGCAGGGCATTCTGGTGCGGCGTTCCCGCGAAGTGCTGGAGCGTGAGATCGAGCAGTTCAGCGTGGTTGAGCGCGAAGGCATGATCATCGCTTGCGCGGCGCTGTATCAGATTGCCGATTCGGATGCCGGGGAGTTGGCGTGTCTGGCGGTGAACCCGGAGTACCGTCATGGCGGTCGCGGGGATGAGCTGCTGGAGCGCATTGAAACCCGTGCCCGTGCTCAGGGTTTGAAAACCTTGTTTGTCCTGACTACCCGTACGGCTCACTGGTTCCGCGAGCGCGGGTTTGTGCCAAGCAGCGTCGAGCGCCTGCCGTCGGCGCGGGCGTCGCTGTACAACTATCAGCGTAACTCGAAGATCTTCGAAAAAACCTTGTAACCCGGACCCTGTGGGAGCGAGGCTTGCCCGCGAAGGCGGCCTCAAATTCAACATATGTGTCGGCAGGTATGGCCTCTTCGCGGGCAAGCCTCGCTCCTACGGGGAACGGTGTGTTACTCGGTGACGAATTTCGCGCTGACATACGGCGAATAGTCCGGCAGCACCGTCTCAACCTTGCCTTGTTCCTTCAAGAACTTCGCCGTCTCACCAATCGCCTTCGCCGTGCCGCCCTCCAGCAGCGCGGTAGTTTGTTGCGCCTTGGCGTCCGGGAATGCAGAACCGGCCAGCAATTCCGGTACATCGGCGGCATTGGCACCGGTCAGTTTGGCGATTTTCTGTACCGGCACCGAATCGGCGGTCCAGCTGTCTTTATGTGCCGCATAGTCGGCGAACGAGTCCAGCGTCACCTTGGCGAACTTGGCTACGACGTCCGGATGTTTCTCGGCGTAATCCTTGCGCGCTACCCACACTTCAAAAGTCGGCGCGCCCCACTGACCGACCTGTGCAGCGTCAGTCAACGTCTTGCCAGTCTTGCGAATTTCCCCCAGGGCGGGCGACCAGACGAACGCACCGTCGATGTCCCCACGCTTCCAGGCGGCAGCGATTTCCGCCGGTTGCAGGTTCACCACTTTGACTTTCGAGGCGTCCAGGCCCCAGTGCTTCAAGGCGCCGAGCAAGCTGTAGTGAGAGGTTGAAACGAACGGTGTGGCGATGGTCTTGCCGATCAGATCTTCCGGTTTATCGATGCCGCTGCCGTTGCGCACCACCAACGCTTCGGCGGCGTTGATCTGGGCAGAAACGATAAACGCGACGATCGGCAAATTGCGCGAGGCGGCCGCGGCCAGTGGGCTTGAGCCGAGGTTGCCAATCTGTACGTCACCCGAGGCGATGGCGGTTACTACTTCCGGCCCACTGTTGAAACGACGCCAGTCAATTTTTTGGCCGATGGTTTTCTCGTAGAGTCCATCCGCCTGGGGGACTTTGCTGGGGTCTATTCCGGTTTGATAGCCGACGGTGAGGTTCGCGGCATGGGCGGAAAAAGAAAATAATACCGATACACAAACTGTAACAATTGGGTTGGATAGTGCGCGCTTGGTCGTCATGGCGTAGGCCTTATCGATAGGAATTGTTGCGGAATTGCTTCCAAACCTAATCGATCTAAAAAACGCCTAATAAATACCATTTAGGAATTAGCTTATGAGCTGGCCGCTCTAGTCCGCGGGGCAGCAAACGGTGAGCAAAATTCCTAAACGGTATTAGAAAAGAATCCATTCATTCTTTTCAGGTTTATGACGAAATCATGACCCTGCACGGACCAAAAAACGGGGATTAGACCATGGTCGTAGACACACATGGTTACGATTGACTTGTGGGTCACGCTCTGGCGCTAATCGCGCATCTTAGGACTTGGGACATTGATTCCGGGCCAGGAATACAAGAATTAGAGACGAGAGGAGTTTAACAATGAACAAGTCCACCTTGGCGCTGGCCGTGGCCCTAGGGGTTATGGCGCAGCAGGCAGGCGCCGCCGGTTTCATCGAAGACAGCAAGGCTTCCGTCAGTTCGCGTACCTATTATTTCGACGCCGATGTCCGTGAAGGCGCCAAGACCCCAGCTAACCGTCAGCGCGAAGCCGCTGAAGGCCTCAAATTCGATTACCAGTCGGGCTTCACCCAAGGTGTCGTAGGTTTCGGTATCGATGCCCAGGCATTGGTCGGTATCCATCTGGACGGCGGCAAGGGCCATCACCCGGACAATAACTCCTTCAGCCCTAGCGATACCGACGGTTCGGCAGAGAGTTCGTGGAGCCGCGTGGCGGGCAACGTCAAGGCACGCTTCTCGAAGACAGAGGCCCACTACGGTGGTGCCCTGCAGCCAAACATGCCGATCCTGATCGCGAACGACAGTCGCGTACTGCCACAAACCTTTGAAGGTGGCACCATCACCTCGAAGGAAATCGACAACGTGACCTTCAACGTAGGTCAGCTGGAGCACGCGACGGGTCGCGCGTCCAGCAACAGCACCGGCCTGTCTGTGGCTGGCGCTACTCAGGACAGCAATCAGTTCCGTTATGCCGGTGCTGACTGGAAAGTCACCAAAGACCTGATGCTGCAGTACTACCACGCGAACCTGGAAGACTTCTACAAGCAGGACTTCCTCGGCCTGGTGCACGTCTACCCGATCGCACCCAACCAGTCGTTCAAGACCGACCTCCGTTATTTCGACAGCAGCTCCGACGGCAAGAACGGTCAGGCTGGCTACCAATTCAACAACAACGGTGGTTTCGCCAAGAACAAGGGCGAGGTCGATAACAAGACCTGGAGCGCCACGTTCACCTACACCCTGGGCGGCAACGCGTTCCTGCTCGGGCATCAGCGTGTCAACGATGACGGCGGCTTCGTCTTCTTGAACCAGGGCAACGTTGTCGATGGCAACGGTCGCAACGAAGGTGGTGGCGGCGCCAGCTTCTACTCGTTCACCGATGCCACCGTGGGCAGCTTTATCCGTGCCGGTGAAAACACCACGTACGGTCAGTACACCTATGACTTCGCGTCTTTGGGTGTACCAGGCTTGAAAGCTTCGGCTGCTTACTTGTATGGCCGGGATATCAAGACCGTCAGCGGCGCGGGTGAAGACCTCAACGAGCGGGAAACCGACCTGCGCGTAGACTATGTGATTCAGACCGGTCCACTTAAAGGGTTTGGCACGACGGTGCGTCACGGTGCTTATCGTGGCAACACCAACGCTGACCAAGACCAGACCCGTCTGATCTTCAACTACACCTACAGCTTCCTGTAAGAGATTGCGCAAAAGAGCCTCGCCGTTTGGCGGGGCTTTTTTGTGTTTTTTTCACATATGCCAATTAGGCATTACTTAGGAATTTATTATTCTTTTTGGCTTTTAAAATAAAGCCCTAAAGTGCATCCCGCCGGGGCCGATATCGAGTGTCCCGTAGCGATTAAAATGCCGCTTTTTATTCCCGCACGGCATGAAAAAGAATGAAATAAATGTATTTACGTTTACCATGCCGGCCCATTCGCCGCGCTTAGACCCTTGACTTAGACACATCAGTTGAGTGGCGCGCGGATTGCGGTTGGCGGTATCCGCACATTTCAGGATCCAGGGCATTCGACTCAGGACCGAAAAAATTAGAAACGAGAGGAGCGAAACAATGAACAAGTCCACCTTGGCCCTGGCTGTGGCCGTAGGGGTTTTGGCGCAGCAGGCAGGCGCCGCCGGTTTCATCGAAGACAGCAAAGCTACTTTGGGGCTGCGTAACTTCTACATCAACACTGATAACCGTGACCACGATGCCGCCACCGCTTCTGGTGTGCAGAGCAAAAACGAAGAATGGGGCCAAGGCTTCGATCTGCGCTTCACCTCCGGTTACACCCAAGGCACCGTCGGTTTCGGTATCGATGCTATCGGCCTGCTGGGCGTGCGTCTGGATTCGGGCGGCGGTACTAACGGCGCCACTTCGACTTCGTACGGCGGCACTGTTTTCCCAAGCAAATCCAACGGCGAAGCGGTTGATAACTTCTCCAGCCTGGGCCTGACTGCCAAAGCCAAGATCTCCCAGACCGAACTGAAACTGGGCACCCTGCAGCCAAAACTGCCGGTTATCGTGACCAACGACGGTCGTCTGCTGCCACAAACCTTCCAAGGTGGCCAGATCACTACGAACGAGATCAAAGACCTGACACTGGTCGGTGGTCAGATCGAGCACGCCAAAGGTCGTAACTCCAGCAACAACGAAGAGTTGTCGATCGCTGGTGCCAACGCCCACACGGCTGCCGGTCGCGACAGCAACAAATTCATTTACGGTGGCGGTGACTACAAAATCACCAAAGACCTGACTGCCCAGTACTACTACGGCAACCTGGAAGACTTCTACAAGCAGCACTTCCTGGGTCTGGTTCACAACTGGGCCATCGGTCCGGGCGTGTTGAAGTCGGACTTCCGTTACTTCAACAGCCGTGACGATGGCGCTAATGGCCACAACTCGAGCTACTTCACTACCGGTAATGACACCGGTTTCGCCAACGGTCGAGGCAAAGTCGACAACAATCTGTACAGCGGCCTGTTCCTGTACTCCGTTGCCGGTCACACCTTCGGTGGCGGTTACCAAGCCAGCAACGGCAACAGCGACTTCCCTTGGTTGAACCAGGGCGACGGCTCGTCGGCTTACCTGACTACCGACAGTCAGATTGCCAAGTTTGCCCGCGCCGGTGAGCGCACCTGGCAAGCTCGCTACTCGTATGACTTCGCCAAAGTCGGCGTACCTGGTCTGACCGCCGGTGTGGTTTACCTGCGTGGCGACAATATCGACACCGTGGGTGCCAACGGTCGCGAAAACGGCTCTGACGGTTCCGAGTGGGAACGCGACCTGACCGTCGGCTACGTCGTACAAGAAGGCTCGCTGAAGAACCTGGGCGTGATGTGGAAAAACGCTACCTGGCGCAACGACATCCCTGGTCAGCGCGACCAGGACGAAAACCGCCTGATCGTCAGCTACTCGATCCCGCTGTTGTAATAGCGCTCGCGTAACCGCTGAAAAAAAGCCCCGCCCGGCATCACGCCGGGCGGGGCTTTTGCGTTTTCGGGGCGGGGTCACCCCCGTAATCCCGTCCCGAAACGTTCCCTCTTTTGCAGCGACTCAAGGCCTTCTCGAACCTTGGAAGCGATAGTCGTCGCGATGACTTTGCAGGTCCAGTGAACAGATTTTTAATATTCTATTTAGGCCTAAGAATGGCTTTATTTATTCTTTTTCTAAACTCCCCAACACGAGCTACAGTTGAGTTCTACACCTACTCATCAGGAGCCCACCATGAGCATCAGACTCGGCGACATCGCACCCGACTTCGAACAGGATTCCAGCGCCGGCACCATCCGTTTCCATGAATGGCTGGGCGATAGCTGGGGCGTGCTGTTTTCCCACCCGGCGGATTTCACCCCGGTGTGCACCACCGAGCTGGGCTTCACCGCCAAGCTCAAGGATGAATTTACCCAGCGCGGGGTCAAGGCCATCGCGTTGTCGGTAGACCCGGTGGACTCGCACCACAAGTGGATCGAGGACATCAACGAAACCCAGAACACGATCGTCAACTTCCCGATCCTGGCCGACGCTGATCGCAAGGTATCGGACCTGTACGACCTGATTCACCCAAACGCCAACGACACCCTGACCGTGCGTTCGCTGTTCGTGATCGACCCGAACAAAAAGGTTCGCCTGACCATCACCTACCCGGCGAGCACCGGCCGCAACTTCCATGAAATCCTGCGGGTGATCGACTCGCTGCAACTCACCGACAACTACAAGGTGGCCACCCCGGCCAACTGGAAGGACGGTGAAGAAGTGGTGATCGTGCCGTCGCTTCAGGATCCAGAGGAAATCAAGAAGCGCTTTCCAAAGGGCTATCGCGCGGTGAAACCGTACCTGCGCCTGACACCGCAGCCCAATCGTTGAGCTGAAAACCAATCCCCGTAGGAGCGAGGCTTGCCCGCGAAGGCGTCGTCAAAGCCAACATCAATGTTGGACGTCATGGCCTCTTCGCGGGCAAGCCTCGCTCCTACAAGGGCTGTGCAAATCCATATAGCAGGGGAATTTCGGGCCGTTTATACGGCCCATTTTTTTGCCCGGACAAAGCGGCTCAGCATAGAACTACAACGCATAACCAAATGAATAAATATGATTTAAAGATATATAAATCACCTGTTAAGGTCTCTCCATCGAAGCGAGATCGCCCACTGCGAATCGCCTGCACCGTTCAAGGAATCGTCTGAATGCTGGTCGTCTCACTCGGTGGCAGTCCCAGCCAACGCTCCCGTTCCGGGGTGCTGCTGGAGCGCTCTCAACGCTGGTTGCAAGAGCAAGGTGTGGAAGTGGTGAGTTATCAGGTACGGGACTTCCCGGCCGAAGACTTGCTGCACGCACGGTTCGACAGCCCCAAGGTGATCGACCTGTTGCAACAGATTGAAAACGCCGATGGCCTGCTGATCGCCACCCCGGTGTACAAAGCGTCGTTTTCCGGCGCTCTGAAAACCGTGCTGGACCTGCTGCCCGAACGCGCCCTGGCGCACAAAGTGGTTTTGCCCATGGCCACCGGCGGCAGCATCGCTCACATGCTGGCGGTGGATTACGCACTCAAGCCAGTGCTGTCGGCATTGAAAGCCCAGGAAATGCTCCACGGGATTTTCGCTGTGGACAGCCAGATCGCTTACGGCGAAGGCAGCGCCCAGGCGCAGCTGGCGCCGGAGCTGGAACAACGACTGAATGAATCGCTGGAGCTGTTCTTCAGCGCCATGGCCCGACGGCCCAAGCCGATCGATCCGAATCTGCTGAATGATCGTTTGTTGAGTGCTCGCTGGAGCATTTAAGCCTCACCCTGACTTGATGTACTCACCTTACTCAGCCGTCAACGGTTTAGCAGGTGCAGCCAAAACCCAACTGCAAAAAGGAGAGCGCTATGCGCACTGTCATTTTGCGTCGTGGTCTGGTCGCTCTGTTTGCTGCGGCTGTAACCTTCGGCGCCATTACTCAAGCACAAGCTGAAACCCTGCGTATCGGCTATCAGAAATACGGCACCCTGGTGCTGCTCAAAGCCAAAGGCACTCTGGAAAAACGCCTCGCCGCCCAAGGTGTCGATGTGCAATGGACTGAATTCCCCGGCGGCCCGCAGCTGCTTGAAGGCCTGAACGTCGGCTCCATCGACTTCGGTGTCACCGGCGAAACGCCTCCGGTATTTGCTCAAGCGGCGGGCGCCGATCTGCTCTACGTCGCCTACGAACCGCCTGCGCCGCACAGCGAAGCGATCCTGGTGCCGAAGGACTCGCCGATCAAATCGGTGAAGGACCTCAAGGGCAAGAAAGTCGTGCTCAACAAAGGCTCCAACGTTCACTACCTGCTGGTCCGCGCGCTTGAAGACGCCGGCCTCAAATACACCGACATCCAGACCGTCTTCCTGCCGCCGGCCGATGCCCGCGCCGCGTTCGAGCGTGGCAGTGTCGATGCCTGGGTCATCTGGGACCCGTACCAGGCCGCCGCCGAGAAGCAGCTGCAAGCGCACACCCTGCGCGATGGCAAGGGCATCGTCGACAACCATCAGTTCTACCTGGCGACCAAGCCTTACGCACAGAAAAATCCTGAGGTGATCAAGACCCTCGTGGAAGAAGTGCGCGCCGTCGGCGAATGGTCCAAGGCCAATCCTGAAGACGTGACCAAACAGGTCTCGCCACTGCTCGGCTTGCCGGAAGACATCACCCTGACCTCGGTAAAACGCCAGGGCTACGGCGCGTTGTTCCTGACCCCGGAAGTGGTCGCTGCGCAACAGAAAATAGCCGACAGCTTCTACCAGCTCAAGCTGATTCCGAAGCCGCTGAGCATCAAAGACGTGATCTGGACGCCACCGGCAGCCGTTGCCAAAGCGCAGTAATTCGATTCCCCAAGGAGACCACTCCATGAGCCTCAATATCTTCTGGTTCCTGCCTACCCACGGCGACGGCCATTACCTTGGCACCGCCGAAGGCGCTCGCGCCGTTGACCACGGTTACCTGCAACAAGTCGCGCAAGCGGCGGATCGCCTGGGCTTCGGCGGGGTGCTGATTCCCACTGGCCGCTCGTGCGAAGACTCGTGGCTGGTGGCCGCGTCGCTGATCCCGGTGACCCAGCGTCTGAAATTCCTTGTCGCCCTGCGCCCCGGGATCATTTCCCCGACGGTGGCTGCGCGTCAGGCCGCGACACTGGATCGTCTGTCCGGCGGTCGTGCGCTGTTCAACCTGGTGACCGGCGGTGATCCGGAAGAATTGGCCGGCGATGGTTTGTTCCTGACCCACGAAGAGCGCTATCAGGCTTCGGTGGAATTCACCCGCATCTGGCGTCGCGTGCTGGAAGGCGAAACCGTCGATTACGACGGTCAGCACATCAGCGTGAAAGGCGCCAAGTTGCTCTATCCGCCGATCCAGCAACCGCGTCCGCCGCTGTACTTCGGCGGCTCGTCGGAAGCCGCGCAAGACCTGGCCGCCGAGCAAGTGGAAATGGTCCTTACCTGGGGCGAACCGCCGGCCGCCGTGGCCGAGAAGATCGAACAGGTTCGCGCCAAAGCCGCGAAGCTTGGCCGCACGGTACGCTTCGGTATTCGTTTGCACGTGATCGTCCGTGAAACCAATGCCGAAGCCTGGCAAGCAGCGGACCGACTGATCTCGCACCTGGACGACGACACCATTGCCCGTGCCCAGGCTTCCCTGGCGCGCTTCGATTCCGTGGGCCAGCAACGCATGGCGGCGCTGCATGGCGGTAGTCGCGACAATCTTGAAGTCAGCCCTAACCTGTGGGCCGGCGTCGGCCTGGTGCGTGGCGGTGCCGGTACTGCACTGGTCGGCGACGGTCCGACCGTGGCCGCCCGCGTGAAGGAATACGCGGACCTGGGCATCGACACCTTCATCTTCTCCGGTTATCCACACCTGGAAGAGTCGTACCGCGTCGCCGAGTTGCTGTTCCCGCATCTGGACATCGAGCGTCCGGAATTGCCGAAAAGCGCCGGTTACGTCAGCCCGTTCGGCGAGATGGTCGCCAACGACATTCTTCCCAAAGCTGCGTCCCAGAGCTGAGGCGCGCCATGAAGAGAATCATCCACAACCTGGCGCCCTGGGCGTTGCCGATTTTGCTGTTGGCGGTGTGGCAGTTGTCGGTGTCGGCGGGCTGGTTGTCGACACGGATTCTGCCAGCGCCGATTGCCGTGATCGAAGCCGGGGTGAGCCTGGTGCGCAGCGGTGAAATCTGGACGCACCTGGCCATCAGCGGCTGGCGTGCGGCGCTGGGCTTCACCATCGGTGGCGGCATCGGCCTGGCGCTGGGCTTCATTACCGGCCTGTCGAAATGGGGCGAGCGCCTGCTCGACAGTTCGGTGCAGATGATCCGTAACGTGCCGCATCTGGCGCTGATTCCGCTGGTGATCCTGTGGTTCGGCATCGATGAGTCGGCGAAGATTTTTCTGGTGGCGTTGGGCACCTTGTTCCCGATCTACCTCAACACCTATCACGGTATCCGCAACGTCGACCCGGCGCTGGTGGAGATGGCGCGCAGCTACGGCTTGTCCGGTTTCAGTCTGTTCCGTCAGGTCATTTTGCCGGGCGCGTTGCCTTCGATTCTGGTCGGCGTGCGTTTTGCGCTGGGCTTCATGTGGCTGACCTTGATCGTTGCTGAAACCATTTCCGCGAGCTCCGGCATTGGCTACCTGGCAATGAACGCCCGGGAGTTTTTGCAGACCGACGTGGTGGTGCTCGCGATCCTGATGTACGCGGTGCTCGGCAAACTGGCCGACCTCGCGGCCCGTGGACTTGAACGTGTGTGGCTGCGCTGGCATCCGGCGTATCAGGTTGCCAAAGGAGGTGCCGCATGACCGCTCAACAACCTCCACGCCTGCTGCGCGGGATTCCGCTGGTGGTGCGCAAGCTGCAAAAAACCTTCGGTTCGCGGCAGGTGCTGCGCGAGATCGATCTGCACATTCCGGCCGGCCAATTCGTCGCCGTGGTGGGGCGCAGTGGTTGCGGTAAAAGCACCTTGCTGCGATTGCTCGCCGGTCTCGACAAACCCACGGGCGGCGAGTTGCTCGCCGGTTCCGCACCGCTGAGTGACGCGCGGGAAGACACCCGGCTGATGTTCCAGGAAGCCCGTCTGCTGCCGTGGAAAAAGGTCATCGACAACGTCGGCCTCGGGCTCTCGGGCAACTGGCGGCCACAGGCGCTGGAAGCGTTGGAGTCGGTGGGTCTGGCGGACCGCGCCAATGAATGGCCGGCGGCCTTGTCCGGCGGGCAGAAGCAGCGTGTGGCCCTGGCCCGCGCGCTGATTCATCAACCGCGCCTGCTGTTGCTGGACGAACCGCTGGGCGCGCTGGATGCCCTGACCCGGATCGAAATGCAGCAACTGATCGAACGGCTCTGGCAGAAGCACGGTTTCACCGTGTTGCTGGTGACCCACGATGTCAGTGAGGCGGTGGCGATTGCCGATCGGGTGATCCTGATCGAAGAGGGCGAAGTCGGCCTCGACCTGCACGTGGAACTGCCGCGTCCTCGGGTTCGGGGTTCGCATCGGCTGGCGGCGCTGGAAACCGAAGTCCTCAATCGCGTCCTCGCACTGCCCGGCCAGCCGCCGGAACCGGAACCTGTTTCACCCTTGCCTACGCAACTGCGCTGGGCTCAATAACTCAAGCCTCATTCAACGACAGGAATCAACATCATGACTATCAAAGCCATCAACGTTCGTAACCAGTTCAAAGGCTCGATCAAGGAAATCGTACTGGGTGACGTGCTGTCGGAAATCGACGTGCAAACCGCTTCCGGCATCGTCACGTCGGTGATCACCACCCGCTCAGTGAAGGAGCTGGAGCTGGTGGTCGGCAGCGAAGTGATCGCGTTTGTGAAATCCACCGAGGTGTCGATCGCCAAGTTGTAAGGGCGTGCACTGCACCCGACCCCGGAGGGCGTGAGCCCTTCGGGGTTTTTTGTGCATGTCTTGAACTCAGCTGTGTGGCCATCGTCGGAACGCCGCCCGGAGCCGGCTCACTCCCACATTTGGAATGCATTCCCCTGTGGGAGCGAGCCTGCTCGCGATGAGGCCGGTGCAGCTGAAAAATAATCAGGCAGGAATAGCACGCTTGGGCAAATACGGCGGCAAATACAGCCCCAGATACGCATCAAACACCCGCATCCCTTCCTCGGCCATACGCGACGTAATCTGCCCATGCTGCTGTACTGAACGGGCATAAACGCGATCACCCAGCTCCATGGCCAGCGCAAACACATCAACGTCAGTCGGCAATTTGGGCAGTTCAAAATGATGATCGAACAGCTTGTGCATCAGGTCGCCCAGTTCAATGTCGTGCTGACGGTCTGCCTGGGTGACTTCGGTCAATCCGTGCTGCGCGAGGATCAATTGGCGGGCGGCGGCGTCTTCGTCGTAGATGTCGAGCATGCGTTGTTCTACCAACCGCGACAGGTCCCGCCAGCCGTTGAGCGCATCGTGGTCGATGGGCGCTTGCAGGCAGGCGCGGAAAGCGGCATGGACGTCGGCGGTCAGCGCTTCGAGCAGGGCCGGGACGCTGGCGAAAAAGTGGTAGACCGAGGAGGGCGGGATTTCCGCGCGTTCGGCAACGCTGTAGATCGACAGACTGGCCACGCCCTCGGCGGCCAGCAGCGTGCGGGCGGCATCGAGTATCGAATCGATCCGGGCCTGGCTGCGGGCGCGGGGTTTGCGTGGGGTGGCGAGTCGGGTCATTGAAGTCTCCTGCGGGGCAGCGGGCATTGTACGAGCAGGGTTTGATGTTGTCTTGTCGGCCGCCTTCGCGGGCAAGCCTCGCTCCTACGGGATCACGTTGTTTCGCGGATTTTTGACCGGCACAAAACCTGTAGGAGCGAGGCTTGCCCGCGAACCGCCGAAGGCGGCCATAAAAAAACGCCGCAAGCCTTGTCAGCCTGCGGCGTTCCTTTTTCACTGCAACCGCTTAAACGGTATGCAGATACCAGTTGTACTCAAGGTCGGAGATGGAGTGTTCAAACTCCTCCAGCTCACTTTCCTTGCAGGCCACGAAGATATCGATGTATTTCGGATCGATGTACTTGGCCATGACTTCGCTGTCGTCCAGCTCGCGCAGTGCATCGCGCAGGTTGTTCGGCAGGCTTTGCTCGTTCTGCTCGTAGGAGTTGCCTTCCACGGGTGCGCCCGGCTCGATCTTGTTGGTCAGGCCGTGGTGCACGCCCGCCAGGACCGAAGCCATCAGCAGGTACGGGTTGGCGTCGGCGCCGGCTACACGGTGTTCGATGCGCACGGCATCGGCGGCGCCGGTGGGTACGCGAATCGCTACGGTGCGGTTGTCCAGGCCCCAGCACGGCGAGTTCGGCACATAGAACTGCGCGCCGAAACGACGGTAGGAGTTGACGTTCGGGCAGAGGAAAGCCATCTGCGCCGGTAGGGTCTCGAGCACACCGCCGATCGCGTGTCGCAGCGCGGCGTTCTGCTCGGGATCCTCGCTGGCAAAAATGTTTTTGCCGTCTTTATCAAGAATCGAAATGTGGACGTGTAGACCGTTGCCCGCCTGGCCCGGGTAAGGCTTGGCCATGAAGGTGGTGTCCATCTCATGGTCGTAGGCGATGTTCTTGATCAGGCGCTTGAGCAGGACCGCGTAGTCGCAGGCCTTGATCGGGTCGGCCACGTGGTGCAGGTTCACTTCGAACTGCGCCGGGGCACTTTCCTTGACGATGGCGTCGGCCGGGATGCCTTGCTCTTTTGCACCTTCCAGAATGTCCTGGAGGCAGTCGACGTATTCGTCGAGGTCGTCGATCAGGTAGACCTGTGTCGAGTGCGGGCGTTTACCGGAAACCGGCGAGCGAGGTGGTTGCGGACGGCCGTTCACGTTCTCCTGGTCGATCAGGTAGAACTCCAGTTCGAACGCGGCGCAGATGGTCAGGCCCATTTCGTCGAACTTGCGCACCACGTTGGCCAGCACTTCGCGCGGGTCGGCGAAGAATGGCTCGCCTTCGAGTTCGTGCATGGTCATCAGCAATTGCGCGGTAGGGCGCTTCTGCCAGGGCTCATTGCACAGGGTGTCGGGGATTGGATAGCAGATTCGGTCAGCATCGCCGATGTCCAGGCCCAGGCCGGTGCTTTCCACCGTCGAGCCGTTGATATCCAGAGCAAATAGAGAGGCCGGCAGGTTGATGCCTTTCTCGTAAACCTTGTGGAGGCTGGTGCGTTCAATGCGCTTGCCGCGCACCACACCATTCATATCCGCAATCAGAAGGTCAACGTACAGAACCTCAGGATGTTCCTTAAGGAACGCGTTCGCTTCGTTAAGCTGAACGGCACGCGGGGGTACCGACATGATGCAACACCTTTGTTGTTAAAAATATCAATCATTGATCTCTTCGGATTCCAGTCAACCCGAACGGCATGCCGAAGTCAAGCGAGGCCTTTTTTGCCCTAAAAAAGCGCCCATGAGGCTTTTTTGAGGCACTTTGGGGCGTTTTTATGCCTTTGAATGCTTTGCCGTCCGCGGGCTTGAGCGGGCCGTGTTGTATTTTTTACGGGGGTGTTGTGTAAAAAAATGAACAAGGCTAAGCTCGATTCAAACCCATAACAGCAATAATACCGGGGTGCTTCATGTCTCGCCTGCCGTTAATCGGCGTCGCCGTCTGCTCTACGCAGATCGGTCTGCATGCTTATCACATCAGTGGCGATCGTTACGCTCACGCCAGGGCCCGTGTTGCCAAAGGCGTGCCGTCGACTCTTCCTTCCCCGGCAAACCGGCTGGTTCCGTCCGATATTCTGGACGGTCTGCGCGACATTCTCTTTACGGGTTGTCCTTCCAATATAGAACCGTTTTACCTGGCTGGCCCGACCAACGTGTCGGTCATCGCTCATGATTCTGCACGCCTTGCATTGTTCCCGTTCACTCATGCCGTCGTCGAGGCAGGTATTTGTGCGCGGCAATTGCAGTGGCAATCTGTACCAAGCGACGCCCGTGCGTCAAACAACGCCTGACTTATAAGAGTCAGGAAACTCAGCCTAAGAGGCATTTATGAGTAACAACCTCGACCAGCTCACCGATTGGTTGAAAGACCACAAGATCACAGAAGTCGAATGCATGATCGCCGACTTGACCGGGATCACCCGGGGCAAGATTTCGCCGACCAACAAGTTCATTGCTGAAAAAGGCATGCGCCTGCCCGAGAGCGTTCTGTTGCAGACCGTGACCGGCGACTATGTCGAAGACGACATCTATTACGAACTGCTCGACCCGGCCGACATCGACATGATCTGCCGTCCCGACTCGAATGCAGTGTTCCTGGTGCCATGGGCCATCGAGCCGACCGCCCAGGTGATCCACGACACTTATGACAAGCAAGGCAACCCGATCGAGCTGTCGCCGCGCAACGTGCTTAAAAAGGTTCTGAAGCTCTATTCCGACAAGGGCTGGCAGCCAATCGTGGCGCCGGAAATGGAGTTTTACCTGACCAAGCGTAGCGACGACCCCGACTACCCGCTGCAACCGCCAATCGGTCGCTCGGGGCGCCCGGAAATCGGTCGCCAGTCGTTCTCCATCGAAGCGGCGAACGAATTCGATCCGCTGTTCGAAGACGTCTACGACTGGTGCGAACTGCAGGAGCTGGACCTCGACACGCTGATCCACGAGGACGGCACGGCGCAGATGGAAATCAACTTCCGTCACGGCGATGCCCTGTCCCTGGCCGACCAGATCCTGGTGTTCAAACGCACCATGCGCGAAGCCGCGCTCAAGCACGACGTGGCCGCCACTTTCATGGCCAAGCCGATGACCGGCGAGCCGGGCAGCGCGATGCACCTGCACCAGAGCATCATCGACATCGAGACCGGCAAGAACGTCTTCTCCAATGAAGACGGGACCATGAGCCAGTTGTTCCTGCATCACATCGGTGGCTTGCAGAAACTGATCCCCGAGCTGTTGCCGCTGTTCGCCCCGAACGTCAACTCGTTCCGCCGCTTCCTGCCGGATACGTCGGCGCCGGTGAACGTGGAGTGGGGCGAAGAGAACCGCACCGTGGGCCTGCGGGTGCCGGATGCCGGGCCGCAAAACCGTCGGGTGGAAAACCGCCTGCCGGGGGCTGATGCCAACCCGTACCTGGCGATTGCCGCGAGCCTGCTCTGCGGTTACATCGGCATGGTCGAAGGCTTGAACCCAAGTGCGCCGGTGGTGGGGCGCGGCTATGAACGCCGCAACCTGCGCCTGCCACTGACCATCGAGGACGCGCTGGATCGCATGGAAAACAGCGCGACCATCGAGAAATACCTGGGCAAGAAATTCATCACTGGCTACGTCGCGGTCAAGCGGGCCGAGCATGAAAACTTCAAGCGCGTGATCAGCTCCTGGGAGCGGGAATTCCTGCTCTTCGCCGTCTGATGCGCCGGGCGCCGCTGCTTTTGGCGGCGCCTTTCACCGAAATCTTAGGAGAGTTCGCATGACCAGCAACAACCCGCAAACCCGTGAATGGCAAACCCTGAGCAACGATCACCACCTGGCCCCGTTCAGCGACTTCAAGCAGCTGAAAGAGAAAGGCCCGCGGATCATCACCAACGCCAAGGGCGTTTACCTCTGGGACAGCGAAGGCAACAAGATCCTCGACGGCATGGCCGGCCTGTGGTGCGTAGCGATCGGCTACGGTCGCGATGAACTGGCTGATGCCGCCAGCAAGCAAATGCGCGAGTTGCCTTACTACAACCTGTTCTTCCAGACCGCTCACCCGCCGGTGCTCGAGCTGGCCAAGGCCATTGCCGACATCGCGCCAGAAGGCATGAACCATGTGTTCTTCACCGGTTCCGGCTCCGAAGGCAACGACACCATGCTGCGTATGGTCCGCCACTATTGGGCGATCAAGGGCCAGCCGAAAAAGAAAGTCATCATCAGCCGCAAGAACGGTTATCACGGTTCCACCGTGGCCGGCGCGAGCCTGGGTGGCATGACGTACATGCACGAACAAGGCGACTTGCCGATCCCGGGCATCGTCCACATCGCCCAGCCTTACTGGTTCAGTGAAGGCGGCGACATGACACCGGAAGAGTTCGGTGTGTGGGCGGCCAATCAGCTGGAAGAGAAGATTCTGGAAATCGGCGTGGATAACGTCGGTGCCTTTATTGCCGAGCCGATCCAGGGTGCCGGTGGCGTGATCATTCCGCCAGACACCTACTGGCCGCGCATCAAGGAAATCCTCGCCAAGTACGACATCCTGTTCGTGGCGGACGAAGTGATCTGTGGTTTCGGCCGCACCGGTGAGTGGTTCGGTACCGATTTCTACGGCCTCAAACCCGACATGATGACCATCGCCAAAGGCCTGACGTCCGGCTACATCCCGATGGGTGGCCTGATCGTGCGTGACGAAGTGGTGGCGGTGCTCAACGAGGGCGGCGATTTCAACCACGGTTTCACCTACTCCGGGCACCCGGTGGCGGCGGCGGTGGCGCTGGAAAACATCCGCATCTTGCGCGAAGAAAAAATTATCGAGCGCGTTCATGCAGAAACGGCACCTTACTTGCAGAAACGTTTGCGGGAACTGAGCGATCACCCGTTGGTGGGGGAAGTGCGCGGGGTGGGGCTGTTGGGGGCCATCGAACTGGTTCAGGACAAGGCCACGCGCAAGCGTTACGAAGGCAAGGGCGTCGGCATGATCTGCCGCACATTCTGCTTCGACAACGGCCTGATCATGCGTGCCGTCGGCGACACCATGATCATTGCTCCACCACTGGTGATCACCAAGGCTGAAATCGATGAGCTGGTGACCAAGGCACGCAAGTGCCTGGACCTGACCCTGAGTGCGTTGCAGGGCTAAGTGCTAGGCTCTGAGCGGGAGACATGAAACTTTCGCTCAGGGCAGTCGCAAACGGCGGCCTTTCCTTGAAAGACCGCCACCGATCTTGCCAGACTAGCCGCGGTTCCAGTTGCCCGGGTTTGGCCGCTGAACAAAGTGGTTCAAAAAAGAAAAAATTTGGAGCATTACGCATGAAGGCATTAGGAAAAAAGCTTGCTGGCAAGACACTTCTCGCCATGTCCCTGATGGGCATTATGGCGGGTGCGGTTCAGGCGGACGACAAGGTGTTGCACGTCTATAACTGGTCCGATTACATCGCTCCGGACACCATCAAGAAGTTCGAAACCGAGTCCGGCATCAAAGTCGTCTACGACGTATTCGACAGTAACGAAACCCTGGAAGCCAAGTTGCTGGCAGGCAAGTCCGGTTACGACATCGTCGTACCGTCGAACAACTTCCTGGCCAAGCAGATCAAGGCCGGCGTTTACCAGAAGCTGGACAAGTCCAAGCTGCCTAACTGGAAGAACCTGAACACTGACCTGCTCAAAGCGGTATCGGTGAGCGACCCGGGCAACGAACATGCCTTCCCGTACATGTGGGGTTCGATCGGTATCGGCTTCAACGCCGAGAAGGTCAAGGCTGCACTGGGCGCCGATGCACCGACCAACTCCTGGGACCTGTTGTTCAAACCTGAAAACATCGCCAAGTTGAAATCGTGTGGCGTCAGTTTCCTCGATTCGCCAACCGAGATGATTCCGGTGGCGTTGCACTACCTGGGCTATCCAACCGACAGCCAGGACAAAAAACAACTGGCCGAAGCCGAAGCGCTGTTCCTGAAGATTCGTCCTTCGGTTGGCTACTTCCACTCGTCCAAGTACATCTCCGACCTGGCCAACGGCAACATCTGCGTAGCCGTGGGTTACTCGGGTGACATCTACCAGGCCAAAGCGCGCGCCGCCGAAGCCGGTGACAAGGTGAAAGTCAGCTACAACATTCCGAAAGAAGGTGCCGGCAGCTTCTACGACATGGTCGCCATCCCTAAAGATGCCGAAAACGTCGAAGGTGCCTACAAGTTCATGACCTTCCTGCAAAAGCCGGAAATCATGGCTGAAATCACCAACGCGGTACGTTTCCCGAACGGTAACGCGGCGGCCACCCCTCTGGTCGAAAAAGAAATCACCGAAGATCCGGGCGTCTACCCGCCTGCCGATGTGCTGGCCAAGCTGTACGCGATTGCCGATTTGCCGGCCGCGACCCAGCGGATCCTGACTCGCAGCTGGACCAAGATCAAATCCGGTAAGTAAGTAGCAAAACCCTTGTAGGAGCGAGCCTGCTCGCGATGAACCTGAGAGCACCGCTGGGTGTCAGGCACCCAGCGTCATCGTTGACGACCATCGCGAGCAGGCTCGCTCCTACAGGTATCCGCATAAAAGTTTTGCTGGAACGGTTTTTCGAGGGTAAGTTGCGCGCCGGTTTTGTTGCTGGGCAGCTACGACTGTCATGTAACGCGGGGCAACTTGGGCCCAACTAATTTTAGAGGACCTCCACTTGCCTATTTTTTCTTTGTTGCGCAATGCATTGCTGGCCGGTGCCGGACTGACGATGGCTGTCAGTGTCCAGGCTGCCGGCACGGTGCATATTTATAACTGGTCGGACTACATCGGCGAGACCACCCTGGCCGACTTCCAGAAAGAGACCGGTATCAAACCGGTATATGACGTCTTTGACTCCAACGAAACCCTGGAGGGCAAGTTGCTCGCCGGGCGTACCGGCTATGACGTGGTCGTGCCGTCGAACCACTTCCTCGGCAAGCAGATCAAGGCCGGTGCTTTCCAGAAACTCGACAAGTCGAAGTTACCGAACTACTCGAACCTCGACCCCGTATTGCTCAAGCGTCTGGAGCAAAACGATCCAGGCAACTTGTACGCCGTCCCTTACCTGTGGGGCACCAACGGCATCGGTTACAACGTCGACAAGATCAAGGCTGTGCTGGGCGTCGACAAGATCGATTCCTGGAGCGCGGTGTTCGAGCCGGAGAACATCAAGAAGCTGCAGAGTTGCGGCGTGGCGTTCCTCGACTCCGCCGATGAAATGATGCCGACGGTCCTCAACTACATGGGCCTGAACGCCAACAGCACCAACCCCGAAGATTACAAAAAGGCTGAAGCCAAGTTGCTGGCGGTGCGGCCTTACGTGACTTACTTCCACTCCTCCAAATACATCGCGGATCTGGCCAACGGCGATATCTGCATCGCGATCGGTTTTTCCGGCGACATGTTCCAGGCTCGCAACCGTGCGGCTGAAGCGAAGAAAGGCGTGAACATCGCCTACACCATTCCCAAAGAGGGCGGTGCGCTGTGGTTCGACATGCTCGCGATTCCGAAGGATTCGGGCAACGTCAAAGAGGCCCACGCCTTCATCAACTATTTGTTGAAACCCGAGGTGATCGCACAGGTCAGTGATTCTGTTGGCTATGCGAACCCCAACCCTGGCTCGGACAAATTGATGGAGCAGTCCATCCGCACCGACGAGTCGGTTTATCCACCGCAAGCAGTCCTCGACAAGACCTACGTGTCGGTCGAGTTACCACCAAACATTCAACGTTTGATGACCCGCAGCTGGACCAAGGTCAAGTCGGGCAAATAGCTTCAGGGCTCAAACTATCCAGGTTGGCTCACCTTGAGCGAACTGCACTCTTTTTTTTGGGAGTTTCGTAAATGGCAGTTGCCTCCGGCGCCTATAAGAAAGCCCTCGAGGGCGACCAGTCACCTAAACAGGTGCTGGTCAAAATCGACCGGGTCACGAAGAAGTTCGACGAGACGATTGCCGTGGACGATGTGTCCCTGGAAATCAAGAAAGGCGAGATTTTCGCCCTGCTCGGCGGTTCGGGATCGGGCAAGTCCACGTTGCTGCGCATGCTCGCAGGCTTCGAACGGCCCACGGAGGGGCGCATTTTCCTCGATGGCGTAGACATCACCGACATGCCGCCCTACGAGCGGCCGATCAACATGATGTTCCAGTCGTACGCCCTGTTCCCGCACATGACCGTGGCGCAGAACATCGCCTTCGGCCTCAAGCAGGACAAACTGCCTGCGGCTGAAATCGATGCCCGCGTGGCCGACATGCTCAAGCTGGTTCAGATGACCCAGTACGCCAAGCGCAAGCCGCATCAGTTGTCCGGTGGTCAGCGTCAGCGCGTGGCCCTGGCGCGTTCGCTGGCCAAGCGACCGAAGCTGCTGCTGCTCGACGAACCGATGGGTGCGCTGGACAAGAAGCTGCGCTCGCAGATGCAGCTTGAGCTGGTCGAGATCATCGAGCGCGTCGGCGTAACCTGCGTCATGGTGACCCACGACCAGGAAGAGGCCATGACCATGGCCGAGCGCATCGCGATCATGCACCTGGGCTGGATCGCCCAGATCGGCAGCCCGATCGACATCTACGAAACCCCGACCAGCCGCCTGGTCTGCGAGTTCATCGGCAACGTCAACATCTTCGACGGTGAAGTGATCGACGACGCCGAAGGCCATGCGACCATCACCTGCAAAGACCTGGATCGCCAGATCTACGTGGGCCACGGCATCAGCACCTCGGTGCAGGACAAATCCGTGACCTACGCGATCCGTCCGGAAAAACTGCTGGTGACGCCGGACATGCCGACCTGCGAATACAACTGGTCCAGCGGCAAGGTGCACGACATCGCCTACCTCGGTGGTCACTCGGTGTTCTACGTCGAGCTGCCGAGCGGCAAGATCGTCCAGTCGTTCGTCGCCAACGCCGAACGCCGTGGTCAGCGCCCAACCTGGGGTGACCAGGTTTACGTGTGGTGGGAAGACGACAGCGGCGTGGTACTCCGCTCATGAACATGCGCAAATTCAAACGCCGCCTCAATCGAATAATTCCCGGTGGCCGTCAGCTGGTCATCGGGGTTCCGTTCCTCTGGCTGTTCATGTTCTTCATGCTGCCGTTCTTCATCGTGTTGAAGATCAGCTTCGCTGAAGCCGACGTGGCCATTCCGCCGTACACCGAGATCTACAACTTCGTAGACCAGAAGCTGCAGGTGCTGCTCAACCTCGGCAACTACGCGATGCTCGGCGACGATGAGTTGTACATTGCCGCTTACCTCGGTTCGTTGAAGATGGCGCTGATCAGCACCATCCTCTGCCTGCTGATCGGTTATCCGATGGCCTACGCCATCGCCAGTGCCCGCAAAGAGCTGCAAACGGTGCTGGTGCTGCTGATCATGATGCCGACCTGGACCGCGATCCTGATCCGCGTTTACGCGTGGATGGGCATCCTCAGCAATAACGGTCTGCTCAACGGTTTTCTGATGAGCATGGGCTGGATCGACGAACCGCTGCAGATCCTCAACACCAACCTGGCGGTGTACATCGGCGTGGTTTATTCGTACCTGCCGTTCATGATCCTGCCGCTCTACGCCAACCTGGTGAAGCACGACAACAGCCTGTTGGAAGCCGCATCCGACCTCGGTTCGAGTACGTTCAACAGCTTCTGGAAGATCACCATTCCGCTGTCCAAGAACGGCATCGTCGCCGGTTGCATGCTGGTGTTCATTCCAGTGGTGGGCGAGTTCGTGATCCCGGAACTGCTGGGCGGTCCGGAAACCCTGATGATCGGTAAAGTGCTCTGGCAAGAGTTCTTCAACAACCGTGACTGGCCGGTGGCGTCTGCCCTGGCGGTGGTGATGCTGTTGATCCTGATTGTGCCGATCATCCTGTTCAACCGCAGTCAGGCCAAAGAAATGGAGGGTAAAGAATGAAGCGCTTCCGTTTCTCGAGTTTCATGCTGATCGCGGGTTTGCTGTTTATCTACGCGCCGATGCTGATCCTGGTGATCTACTCGTTCAACGCCTCGAAACTGGTGACGGTGTGGGGCGGCTGGTCGATCAAGTGGTACGTCGGCCTGATGGACAACACCCAACTGATGGGCTCGGTGGTGCGTTCGCTGGAAATCGCCTGCTACACGGCGATTGCCGCTGTGGCGCTGGGCACGTTGGCCGCATTCGTCCTGACCCGCATTACCCGCTTCAAGGGCCGCACGCTGTTCGGTGGCCTGGTCACCGCGCCGCTGGTGATGCCCGAAGTGATCACCGGTCTGTCGCTGTTGCTGCTGTTCGTGGCCATGGCGCAGATGATCGGTTGGCCGCAAGAGCGTGGCATCGTCACCATCTGGATCGCCCACACCACGTTCTGTGCGGCGTATGTGGCGGTGGTGGTGTCGGCGCGCTTGCGTGAGCTGGACCTGTCCATCGAAGAGGCCGCCATGGATCTCGGGGCGAAGCCGTGGAAGGTGTTCTTCCTGATCACCATCCCGATGATTGCGCCATCCCTGGGGGCGGGCGGCATGATGTCGTTCGCGCTGTCGCTGGATGACCTGGTGTTGGCCAGCTTCGTGTCGGGGCCGGGGTCGACGACCTTGCCGATGGAAGTGTTCTCGGCGGTGCGTCTGGGCGTGAAGCCTGAGATCAACGCCGTGGCCAGTCTGATTCTGCTGGCGGTGTCGTTGATGACCTTCCTGGTCTGGTTCTTCAGCCGCCGCGCCGAAGAAAGCCGCAAGCGTGCGATTCAGCAGGCCATCGAAGAAAGCGCTGCCGATTCGTGGAAGCAACCGGACGTGCGTCGCGCGCAGCAGGCGCCGGAAGCCGCCTGAGTGTTGGCCACAATCGCGTGGCCAACCCCGATCTACTGTAGGAGCCAGCTTGCTGGCGATGGTATGTCAGCCACATTGATGTCGACTGACACACCATCGTCGGAACGCCGCCCGCAGCAAGCTGGCTCCTACAAGGTTTTATGCAATCCAGGGGGACTTGCGGATGATCTCGACGAAGTTCATCGGCTTGAACCCTGGCTCGCTGTCCACCAGCACATCCGCGTTCACCGTACCGAACGTGGTGTCCGGCTTGTGCTTGAAGCCGTTGGCGAACGCACACAGGATGCACTCCTTGAACCCCTCGCCCCGTGGATGCGCGTGCACCACCGCCTCACGCTGCGCCGTGGGAAATGCCGCGTAGTCGATCCCCAGCACATCCATTTCAACGCCCGCCGTCACCAATGCCACGTTGGGGCGCAGGTGATGCACTACGTTCGGCGTGGTGTGCAGGGCAATCGACAACCACACCTGTTCGATGTCGTCATCGCTCAGGCCATAAGGCTTGAGAAACGCTTTGGCGGCGTTGGCGCTATCGACTTCGAAGCGTTCATCGTCGCTGCGATGACCTTCCACCAGACCCAGGTCATGGAACATCGCGCCGACGTACAACAGCTCCGGGTTGTAGGCCAGTTGCTTGCGTTCACCGCTCAAAGCGCCGAACAGAAACACCCGGCGCGAGTGGTGATAAAGCAGGTCGGATTCGACGTCGCGAATGTATTCCGTGGTGGCCCGGGCCAAAGCGCTGTCGGGGATTTTGATGCCGGCGATGGTGCTGCTCATGGTGCTGTCCTCGTGGGGAACGCCGTGGCGGCGCTGATGGGACAAGTCTGTTCCCGACCCCAAAACCGGACAATCGATCCATGGCTGCGATCCTTGCCAATGAGCATGCATATCGCGCCAACCTCGCTTGTTGGGCGCGGATTGGCTACGGTTGAGGTCCTGCGCATGGATTTACGTCATGCGCACACCTTGTAGGAGCCGGCTTGCTGGCGATGGTATGTCAGCAACATTGATGTCGACTGACACTCCATCGCCAGCAAGCCGGCTCCTACAAAGTCTGCGTGCATTGAGGGTGTTCCTGTCATGAGTAAAACCGTTGCCATCGTGGTGTTCGCCGGCGTTCAGTCCCTAGACGTCACCGGCCCCATGGATGTGTTTTCCGAGGCCAATCGTTTCCTCGCGCCGCAGGATCACTATCAACTGGAGGTGATCGGCGTCGAGCGCGGTGTGATGCCGTGCTCCAACGGTTTATCCCTCAATGCCCATCGGCATTTCAGCGAGGCGCTGGGGGCGTACGACTTGTTGCTGGTGGCCGGTGGGCCGCAGTTGCCGTTCATGGATTTCGGCGCGGCCTTCGATGCCTGGCTGCGCGATGCCAGCGCGCTGGCGCAACGGTTCGGCTCGATCTGCAACGGTGCGTTCATGCTCGCCCGGGCAGGCTTGCTCGAAGGGCGAACAGTGACGACTCATTGGGGCGATGCCGCTGCGCTTGCGGCGTTGTGCCCTTCGACGCAGGTCGAGGCTGATCGCTTGTACGTGCAGGACGGCGAGCTCTATACCTCGGCCGGGGTCACGGCGGGGATCGATCTGTCGTTGTACTTGTTGGCCCGGGATCATGGGCCGGAAGTGGCGCTCAGCGTGGCCAAGCGGCTGGTGGTGTTCACGCAGCGCTCGGGCGGGCAATCGCAGTTCAGTCCATTCCTCACGCCCCACGCCGAGCCGACGTCGGCGGTGGCGATGGTTCAGCATTATGTGCTGGCCAACCTGACCGGCGATCTGACCATTGCTGACCTGGCCAACGCCGCCAACATGAGCGCCCGCAACTTTTCCAGGGTGTTTGCCAAAGAAGCGAAGGTCACCCCGGCAGAGTTTGTCGAACGGGCGAGGGTGGATGCGGCGCGGGTGATGCTCGAAAGCACCGTCGCGCCGTTGAAGACGGTGGCGTATCAGTGCGGGTTTCGCGATGCGCAGCATATGCGCAGCGTGTTCAATCGCCGGTTGGGGGTAACGCCGCAGCAGTTCAGGTTGAATTTTGCGGCGATGGTTTGAGCTGACATTTGTGTGGTCAGTCAAGGCCTCTTCGCGGGCAAGCCTCGCTCCTACAAGTGACCTATTCCTGTAGGAGCGAGGCTTGCCCGCGAAGGCGCCAGCCCGGCCAACACAAATCTATGGCACAGCCCGCGCCGGCAACAGCTTCAACGTACTCCGCGTATTCGCCGTCACCTCTTCATCATTGAGATGCGCCTGGAAGTACACCCCTTCGACGTACGCCTCAGCCTGATCATCAAAATGCCGGTCAAATGGCACGCCACTCTGGCCCACCGGGTTGACGGTCAGGCTGTGCGCCGGGTCGGCGAAGTCGATCAGGCGTCGGGTCGATGGCCCATAAGTCACCGGCCACGGCGCCGGGCCGATCTTGGCCGAGAGGTTGTTTGGCACCTCGTGAGTGCCCGGTGCCGCGAACGGCCCGACATTGAAAATCCGGTCCAGCGGCTTCTGTTGCCCCAGTGGATGACCATGGGTCAGCGTGTGCGCCTTGCCCCACTGCCATTGCGTGAAATCCGCACCCAGCGTGCTCTTGAGGTGCGCGAGGCTCGCTTGCCACGCCACCTTGACCGTGTCGGCGCGGGTTTCCTTGCCGAGGGTGTTGCGGTTGTCCCACCACGGTGAGTCGGCGTTCGCCGCCAGGCGCGGCAGCGCAGCGTCGATCACCCGGGTCGAGAGCAGCGTCTCGAAGAAGTCGTTGCCCAGCTCATCGTGCATCGTCGCGTCAGCGAGGTTGAACAGGAACTGGTTGAACAGCGTGGCACTGGTGGAATCCAGCGGGTAGTCGCCTGTCCACTGGGCCAGTTGTTCCACCAGTTTCAGTTCGGCGGGATCGCTCACCACCTCATGCAGCACTGGTAACAACGGCGCGAGCAAACGCGGGCCGTAGGCGGTGGTGGTGCCCAGTTGCAGTTTCTGGCTGGCCTCCAGATCCCACTTCACGGCTTTATCACTGAGCTGACGATTGAGCTGCTGCCCACGATCGGCGAGGTTGTAGTAACCAGGGATCTCCATGCCGGTCGGCGACACGGGCTGGAAGTTGGCCGAGACAATGTAGCCCCGCGCAGGGTTCTCTTCCTGCGGGTTGGCGCTGAACGGGTAGAAGCCGTCCTTGTCCGCTTCGGCGCTGCTGCCGTCGAGGATGAACCACGGCCGCACACCCGCCGGACGCTTAGGCAGTTGCGCCGCCGCCCACCAGCCGATGTCGCCCTTGGCGTTGGCCCAGACGATGTTCAGGCCCGGCGCCTGGACCTTGGCGGCGGCACTGCGCGCCTTGGCCAGGGTGTCGGCACGGTTGAGCTGGTAGAAACCTTCGAGGATCGGGTTCTGGCTTTCGAGAAAACCCCACCACATGGCGATGGGCGTTTTGCCGACGCTGTTGCCCAGCGCATCGTTGACGATCGGCCCGTGTGGCGACTGGCGCAGCAGCAACTTCACTGGCGGCTGCCCCTTGACCGCGATCTGCTGTTCGCTGGTGACCATGTCCACCCACTTGCCGCGATACCAGACCTGGTTGGCGTTGTCCGGGTTGACCTTCTCGGCGATCAGGTCGAGGTCGTCGTTCTGGAACATGGTGATGCTCCAGCCGAAGTCGCGGTTCATCCCCAGCGAGGCGAATGGCATCAACGCCTGATAGTGACCGTAGAGCTCGAAGCCCGGCGCCGAGAGCTGCGCTTCGTACCACACCGACGGCGCAGAAAAGCGGATATGCGGATCGCCCGCCAGCAACGGCTTGCCGCTTTTGGTTCGATTGCCCGCGACCACCCAGGCGTTACTGCCCTCGAACTGCGGCAAACCGTTGTCGGCCAGCGCCTGCTCGCTCAGGCGGGCGAGGGCGTTGAGGTCTTTCCAGTCGGCGCTGGCGAGAGGCGGCGGGGTGCTGCTGTGGTTGTTCGCCAGCACGCCTTTGGACTGCCAGTCGAGATCGAAGACGTTCAGGTACTCGGCGCCCAGTTGATCGCGCACGTAGGTCAGCAAGGGTTCGGTGCGAAACGCCGCGGCAAAACTGTAGGCCATGTAACCGGCGATGCTGATGGTGTCCTGCGCGGTGAACGGGCGTTTTGGAATGCCCAGTACATCGAACTCCGCAGGTTTTGCATGGCCGTCCTGATACTGGTTGATGCCGTCCAGATAAGCTTGCATGGCGATGAAGGCCGGCGACTGCTTATCCATGTTCGCCAGGTAGGTTTCGGCGCGTTCGCGAATGCGCAGGCTGCGCATCAGCTTGTCGGTGTCGAGCAGTTTCGGGCCCAGCACTTCGGCCAGTTCACCACGGGCCAGGCGGCGCAGGACTTCCATCTGAAACAGCCGGTCCTGGGCGTGCACATAGCCGAGGGCGCGGTACAGGTCGGTTTCGTTTTCGGCGCGGATGTGCGGGATGCCGCGTTCGTCGTAACGGACGGTGACGGAGCCTTGCAGGTGTTGCAGCTCGACCATGCCCTGGCGCGTCGGTTGCTTGCTGTAGATGTACCCGCCGGCACCTGCGGCGAGCGCGACTATCAGCAGTGCGAGAACGGTCAGGCTACGTTTCATGGTGACTCCTTGTTGTTATTAGTGGCAGCAGTTCCCTGGCGCCACTGTTTAACACGGCTTGCCGAATCGGCCCATCGCCCTTAGGAGGGATTCGCGTCTGCGCGGTCTTACTGCTTTGTGTCGGCGGGCCACGGGCAGTAACACCCGACGGCCAGTGTGTGCGTGGCATTGACTGTGCGGCCCGCGTTTAACGCTTGTAGGATCGGTTCAATGAAGCTGTTGCTCGAATTACAGGTCAGGCCTTCGCTGTAAGGGCCGAAGTAGGCCAGTTTGCCGCTGCGGTCCCAGATCGCCACGGCCGGGCTGGCCGGGACCTGTTCAGAGCCCGGGAGGACGGTGATGGTTTTCAGGCTGCTCAGCGTGCTCGGCAACTGGCCGTGGCTGCCGGGTTTTTGTACCGCATAAAACTCGACGCCTTGCGGCACATACTGCTCGACCAGTTCGCTCAGGTGTTGTTGATTGCCGACGTTGCACGGGCAGGCCGGGTCCCAGAAGTGCACCAGGCGAATGGCGCCGGGGCCGGCGAGGTTGTCGGGCAGGTGCAACGGGTCACCGGAAAACACCGCCGTGTGTTCACTGAACGCCCGCAAGTAGCGTCCTTGAAACCAGTCGTACGCCGCCCATAAAACACCGGCGCACACGAGGGCGAGCAGGCAGGCAAGCAGTGGGGTGCGGTAGGGCGAACGCATGGGTGTCGATCCTCGAAGGTCGCCCAGCTTGCCATGCTTGCCGCGACAGATGAATATCGCAGGCTTATAAAGTCCGCTTCGTGCTCTGGAATCGCCCATGTCCGCCACTTTCGCCCCCGATCATTTGCGTGCCAGCCTGCGGCCCCTGGCCGAGTGGCAGCCGCTGTCCGAGGAGGCGCAGGCGTACCAGCGGTTCTACGGGCTGGATTTTCCGGGGCGTCAGTTGCGCAGGGGCCTGGGGCGTTTTGAGGTGGATGCTTATGACGTGGTCGGCCAGGTGTGGTGGCCGGAGCGGGCGAAGGCGACGCTGTTTGTATTCCACGGTTTCTACGATCACACCGGGCTCTACCGGCACGTGATCGAGTGGGCGCTGAATCAGGATTTCGCGGTGATTGCCTGCGACTTGCCAGGGCATGGCCTGTCCAGCGGCGAGCGTGCGAGCATCAACGATTTCGCCGAGTATCAGGACACGCTGCAAGGGCTGTTCGCCGAGGCGAAATCCCTCGATCTGCCGCAGCCGTGGCACCTGTGCGGTCAAAGTACCGGTGGTGCCATCGTGATCGACCATGTGCTCAACGAAGGGGCGGGCAGTCCGGCCCAGGGCCAGGTGATCCTGTTGTCGCCGCTGGTGAGGCCGCGCGCCTGGGGCTGGTCGCAGCTGAGTTATTACCTGCTCAAGCCGTTCGTCAAAGCCATCGCCCGACGCTTCAGCGAGAACTCCAACGACCCGGATTTCCTGCCGTTCCTGCAAGCCGACCCGCTGCAACCGCTGCGCTTGCCGACGGCCTGGGTCGGCGCGCTGGCGCGCTGGATCAAACGCATCGAAGCTGCGCCGGACAGCACTCGGCGGCCGCTGATCGTGCAGGGGCAGGCGGACATGACGGTGGATTGGCAGCACAATCTTGAGGTGTTGAAGGCCAAGTTCGATCGGCCTCAGGTGTTGATGCTGCCTGAGGCGCGGCATCATTTGGCGAATGAGACGGTGGCGTTGCGCGGGGAGTATTTCGGGTTTTTGACGAAGCGGATCAAGGGGCGGAATCTTTAGCGGTTGTTCTGGCCTCTTCGCGGGCAAGTCGGATCGCCGCCCGCTCGCTCCTACAGGATTCACGCATGATCTGTAGGAGCGAGGCTTGCCCGCGAAGGCGTCCTGTCAGACACCGGAGATTACTGGCTCAGGTTCGAAGGGGTTTGCCCCACCGCCAACCCTGCCCGAATCGCTGCCAACGCCGCCTGGTAATACGCCTTGCCTTCCGCCGACTCGGCAAACGTGGCGAACTCTTCCAGCTCGTCATCCGACAGATCGCGATAGACATACAGCAACGTGTTGTTGAGGTCGCTGCCGATCTGGTCCATCAAGCGCTGACGCTGACCGTTCAACAGCCCCTGCGCCTGTCCGCCACCGAGCAGGCCGGGGATCATCGAACTCAGGCTGTCGGCCGCGACGCCGGCAATCGCCAGGCTGACTTCCGCACCGGCCTCCCGCGCGGGCAAGGCCTGGGCGAGGTGACCGATGATCAGCGTGCGGCTGTCGCTGGCCTGAATCTTCGGCAGGCCTTTGGCGTTCTTCGCCAGTTGATCGCGACGGGTCGCCAGCAACTCGGCGGCGACGATCTTCTTGCCCAGCGGCGACTGGAAAAAAGCCAGTGCAGGTTTAGGATCGGCCAGGGTTTTGCGCAATTGCGCTTCGGCGCGCTGGTCTACGGCCTGCGGGGCAAAGCGCTGATTGCTGTTGTTCACCAGCGCCTGAAACACGGCGGGCGGCAGGCTGTTCTGGTAACGCTGCTGAGCGGCTGAAAGGGCATCACTGAAATGCGCGCGTTGTTCTGGCCAGCCGGCGACCTTGTACAACTGGTCGTGGCCGTCTGCCCAAGCGGGCAAAACGCAGAACATCATCAGTGAGAAAAGCAAACGGCGCATAGGGACTCCTGTCAGCAGGCGACTATTCTCCGTGTGGCATAGGGACTTGTCGAGAATTCGTATCAAGCCGCCGCGCGGCTCTGTCGGATTTTCCGGCACAGGAATACTATGCGCGCCATGCCAATACCCTCTGATCACCCGCTGCTGTTACGTATCGTCGACGACCTGGCCGAGCGCGGCTGGTCGCAGCAGAACATTTTCCTGCCTTTGGGTCTGACCCAAGAACTGGCGGCTGAGTGCCGTAAACGTGCCGCCGAGGGTGAATTGGCCCCGGCCGCCGTGGGCCGCGGGCCGACATCGGAGATTCGCGAGGGAATTCGCGGCGACCGAATCCAGTGGATCGAGCCGGGTCAGGCCCTGGCTTGCGACAGCTATCTGCAGTTGATGGACAGCCTGCGCGAGGCATTGAATCGCGGGTTGTATCTGGGCCTCGAAGACTTTGAAAGCCATTTCGCGATGTACCCGCCCGGCGCTTTCTACCTCAAGCATGTCGACCGCTTTCGCGACGATGATCGGCGCATGGTCTCGGCGGTGGTCTACCTCAACGACGCCTGGTTGCCGGAGCACGGTGGTCAGTTGCGCATGTACCTCAAGGAAGGCGTCGAATACGATGTGGTGCCCACCGGCGGATGCCTGGTGGTGTTCCTGTCGGGCGAAGTGCCCCACGAAGTTCTGCCCGCGACCCGCGATCGCCTGTCGTTGACCGGCTGGTTCCGGCGTCGTGGCAGCGAGCCGTTCTGATCATGCAGAAAATTCTGGTAAGTCGCTGTCTGCTTGGCCACCGCGTGCGTTACGACGGCGGTGCCAGCGGGCCGTTCGATCAGCTTCAACAGTGGATCGACGAAGGTCGCGTCGTGCCGTTGTGTCCGGAAGTTGCCGGTGGCTTGCCGACGCCACGGGCGGCGGCGGAGATTCCGGGCGGGCAGGGCGGTGACGTGCTGGCGGGGCAGGCGGCGGTGATTACCACCGAGGGCGAGGATGTCAGCGCGCAGTTTCTGAGCGGTGCCTACCAGGCGCTGGAGCTGGTACAGAAACACAACATCCGCATCGCTGTGCTCAAGGCCAACAGCCCATCCTGCGGCAACCTGTTGACCTATGACGGCACATTCAGCGGCGTGAAAGTCAGCGGCGAAGGCGTGACGGCGGCGTTGCTCAAGCGCCATGGCGTGCAGGTCTTCAGCGAGTTGGAACTGGCTGAAGCCGCCGCTGCACTGCAACTCTGAACGCAAATCCCTTGTAGGAGCCGGCTTGCTGGCGATAGCGGTGTAACAGTCAGCGCAATTGTTGAATGTTAAACCGCTATCGCCAGCAAGCCGGCTCCTACAGGGGGATCGCGGTGATCAATATGATTGTCCGTGGTCTTAGGGTTTCGGTATCTCGGCGGCATCCGCCCCAAACCATTTTTTCTCCAGTGCCTCCAGTCGCCCATCCGCCTTTATCCGCTGCAACGCATTTTCCAGGCTGGCATGAAACGCCGGGTTCCCTTTCTGAAACGGAATGGCCAGGTTCTCGGCCGGGGCGGCTTTCGGCTTTTCTTGCGTCAGCGACTGCACCAACAGGATTGAACGCGGCTCTTCTTTCTGCGCGATCAAATGCGCATCGGTGTGAATGTAAGGTTCGCTGAAGTCGAAACGATCCTTGAGCGCCGGAGTCTCTGTTATGTGATTGATGGCGATGTCGTACTTGCCGCTTTCAACGCCGGTCAACAGATCGCTGGAATCGGTGACGACGAAGTCGGCCCTTACATCCAGTTCATTGGCCAGCAGTTGGCCCAATTCGACTTCGAAGCCCGAGAGTTGGCCATCGTCCTTGAAATTGAAAGGTGGTGTATTAGCCTCAAGGGCAATACGCAATTCACCGCGGTCGTTTACATCGTCAATCAGTTCGGCATGAGCCAAAGGGCTCAAAAGGGGTAGCAGGCAGATCAGGCCAGGCAAAAAGCGCATGGTCACTCCTTTGAATACATTTATCGCGATGCGCTGGTTCAGGCTCGCTTTGCTATGGTTGTCGAGTGCCTTCGACAACGAATGGCCATGAAGTTGTCATGGTCACATGGATTTTACGAAAAAACTGGAGAAGAGAATGAAAACCTTTATGTCACGTGCTGCGCTGGCTGGCCTGCTGATGGGTGTTTCGGTGCTGGCCAGTGCGGCTACGCCGGCACCCAAGGGTGCTGAAGTGTCCATCGTTTCTCCTGAAGACGGTGCGACGGTCCCGCAGACTGTCGTCGTCAAGTTCGCTGTCGAGAACATTGCGCTGGCCCCGGCGGGTGATCCCACCAAGAACACCGGTCATCACCACTTGTTGATTGATGTCGATGAGTTGCCAGCCGCCGGTGCGCCGATCCCCAAAGATGCCAACCACCAGCATTTCGGCAACGCGCAGACTCAGGCTGAAGTAACGCTGACGCCCGGCAAGCACACCTTGCAACTCGAACTTGGCGATAGCAACCACATGCCGTTCGATCCGCCGATCCTCTCCGAGAAAATCACCGTCAACGTTAAGTAACGTTAGTCGCGCCCAAGAAAAAGGAGACCCGAAGGTCTCCTTTTTTGTCGCTCAAGTCGCTATCAGAACAACACACGGCTACGGATGGTGCCGTTGACGTGTTGCAGCTTCTGTTGCGCCAGGTCCGAGTACTCGGCGTCTACGTCGATCACCACGTAGCCGACTTTCTCGTTGGTCTGCAGGAACTGACCGGAGATGTTGATGCCGTTTTCGGCGAAGACCTTGTTGATCTCGCTCATCACACCCGGAATGTTCTCGTGGATGTGCAGCAGACGGTGCTTGCCAGGGTGAGCCGGCAGGGCCACTTCCGGGAAGTTCACGGACGATACCGACGTACCGTTGTCGCTGTACTTGACCAGTTTCTCGGCCACTTCCAGGCCGATGTTGGCTTGCGCTTCAGCGGTGGAACCACCGATGTGCGGGGTCAGGATCACGTTGTCCAGGCCACGCAGCGGGCTTTCGAACTCTTCGTCGTTGGAGCGTGGCTCCACCGGGAATACGTCGATGGCCGCGCCGATCAGGTGCTTGTCCTTGATCGCGTCCGCCAGGGCTTGCAGTTCGACCACGGTGCCGCGAGCGGCGTTGATCAGGATGCCGCCCTTCTTGATGGCGCGGATTTCCTGCTCGCCGATCATCCACTGGGTCGCAGCGGTTTCCGGAACGTGCAGGGTGACGATGTCGGACATGCCCAGCAGCTCGTGCAGGTTGCCGACCTGGGTCGCGTTACCCAGAGGCAGCTTGGTCACGGTGTCGTAGAAGTACACCTGCATGCCCAGGCCTTCAGCCAGGACCGACAGTTGCGTACCGATCGAGCCATAACCGACGATGCCGAGCTTCTTGCCACGGATTTCGAAGGAGTTGGCCGCGCTTTTGATCCAGCCGCCACGGTGGCAGGAAGCGTTCTTCTCAGGGATGCCGCGCAGCAACAGGATCGCTTCGGCCAGCACCAGCTCGGCAACGGAGCGAGTGTTGGAGTACGGAGCGTTGAACACTGCGATGCCGCGTTCGCGGGCAGCGTTCAGGTCAACCTGGTTGGTGCCGATGCAGAAACAACCTACAGCGACGAGCTTCTTCGCGTGATCGAAGATCTCTTCGGTCAGTTGAGTGCGGGAGCGAATGCCGATGAAGTGAGCATCAGCGATCTTTTCCTTCAGCTGGGCTTCCGGCAGAGAACCCGTGAGGTACTCGATGCTGGTGTAGCCCGCCGACTTGAGAACGTCGACAGCCGATTGGTGGACGCCTTCGAGAAGAAGGAACTTGATCTTGCTCTTATCGAGAGAAGTCTTGCTCATCTGCGTAAACCTGTATCCCGGAGAAAAATGGCAGGAAATGGTCAACAGACGCTGACCCCGACGGCACGACAGCCGTCGCCGCAGAACAGCCGTTGGGCACTATCCTGCGGGGTCGGTATGCTAGCATAAGCGCCCCGCAAACACTCATTCCTGCGACGTGAAGCGTTCTCAGGATGACCATGAATTGTTCGAGAGTTCTGTCGATGACCAATCCTGCCCTGATTGATGAACTGAAGACCCTGGTCGAGCCTGGCAAGGTACTGACCGATGCCGACTCCCTGAACGCTTACGGCAAGGATTGGACCAAGCATTTCGCCCCGGCCCCGACCGCCATCGTGTTCCCGAAGACTACCGAACAGGTCCAGGCCATCGTTTTGTGGGCCAATAAACACAAGGTGGCGCTGGTGCCGTCCGGCGGGCGCACCGGGCTTTCTGCCGCTGCGGTGGCCGCCAATGGCGAAGTGGTCGTGTCCTTCGACTATATGAACCAGATCCTCGACGTGAACCTCACCGACCGCACCGCCGTGTGTCAGCCGGGCGTCGTGACCGAGCATTTGCAGAACGTCGCCGAAGAAAAAGGCCTGTACTACCCGGTGGACTTTGCTTCCGCAGGATCGAGTCAGATTGGCGGCAATATCGGCACCAATGCCGGCGGGATCAAGGTGATTCGCTACGGCATGACCCGCAACTGGGTCGCCGGCATGAAAGTGGTCACCGGCAAGGGTGACGTGCTGGAACTGAACCGCGACCTGATCAAGAACGCCACCGGCTACGACATGCGTCAGCTGTTCATCGGCGCTGAAGGCACCCTCGGTTTTGTGGTCGAAGCGACCATGCGTCTGGACCGGGCGCCGAAAAACCTCACCGCGATGGTGCTTGGTACTGCCGATTTCGACTCGATCATGCCGGTATTGCACGCGTTCCAGAGCAAACTTGACCTGACCGCGTTCGAATTCTTCTCCGACAAAGCCCTGGCCAAGGTCATGGGGCGCGGTGACGTGCCGGCGCCGTTTGAAACCGACTGCCCGTTCTACGCGCTGCTGGAATTCGAAGCGACCACTGAAGAAGTGGCCAACCACGCGCTGGAAACCTTCGAGCATTGCGTGGAGCAGGGCTGGGTGCTGGATGGCGTGATGAGCCAGAGCGAAACCCAGCTGCAAAACCTCTGGAAACTGCGCGAATACATTTCCGAAACCATCTCCCACTGGACGCCGTACAAGAACGACATTTCGGTCACTGTGTCGAAAGTCCCGGCGTTCCTGAAGGAAATCGATGCGATCGTCGGCGAACACTACCCGGACTTCGAAATCGTCTGGTTCGGCCACATCGGCGACGGCAACCTGCACTTGAACATCCTCAAGCCGGATGACCTGAGCAAGGACGAGTTTTTCGCCAAGTGCGCGACCGTGAACAAGTGGGTGTTCGAAACCGTCGAGAAGTACAACGGCTCGATTTCCGCCGAACACGGCGTGGGCATGACCAAGCGTGACTACTTGACCTACAGCCGCTCCCCGGTTGAGATCGAGTACATGAAAGCGGTCAAGGCGGTGTTCGATCCGAACGGCATCATGAACCCGGGCAAGATTTTCGCTGTTTGATTTTCGAACTTAAGCGCTACGAACCAGGAGTCGGTCAATGAGCTATCAGCACCAGTATGTCGACGGTACACGCATCCACTTCCCATTGGGCAAAGTGGTATGCATCGGCCGCAACTACGCCGAACACGCCAAGGAACTGGACAACCCGGTGCCAACGGAGCCCCTGCTGTTCATCAAGCCAGGCAGCTGCGTCGTGCCGCTGGAAGGCGGTTTCAGCATTCCGACCGAGCGCGGCTCAGTGCACTACGAGGCCGAAATCGCGGTGTTGATCGGCAAGCCTTTGTCGACCAAGCCAAGCCGTGAAGAAGTCCTTGATGCTATTTCCGGTTTCGCTCCAGCGCTGGACCTGACCCTGCGTGACAAGCAGGCAGAGCTGAAGTCCAAAGGCCTGCCGTGGGAAATCGCCAAGTCCTTCGACGGTGCGGCAGTGATTGCCCCGTTCGTATCCGGCAGCACCTTTGCCGACCTGACCGACATCGGCATCCGCCTGACCATCAACGGCGAAGTGCGCCAGGACGGCAACAGCAGCGCGATGCTCAACCCGATCGTGCCAATGATCCAGCACATGGCCGGCTGCTTTTCGCTGCAGGCTGGCGACGTGATCCTGACTGGCACGCCGGTCGGTGTCGGCCCGCTGAATGTGGGTGACGAAATCGTTCTGGAACTGCCAGGCGCGAGCAGCTTCACCAGCAGCGTCCGCTAACACAAACCCCCTGTAGGAGCCGGCTTGCCGGCGATGAGGCCGTCACATTCAACATTTATGCTGAATGTTCCACCGCCATCGCCGGCAAGCCGGTTCCTACAGGGGGTATTTAGTTGCCCGTAAAGGGCAATCCCGCCATTTCCCGTTTTTTTCACATCTTGTCTGGATAATTCCCGGGTTTCTGGCGTCTGAGCCGGTCCCAATTGTGCTATTACCCTTAGCCTGAATTTCTGGAACGCATCCCCCGATGGCCATCCAATCGCTGCCCACGCTTAAAACTGCCCGTCGCCCGCGCTTTTTCATGCGTTGGTATGCCTGGCTTTTGCTGGTCGCGGCCGCTGCGTATGGCCTCGCCTTTGCCATGCATTGGGATGACCGCGGTGTGCTCTGGGTGCTGGAGCGTTTCGAAAGCCCGGCTGAACGCCAGGAAAGTATCTGGCTCCCGGATTACCGGGCGGTGATCGATGCCAAGTCACTGCCGGGGATGGAAAAGGACGAAGCGTCCGACCTGGCCTACAACCCGCAAACCAAAACCCTGTTCTCGGTGATGGGCAAAAACCCGTTCCTGGTCGAACTGGACCTGCAGGGTGAAGTGCTGCGCAAAATGCCCTTGGTGGGCTGGAGCAACCCGGAAGGCGTGACGATCATGGGCAACGGTCTGCTGGCCATTGTCGATGAGCGTGAGCATTTGCTGAGCATCGTCAAGGTCGACGCCGATACCCGCGAGCTGAACATCGCCAACTTCCCCAAGTACGACCTCGGTCCGTCGAAGGACCAGAACAAAGCGTTCGAAGCGGTCGTCTGGGATGCGCGCAATCAACACATGCTGCTGGGTGAGGAACGTCCACCGGCGCTGTTCACCTGGAAAAGCGCCGACGGCCTGACACTCACCGGCGACAAGCAGAAGCTGGCCAGTGACGCGCTGGACATCCGCAACCTGTCGGCCTTGGCCATCGACCCGCGCACCGGCCATACGCTGGTGTTGTCCGCCGATTCCCACTTGCTGCTGGAGCTGGACGAGAAGGGCGAGCAGGTCAGTTTCATGACCTTGCTGGGTGGTTTCAATGGCCTGAAGAAGACCATTCCCCGCGCCGAAGGCGTGACCATGGACGAGGCGGGCACGCTGTACATGGTGAGCGAGCCGAACCTGTTCTACCGATTCGAAAAGCAGCGCTGATTCGCGAGTTTGATCTGCGAATGTGTAGGAAACGCGACGCTCAGTTGTAGGGTCAACCCAACGGCCTTTAAGCTTCAATTCAGACTGCCGTGGTATTTCATCCGCCCGTCCTGATTCCGAGCTTGCCTGAATGCGCCGACTTGCCCGCCCCAAACCCCTGATCCTGATTCTCTCGGTGATCGCGCTGACCGTGCTGGTTGCGTTCGGCCAACACCTGCGGCTGTTCGAGCGGGCCTGGTTCAATCTGCATACGCTTTGGCAGGCCGAGAGTGCCCGGTCGATCGGGCTGGATCACTATCAGGTTGTCATTGAGGGCCGGGTCATCGAAGGCCTGGACGACGATGTGTCAGCGCTGACCTTCGATCCGGTCCGCAAAAGCCTGTTCACCGTCACCAATAAAAACTCCGAGCTGATCGAGCTGTCGCTGGAAGGCCAGATCCTTCAGCGCATCGCGCTGGTCGGCTTCGGTGATCCGGAAGCGGTGGAGTTCATCAGCGCCGACACTTACGTCATCACCGACGAGCGTCAGCAGCGGCTGATCAAGATTCATCTGGAGAAGGACACGACGTTCCTCGATGCGGCGGATGCCGAGCAGATAACCCTCGGCGTGCACATGAGTAGCAACAAGGGTTTTGAAGGCCTGGCCTACGATTCGGTGGGTAAACGGCTGTTTGTCGCCAAGGAGCGCGACCCGATGCTGATCTACGAAGTGCAGGGCTTTCCGCATTACAACCCGGAAAAATCCTATGCGGTGCACGTGGTCAACAACCCCAAGCGCGATGCCGGGATGTTTGTGCGAGACCTGTCGAGCCTGCAATACGACGAGCGCAGCGGTCACCTGTTGGCGCTGTCCGACGAGTCGCGACTGATTCTGGAACTGGATGTGGACGGGCGTCCGCTGAGCACCATGTCACTGAGCAAGGGGCGTCAGGGGTTGCAGAAGACGGTGCCGCAAGCGGAAGGGATCGCCATGGATGACGACGGCACGATGTACCTGGTGAGCGAGCCGAACCTGTTCTACGTCTTCAAGAAACCGCCACAACCCTAATCAACACCCCGGAACCAATGTGGGAGCGAGCCTGCTCGCGATGAGGTCGTGTCAGTCGATAGAGATGTTGACTGAAAGACCGCTATCGCGAGCAGGCTCGCTCCCACAGGTTTATCGGCGTGTCTGATTATTGGGCGCGCAGAGTTTTGACGCCTTCGCTGGTGCCCAGCAACAGCAGGTCCGCAGGACGCGCCGCGAACAAACCGTTGGTCACCACGCCGACGATCGCATTGATCTGCGTCTCCAGCTCCACCGGGTTGGTGATCTGCATGTTGAACACATCCAGAATGATGTTGCCGTTGTCAGTCAGCACGCCTTCACGGTAAACCGGGTCGCCGCCGAGCTTCACCAGCTCGCGGGCCACGTGGCTGCGGGCCATCGGGATCACTTCGACCGGCAGCGGGAACGCGCCGAGCACCGGCACCAGTTTGCTGCCATCGGCGATGCAGATGAAGGTCTTGGCCACGGCCGCAACGATCTTCTCGCGGGTCAGGGCTGCGCCGCCGCCCTTGATCAGGTTCAGGTGCTCGTCGCTTTCGTCGGCGCCGTCGACGTAGAACTCCAGGTCGCTGACGGTATTCAGCTCATACACCGGAATACCGTGGCCCTTGAGGCGTGCGGCGGTGGCTTCGGAACTGGCGACTGCGCCGTCGAAGGCGCCTTTGTGTTGCGCCAGTGCATCGATGAAGCAGTTGGCGGTGGAGCCGGTGCCGACCCCGACGATGCTCTTGTCGTCGAGTTTCGGGAGGATGAAGTCGACGGCGGCCTGGGCCACTGCCTGTTTGAGTTGATCCTGGGTCATGCGGGCTCCGAAGTGCCGAAGAGGGGGAACGAAAGCCCGGCATTATAGGCCCCGGGACGGGGAAGGTCATTGTCCGATTGGCAGACCGCCACCGTGACCTGTAGGAGCGAGGCTTGCCCGCGAAAGCGTTCTTACTGCCAACATTTATTCTGGATGTGCCGGCCTCTTCGCGGGCAAGCCTCGCTCCTACAGGTCCTTGATCCCTTCCGGGGAGGGTAAAACCACCTGTTTAGTGTGGTCGCACGCCCGAAAGCCGGGTTAGACTCCTTGGCCCTGCCCAACCCGCTCAGTGATGCTTTCCGATGCTCGAACAGTACGTCAAAAAGATCCTCACCTCGCGCGTTTATGACGTTGCCGTAGAAACCCCATTGCAGACTGCCCGCCAGCTCTCCGAGCGGCTGGGCAACAGTATTTTGCTCAAGCGTGAAGACTTGCAGCCGGTGTTCTCGTTCAAGATTCGCGGGGCCTACAACAAGCTCACGCAGTTGAGCGATGAAGAACGCGCGCGCGGCGTCGTGACGGCTTCGGCCGGTAATCACGCGCAGGGCCTGGCCCTGGCGGCGAAAGTGCTCGGCGTGAAAGCCACCATCGTCATGCCCAAGACCACCCCGGAAATCAAAGTCGAAGGCGTGCGTTCCCGTGGTGGCAAAGTGGTGCTGCACGGGGATTCGTTCCCGGAAGCCCTGGCTTACTCGCTGAAACTGGTCGACGAAAAAGGCTACGTCTACATTCACCCGTACGACGATCCCCACACCATTGCCGGGCAGGGCACGGTGGCCATGGAGATTCTGCGCCAGCACCCTGGGCGTCTGGATGCGATCTTCGTTCCGGTCGGCGGTGGCGGGCTGATCGCCGGTATCGCGGCGTACGTGAAATACCTGCGCCCGGAAATCAAGATCATCGGCGTCGAGCCGGACGACTCCAATTGCCTGCAAGCCGCCATGGCCGCCGGCGAGCGCGTGGTGCTGCCGACCGTGGGTCTCTTCGCCGACGGCGTCGCGGTCGCTCAGATTGGTCAGTACACGTTCGACATCTGCAAAGACTATGTCGATGAAGTGATCACCGTCAGCACCGACGAGATCTGCGCGGCGATCAAGGATATCTACGACGATACCCGCTCGATCACTGAACCTGCCGGCGCCCTGGGCGTTGCCGGGATCAAGAAATACGTCGAGCAGCACGCTGTCACCGGGCACACCTTTGTGGCCATCGATTCCGGCGCCAACGTCAACTTCGACCGCTTGCGCCACGTCGCCGAACGCGCCGAGTTGGGCGAGGGCCGCGAAGCCATCATCGCCGTGACCATCCCCGAGAAGCCGGGCAGCTTCAAGGCGTTCTGCGAAGCCATCGGCAAGCGCCAGATCACCGAATTCAACTACCGCTACAACACCGGCAGCGAAGCGCACATCTTCGTTGGCGTGCAGACGCACCCGGAAAACGATCCACGCAGCGCGCTGCTTGCCAGTCTGACCGAGCAGGGTTTCCCAGTGCTGGACCTGACCGACAACGAACTGGCCAAGTTGCACATCCGGCACATGGTCGGTGGTCGCGCGGCCCAGGTGGTGGATGAAGTGGTGCTGCGCTTCGAATTTCCGGAGCGACCGGGCGCGCTGTTCAACTTCCTCAGCAAGCTCGGCGGGCGCTGGAACATCTCGATGTTCCACTACCGCAACCACGGCGCGGCGGACGGTCGTGTGGTCGCAGGGCTGCAAGTGCCTCACGAAGAGCGTCATCTGGTGCCGGCGGCGCTGGAAGAAATCGGCTACCCGTACTGGGACGAAAGCGACAATCCGGCCTATCAGCTGTTTCTTGGCTGAGCGGCTACGCTGATGGGCAGGTCATAAGGAAGTCGAACAATGGAAACGTTAACCGCCCTGAAAGTGGCGCACATGGTGGCGACGGTTTTGCTGCTGGTCTGTGCGCTGGGCCTGGGGATCTGGGTCTGGCGAACTCGGCGTAATGGCGACGCGACGGCGGGCAGCCGCACGTTGCAAAGGCCTCGGGTATTCATCTGGCTGTTGATGGGCCTGGCACTGCTGAGCATGCCGTTCACCGGCTGGTGGATGGTGCATCTGGTGGGCTGGCCGTTGGGGCAGACGTGGTTGCTGGCGTCGAGTGTGCTTTACACCGTTGCGGCGTTGGCGTGGTTCTGGTTGTTGGTGCGACTTAACAAGTTGCGCAAGGCGCCGGCGGGGAACGGCAAGTTTACCTTCGCCCTGGCGTTGTTCAGCTTCGTCTGCTTTATCGCCATTGCCGGGTTGATGGGTGCCAAGCCTGTTTAACGCTTGAAACCGAGTTGACCCAATCGCGGGCGAGCCTCGCTCCTACGGGATTTGCGTCATTTTCATAATTGACGCATGACCTGTAGGAGCGAGGCTTGCCCGCGAAGGCGATATCAGTCGCGCAGACTGATTACCGGCCAACCACGTTTCTCGGCCTCGGCACGCAAATTCGGGTCCGGATCAACCGCTACCGGATTCGCCACCTGTTCCAGCAACGGAAAATCATTCATCGAGTCGCTGTAGAAGTAACTGTCTTCCAGCGAATGCCCGCTTTCTTCCAGCCAACGATTAAGCCGCGTCACCTTGCCTTCGCGGAAGCACGGCACGTCGGTGCTGCGCCCGGTGTAGCGGCCATCGACCATCTCGCACTCGGTGGCGATCAGGGTTTCAACGCCCAGGCGCTCGGCAATCGGACCTGTGACGAAGCGGTTGGTCGCCGTGATGATCACCAGTTTGTCGCCGGCATCGCGGTGCTTCTTCAGCAGCTCAAGTCCCTTGGGCAGCACGATCGGTTCGATGCAGTCGCGCATGTAATCGCTGTGCCACTGATCCAGCGTGGCCATTTCGGTGCGGCCGAGCACTTCCAGGCAAAAGTTCAGGTAGGCGGCGTTATCCAGCTTGCCGGCCAGGTAATCCTGATAGAACTCGTCGTTGCGTGTCTTGTAGGCGACGGCGTCGAGGAAGCCGCGTTCGCACAGGTAATCACCCCAGGCGTGGTCACTGTCGCCGCCCAAAAGGGTGTTGTCCAAGTCGAATAAAGCCAGGCGCATTGCAGTTACTCGCTGAAAAGTCTGTAGAAAGGCGCCCAGAATACGGACTTTTCACAAGAGTGCACATAAGGTTGGCCGGCTCGTTGCTGCCTTCACAACCTTTGTGGAACAATGCGGCGACATGCGTTTGCGAGGTTGTTGCCGTGATCGACCCCGATGGTTTCCGCCCCAATGTCGGGATCATTCTCACGAATGATGCCGGACAGGTGCTATGGGCTCGCCGTATCAATCAAGATGCCTGGCAGTTTCCACAGGGTGGTATCAACCCCCAGGAGACGCCGGAAGACGCCTTGTACCGCGAGTTGAACGAAGAAGTGGGTCTGGAGCGTGAAGATGTTGAAATTCTCGCCTGCACCCGGGGCTGGTTGCGCTATCGTTTGCCGCAACGTCTGGTCCGTACCCACAGCCAACCGCTGTGCATCGGCCAGAAACAGAAATGGTTTCTCCTGCGCCTGATCTCCAACGAGCAGCGGGTGCGGATGGATTTGACCGGTAAACCGGAATTCGATGGCTGGCGCTGGGTCAGTTATTGGTATCCGTTGGGCCAGGTGGTGACATTCAAGCGCGAGGTGTATCGACGCGCTCTCAAAGAGCTTGCCCCGCGCCTTTTAGCGCGCGACTGACGACGGAGTTCGACCCCGAGCCATGCTCAATACGCTGCGCAAGATCGTCCAGGAAGTTAACTCCGCCAAGGATCTCAAGGCGGCGTTGGGGATTATTGTGTTGCGCGTCAAAGAGGCCATGGGCAGCCAGGTCTGCTCGGTCTACCTGCTTGACCCCGAGACCAACCGCTTCGTGCTGATGGCGACCGAGGGCTTGAACAAGCGCTCGATCGGCAAAGTCAGCATGGCACCCAACGAAGGTCTGGTCGGCCTGGTCGGCACGCGTGAAGAACCCCTGAACCTCGAAAACGCCGCGGATCACCCGCGCTACCGCTACTTCGCCGAGACCGGTGAAGAGCGCTACGCCTCATTCCTCGGGGCGCCGATCATCCACCACCGCCGCGTTGTCGGCGTGTTGGTCATTCAGCAAAAAGAACGCCGCCAGTTCGATGAAGGTGAAGAAGCCTTCCTCGTGACCATGAGCGCGCAGCTTGCCGGGGTTATCGCCCACGCCGAGGCCACCGGTTCGATCCGTGGCCTGGGCCGTCAGGGCAAAGGCATCCAGGAAGCCAAGTTCATCGGCGTGCCGGGCTCGCCGGGCGCGGCGGTCGGTACGGCGGTGGTCATGCTGCCACCGGCCGATCTGGACGTGGTGCCGGACAAGACCATCAGCGACATCGACGCCGAACTGGCGTTGTTCAAGACCGCCATCGAAGGCGTACGCGCCGACATGCGTGCGTTGTCGGCCAAACTGGCCTCGCAGTTGCGCCCCGAAGAGCGCGCCTTGTTCGACGTCTACCTGATGATGCTCGCCGACGAGGCGCTCGGCAGCGAAGTCACCACGGTGATCAAGACCGGTCAGTGGGCCCAGGGCGCGCTGCGCCAGGTGGTCACTGAGCACGTCAACCGTTTCGAATTGATGGACGACGCCTACCTGCGTGAGCGTGCATCGGACGTCAAGGACCTTGGTCGCCGTCTGCTCGCCTACTTGCAGGAAGAGCGCCAGCAGAACCTGGTCTACCCGGAAAAAACCATTCTGGTCAGCGAAGAGCTGACGCCGGCGATGCTCGGCGAGGTGCCGGAAGGCACGCTGGTCGGTCTGGTTTCGGTCCTCGGTTCAGGTAACTCCCACGTCGCGATCCTCGCCCGGGCGATGGGCATCCCGACGGTGATGGGCCTGGTCGACCTGCCTTATGCCAAGGTCGACGGCATCGAATTGATCGTCGACGGCAATCGCGGCGAGGTCTACACCAACCCCAGCGATGTGCTGCGCAAGCAGTTCGCCGAGGTGGTGGAAGAAGAGAAACAACTGGCGCTCGGTCTCGATTCCCTGCGCGACCTGCCGTGCGTGACCCTCGATGGTCACCGCATGCCGCTGTGGGTCAACACCGGCCTGCTGGCGGACGTGGCGCGGGCGCAAAAGCGCGGCGCCGAAGGTGTCGGTCTGTACCGCACCGAAGTGCCGTTCATGATCAACCAGCGCTTCCCGAGCGAAAAAGAGCAGCTGGCGATCTATCGCGAGCAACTCGCCGCGTTCCACCCGCAACCGGTGACCATGCGCAGCCTGGACATCGGCGGCGACAAGTCGCTGTCGTACTTCCCGATCAAGGAAGACAACCCGTTCCTCGGTTGGCGCGGCATTCGCGTCACCCTCGACCACCCGGAAATCTTCCTGGTGCAGACCCGCGCCATGCTCAAGGCCAGCGAAGGCTTGAACAACCTGCGGATTCTGCTGCCGATGATCTCCGGTACCCATGAACTGGAAGAAGCCTTGCACCTGATTCACCGGGCGTGGGGCGAAGTCCGCGACGAAGGCACCGACGTGCCGATGCCGCCGATTGGCGTGATGATCGAGATTCCGGCGGCGGTGTATCAGACCAAGGAACTGGCGCGGCAAGTGGACTTCCTGTCGGTCGGTTCCAACGACCTGACCCAGTACCTGCTGGCCGTGGACCGCAACAACCCGCGAGTGGCCGACCTCTACGACTACCTGCACCCGGCGGTGCTTCAGGCGTTGCAGACCGTGGTGCGTGACGCCCATGCCGAAGGCAAGCCTGTGAGCATCTGCGGCGAGATGGCGGGTGACCCGGCGGCGGCGGTGCTGCTGATGGCGATGGGCTTCGACAGTTTGTCGATGAACGCCACCAACCTGCCGAAGGTGAAGTGGATGCTGCGTCAGATCAACCTGAGCAAGGCCAAGGAATTGCTCGCGGAGTTGATGACCATCGACAACCCGCAAGTTATCCACAGCTCGCTGCAACTGGCGCTGAAGAATCTTGGGTTGGCGAAGATGGTCAGCCCGGCTGCGGTCAAAGCCCTCTAAAACGCTGATGGCCTCATCGCCAGCAGGCTGGCTCCCACATTGGATTTGTGTTTGACGCAAATCCCCTGTGGGAGCCAGCCTGCTGGCGATGAGGCCGGATCAGACAATGCTAAGTTCTGATCTCCACTTCCCCAAGATGCCCGCCATACGGCCCGAAACTCCGTTCGACCATCAGCCGCGTCCCATCCGCCTGAACAATCAACGCCGTACTCGCCCGCGTCCCATAACTCTGGCTGGCAATAAACACACTCGATAACAACGACTCGGTCGCCAGACCCACCCCGGTATCCGGCAGCTCGGCAAAAGGCGCTGTCTGCGAATTACTGAGCAACGCCAATAACGCCTCAGGCTGCGGATCCTCCAGAACAGCCTCCAACGCCGCTCGCGCCTTGAGCAACTTCGGCCACGGCGTATCCAGACCAGCATTCGATAACCCATACACCCCGGCCGGCAGCAGCACCGCTTCAGACTCCCGGGCATTGAAGTGCCACAGTTCATTGGCATTGCCGATCAGCAGGTTAAAACCGGCATATTCGAGCGAACGTCCGACAACGTCGTCCAAATAATCATCTATCGGCATGTCGCCGCTGAGAAATCGCGCAACCAGTTCGCCTCGGGATTTTCGAGCGGCCGGTTGATGGGGATCGCGAATATTGGTCAGCGCCGCAAAGCGCCCGTTGGCGCCGACACCGAGCCAGGTGCCGCCAGCCTCCAGGTCGCGACCGGCGTAGACGTGCGGTGCTTCGGGCCATTGCGCCAGGGGCAGGCTGGGCCGGGCATAGAATTCGTCGCGGTTGGCGGCGACGATCAGCGGTTGGGCGTGGCCCGGGCGCCAGGCAAAGACAATCAGGCACATAAGGTGGTCCTTGTGTGTTTTTGCCCACTCTACGCAGTCATTGTGCGGGTATCCATCGCCATCCAGTGGAGCCGAAGGCCATGCATCCGTTACCATGCCGCTCTTCTTTGGGGGTCGTACATGGAATTTCTGCTCTATCTGGCGCTCGGCGCCTGTGCAGGCGTGCTGGCCGGCCTGTTTGGCGTCGGCGGCGGAATTATCATCGTGCCGGTGCTGGTGTTCAGTTTCACCTTGCAGGGTTTCGACGCCTCGATCCTGACGCATCTGGCGGTCGGCACATCCCTGGCTACGATCATCTTTACCTCGGTCAATGCTGTGCGCGAGCATCATCGCCGCGGTGCCGTGCGTTGGCCGATTTTTGCCTGGATGACCGTCGGCATCCTGCTCGGCGCCGGGTTCGGCGCGCTGACAGCCGAAGCGATCTCCGGGCCAAACCTGCAGAAAATCATCGGCGTGTTTGCCCTTGTCATCGCCGTGCAGTTGATGCTGGACGTCAAGCCCAAGGCCAGCCGAACGGTGCCGGGTAAAGTCGGTCTGACCGTGGCCGGCAGTGTGATTGGCTGGGCGTCGGCGATTTTCGGGATTGGCGGCGGTTCGCTGACCGTGCCGTTCCTGACCTGGCGCAGCGTGCCGATGCAGCAAGCGGTGGCCACGTCCTCGGCGTGCGGTCTGCCCATCGCGCTGGCCAGTGCATTAAGTTTCATGATTCTGGGCTGGCACGATCCGTTGCTGCCGGCTCATAGTCTCGGTTTTATTTATTTGCCGGCGCTGCTGGGGATCGCCCTGACCAGCATGGTCTTCGCCCGCCTCGGTGCGCGACTGGCCCACAGCCTGTCGCCGAAGTTGCTGAAAAGACTGTTCGCCGCTTTGCTGTTCTGCGTGGGTTTGAATTTTCTGATCTGACGCACCGCACAATCCTGGCTTAATCCTGAGGTGGCAGCGTCGCCCGGGAATTTTGAAGCTTTCAACTCTAACGAGGAGTCGCAATGCTGCCTTACCCGCAGATCGACCCGGTGGCCCTGGCCATCGGTCCGCTGAAAATCCACTGGTACGGCTTGATGTACCTGATCGGCATCGGCGGTGCGTGGCTGCTGGCGTCGCGCCGGCTCAACCGTTTCGACCCGACCTGGACCAAGGAGAAGCTCTCCGACATGGTTTTCTGGATGTCGATGGGCGTTATCGTCGGCGGTCGCCTGGGCTATGTGCTGTTCTACGATCTGCACGCTTACCTGGCCAACCCGACGCTGATTTTCGAAGTGTGGAAGGGTGGCATGTCGTTCCACGGCGGCTTCATCGGCGTGATGCTGGCGGCGTTGTGGTTTGGTAAAAAGAACAACAAGTCGTTCTTCCAGCTGATGGACTTCGTCGCACCGATGGTGCCGATCGGCCTGGGCGCCGGGCGTATCGGCAACTTCATCAACGCCGAATTGTGGGGCAAGGCGACCGACGTGCCGTGGGCGATGATCTTCCCGCCGTTCAGCGATCCGGCGCAGTTGCCGCGTCACCCGTCGCAGCTGTATCAGTTCGCGCTGGAAGGCGTCGCGCTGTTCCTGATCCTGTGGCTGTTCTCGCGCAAGCCACGGCCGACCATGGCGGTGTCCGGGATGTTCGCGCTGTTCTATGGCATCTTCCGTTTCATCGTCGAATTCGTCCGCGTACCGGACGCGCAACTGGGCTATCTGGCCTGGAACTGGCTGACCATGGGCCAGGTGCTTTGCGTGCCGATGATCGTCGGCGGGCTGTTCCTGATCTGGCTGGCGTATCACCGCGCCCCGGCGACTCCAGCGGCAGCCGTATAAATTCGAATCCCGGGGGCGATGGCCTCCGGGTTCAAGGACACAGGTAACTCATGAAGCAATATCTCGAACTGGTCGCCCACGTCATCAAGAACGGCACCAAACAGGCCAACCGCACCGGCGTGAACACCATCAGCTTTCCGGGCGCGATGCTGCGTTACGACCTGCAAGAAGGTTTCCCGGCGATCACCACGCGCAAGATGGCCTTCAAATCGGCCATCGGCGAGATGTGCGGTTTTCTGCGTGGGGTGAACAACGCCGCCGAATTCCGTGCGCTGGGCTGCAAGGTCTGGGACCAGAACGCCAACGAAAACGCGCAATGGCTGGCCAACCCGTTCCGCCAGGGCGAAGACGACCTCGGCGAGATCTACGGCGTGCAATGGCGCAAATGGCCGGCGTACAAGCAGATCCCGGTCAGCAACCAGGCCGCCATCGAGCAGACCCTGAAGCAAGGCTACCGCCAGATCGCTGAAGGCGAAGAAGACGGCCAGGCTTACGTGGTGCTGTACAAGGCGATCGACCAGATCCGCCAGTGCGTCGACACCATCATCAAGGACCCGGGCAGCCGCCGCATCCTGTTCCACGGCTGGAACGTTGCGCAGCTTGATGAAATGGCCCTGCCGCCGTGCCACTTGCTGTACCAGTTCCACCCGAATGTCGAGACCAAGGAAATTTCCCTGACGCTCTACATCCGCTCCAACGACCTGGGCCTGGGCACGCCGTTCAACCTCACCGAAGGCGCCGCGCTGCTGAGCCTGATCGGTCGCCTGACCGGTTATACGCCGCGCTGGTTCACCTATTTCATCGGTGACGCGCACGTTTACGAAAACCATCTGGACATGCTGAATGAACAGCTCAAGCGCGAGCCGTTCCCGATGCCGAAGCTGGTGATCAGTGATCGTGTGCCGGAGTTTGCCAAGACGGGCGTGTATCAGCCGGAGTGGCTGGAGTTGATCGAGCCGGGTGATTTTTCGCTTGAGGGTTATCAGCACCATGCGCCGATGACCGCGCCGATGGCTGTCTGAGACGGGCACCGCTTCGCGGTGTTCGCGGGCAAGCCTCGCTCCTACGGGTTAGTGTAAATCTGTAGGAGCGAGGCTTGCCCGCGAAGAGGCCCTCAATGCCCATGACTGCGGCCCACATGCGAATGCTCAACCTCCGTCGCCACAACCCCGCCGCTCACTTCCAACCGCTGCAAAATCCCGCATTGATCGATATCCGGCCCTTCGCCACAGCGTTGGCGCAGGTCGAGCAGTTGTGCCTGTAACGCCAGCAACCCGTCGATCCGCGCTTTCACGTGATGAATGTGCTCGTCGATCAGCGCATTCACGCTTTCACACTGATCCTGCGGACTGTCGCGCAAGGCCAGCAGGCTGCGGATTTCCTCGAGCGTCATGTCGAGGGTGCGGCAGTTGCGGATGAAGGTCAGGCGCTCGGCGTGGGCCTGGGTGTAGACGCGGTAGTTGCCGTCGCTGCGGGCCGGTTCCGGCAGCAGGTTTTCGCGCTCGTAGTAGCGAATGGTTTCCACGGCGCAGTCCGTGAGCCTGGCCAGTTCTCCGATCTTCATGACGGCAATCTCCAAAAGGGTGCTTGACCCTATAGTGGCTACAGGGTCTTTACTTGGCAACAGGCACCTTATGGACGCGACCTGATGAGCGATTCCCGACACGATCACACACACGAGGCTGGTCACAGCCACAAACTGCAGCCTGTACAGAAACATGACCATGGCGGTCACGGGGATTCCTGCTGTTCTTCCAAAGCGGCGGCGCCGTCGCTGATCAAGCTCAGCGAAACGTCCACCGCCAACGCGCGGTTGAGCAGTTTCCGCATCGACGCGATGGACTGCCCGACCGAGCAGACGCTGATCCAGAACAAACTGGGCAAGCTCGCCGGTGTGCAGCAGCTGGAATTCAACCTGATCAACCGCGTGCTGGGCGTCACTCATGACTTGCCGAGCACCGCGCCGATCATCGACGCGATCAAGTCGCTGGGCATGGTTGCCGAGCCGTTGGAGCAGGGCGTCGAAGCACCCGCCCCGGCACCTGAGAAAAAACCGTGGTGGCCACTGGCGTTGTCCGGCGTGACCGCGCTCGCCGCCGAAGTGATCCACTTCACCGACGCAGCGCCCAACTGGGTCGTAGCGGTTATCGCGCTGGTCTCGATCCTCAGCGGCGGCCTCAGCACTTACAAAAAGGGCTGGATCGCCCTGAAAAACCTCAACCTCAACATCAACGCGTTGATGAGCATCGCGGTGACCGGCGCGATCCTGATCGGGCAGTGGCCGGAAGCGGCGATGGTGATGTTCCTGTTCACCGTGGCCGAGTTGATCGAGGCCAAGTCCCTGGACCGTGCGCGCAATGCTATCAGCGGTTTGATGCAGATGACCCCGGAACAGGCCACGGTGTTGCAGGCCGACGGCAGCTGGGTTTTGCAGGACGTCAAAACCATCGAGCTGGGCGCGCGGGTGCGGGTGCGGCCCGGCGAGCGGATTGGCCTGGACGGTGAAGTGGTATCGGGCAGTTCGACCATCGATCAGGCACCGATCACGGGTGAAAGCCTGCCGGTCGAGAAGACGCTTGGCGACAAAGTGTTTGCTGGCACGATCAATCAGGCGGGTTCTCTGGAGTATTCCGTCACCGCCGCCGCCAACAATTCGACCCTGGCGCGGATCATCCACGCCGTCGAACAGGCGCAAGGCGCACGGGCACCGACTCAGCGTTTCGTTGACCAGTTTTCAAAAATCTACACCCCGGCGGTGTTCGCCCTGGCCCTGGCCGTCGCAGTGATTCCGCCGCTGTTCATGGGCGCGGTCTGGTTCGACTGGATCTATCGCGCGTTGGTATTGCTGGTGGTCGCTTGTCCGTGTGCGCTGGTGATCTCGACGCCAGTGACCATCGTCAGCGGCCTCGCGGCGGCGGCGCGCAAAGGGATTCTGGTCAAGGGCGGCGTTTATCTGGAGGGCGGGTACAAGCTCGATTACCTGGCGCTGGATAAAACCGGCACGATCACCCACGGCAAACCGGTGCAGACCGATTACCTGTCGCTTGACCCAACCGCTGATGCCTCGGCACCGGGAATTGCGGCGGCATTGGCTGGGCGTTCGGACCACCCGGTGTCGCTGGCCATTGCCAGCGCCGCTGTGGATAAAACCTTTGCGCCGCTCGTTGTGGATAACTTCGAAGCCCTGGCCGGTCGCGGGGTGCGCGGTGAAATCAACGGTCAGGTCTACCACTTGGGCAACCACCGTTTGGTCGAAGAGCTGAACCTGTGCTCGCCCGCCCTGGAAGAAAAGCTGTTTGCGCTGGAAAAACAGGGCAAGTCGGTGGTGCTGCTGCTCGACAAATCCGGCCCGTTGGCGCTGTTCGCCGTGGCCGATACGGTCAAGGAGTCCAGTCGCGAGGCGATCCAGCAATTACACGACCTGGGCATCAAAACTCTGATGCTCACTGGCGACAACGTTCACACCGCGCAGGCGATTGCCGCACAGGTCGGCATCGACGAAGCCAAGGGCGATCTGCTGCCGACCGATAAACTGCAAGCCATCGAAGCCCTTTATGCACAGGGCCATAGCGTCGGCATGGTCGGTGATGGCATCAACGATGCCCCGGCACTGGCCCGGGCCGAGATCGGTTTTGCGATGGCCGCCGCCGGCACCGATACCGCCATCGAAACCGCCGATGTCGCCCTGATGGACGACGATCTGCGCAAAATCCCCACGTTCATCCGCCTGTCGAGGCAGACGTCGAGCATCCTCAAACAGAACATCGCCCTCGCTTTGGTCATCAAGGCTATCTTTCTTGGGGTAACCTTCGCCGGGATCGCCACCATGTGGATGGCGGTATTCGCTGACATGGGCGTGAGCCTGTTGGTGGTGTTCAACGGTTTGCGCCTGTTGCGCAAGTAAGTGATGAGGAGCGGGTGTGCTGAGTGCCGAGCTGAAGGCGTTTTACATGGTGGCCCGTCTGGGCAGCATTACCCTGGCGGCGAAAAAGCTCGGCCTGAGCCAGCCCACCGTGACCACGCAGATCCGCAATCTGGAAAGCCAGTACTCGGTTGAACTGTTCTACCGTGGCGGTCGCCGCCTCAGCGTCAGTGATGAAGGTGCGCGGCTGCTGCCGATGGTCAAGACGCTGTTGCAGCAGGAAGCCGACATCGAGTTTTTCCTGCGTAACAGCGGCCAGGTCCAGGGCACTTTGCGCATCGCCGCCACGGCGCCGTATTACATCCTCGATCTGGTGAAGACCTTCCGCGAGCGTTTGCCGCATGTGGAAGTGTCGGTGGAGATCGGCAACTCGCAGCAGGTGCTGGAAGCGTTGGAGGATTACCGGGTGGATGTCGCCGCGTCCTCGCAACTGCTCGACGATGCGCGACTGATTCGGCGGGTGCTCGGCAGCGATCCGCTGGTGTTGGCGGTGCATCGCAATCATCCGCTGGCGGTGCACGATCATGTGCCGCTCAGCGCGTTGGCCGGTCATACCTTGTTGATGCGCGAGTCAGGCTCGACCACTCGGCGTCTGACCGAAGAATTGCTGGCCAGCGCCGGGGTGAGTTTCGGGCCGTTGCTGGAGATCGGCAGCCGTGAATCGATCCGCGAAGCGGTGCTGCGCAACATCGGGATCAGCATCATTGCCCGGCAGGAAGTGCCGCACGATCCGCAATTGCGCGTGCTGACCATCGAGAATGCGCCGCAGATTCCGGAGTATTTGTACTGCCTCAAGGAACGCAAAGGCGCGCGGTTGCCGGCGGCGTTTCTGGGGTTGGCGCAGGAAATGGCTGGTTGTTGAGAACAACCTTGTTACTAACTTACGGTGCGACGTTTCGATCAACTACTGTTAGCTGAAAATCACCGGCTTCATAGTCGCCATTGTTGTCGGTAAAAGCAGCAGGTGCGCCGGGAATACCGTAGTTGCGGATGGAGCGCCTTCCGCCCGCAAGTATAATAATATCCAGTTGGTCGGCAATTAAATCATCTAATGTGATGTTGTCTCGGCCTCTTCCAAAAAGAGTAACAGCATAGCCTGTTGCATCAGTGCCGGAATAGGCCGACCAGGTCCGATGAGGTCCTTCCATGCTCAGTAAATGGTTTGTGTAGCGGCCAGGACCGCGTGTGCGGATCAGATAACGATCACCATCCTTTTGAAAGTAAAGTAGTTCGGGTTCTACATTGTCAGCTGTTGTTATGTGTTCTGGAATTCGTTCCAGTTGTTTTCTGTATTCTTCACGTTTCGTTGGGGTTGTTTCTTTATCCAGAATTAATTGAGTCAATCTGTTGTAGTTGGTAGTAATGGGTTTGCCGTCGAAGGTTAATGTTCCGGTAAATGAATGAAGTTGCTCGTTTGGACTCATGATGTATCTCGATAAATAGTGTGGTTGGTTGAGGTTGGTTTGAAGTGTATTTGTAGTAATTGAAATTTTGTAGTGATGAAATGCTCGGTATCGTTAGTTTTTATTTCGGTTGAAAGTTGATTGGCTAACGGCTCGCAGAGCGCTGATTGTTTTTATAGTAAGTTTTGTTCGAGTTGAAAAAGCCGTTCTGGCCTTATTTCAGAGGGCAGCTCCAAAATTTACGAATACCACTATCAGCCGTTTTGGCCTCACTGCCACATGACGGACGCATTACATCCCTAGGATGGCCTTCATCTGCTTGATGAGGCCCGTCCATGAACCACTCGATCGCAACTGCCCTGACCAACCCCGGCGCCCCGATGAAGGTGCGCGGCGTGCAGAAACGCTTCGGCGCTTTCACTGCGCTGGATAACGTTTCCCTCGACGTGGCGGCCGGTGAACTGGTGTGCCTGCTGGGGCCGTCGGGCTGTGGCAAGACCACCTTGCTGCGTTGCATCGCCGGTCTGGAGAAACAGGACAGCGGCGAGTTGTTCCTCGGTGATCGCGACGTTTCGCACCTCGCGCCCCAGGCGCGGGACTACGGCATTCTGTTCCAGTCCTACGCGTTGTTCCCCAATCTCACCGTCGAAGCGAACATTGCCTACGGCCTCGCCGGCAGCGGTCGCGATGAAGTGCGCAAGCGCGTCGGTCAGATGCTGGAACTGGTCGGCCTGACCGGCAGTGAGAAAAAGTACCCCGGCCAATTGTCCGGCGGTCAGCAGCAACGTGTTGCACTGGCCCGCGCCCTGGCGCCGGCGCCTTCGTTGTTGTTGCTGGACGAGCCGATGTCCGCCCTCGATGCCCGGGTCCGCGAGCACCTGTGCACCGAATTGCGCCAACTGCAGCGCAGCCTCGGCATCACCACGCTGATGGTCACCCACAATCAGGACGAGGCCATGCTGATGGCCGACCGCATCGCCGTGATGAACAACGGCAAGGTCGAGCAATACGCCACGCCGCAGGAAATCTACGACCGCCCGGCCACGCCGTTCGTGGCGGAGTTTGTCGGCCAGGGCAACTGGCTGCCCTTCCAGCGCAGCAGCGACAGTCATGCCCAGGTCGGCGGGATGAACATGCGCCTGGCGGATGGCAGCGCGAAAACCGCGTCGGGTCGTTTGTTCTGCCGGCCCGAGGCGATCAACGTCAACCCGCTGGTGCATGAAGAAAACCTGTTCCCGGCCAAGGTTCGTGAAATCACCTTTCTCGGCAACCGCTGCCGCATGAGCTTCGAACTCGATCAACTGCCGGGCCACGCGTTGCTGGCAGAACTGGCGCCGGAAGCCATGCCGCGCCTCGGCGCACAGCAGATCATGGTCGCCTTGCCGCCGCGCAGCCTGCAGGTGTTTGCCTGATGAGCGCGAACATCGCGCTGCCGATACCGCACAAGCAGGTTCGGCAGACCTCCCGTGCCGAGATCGGCGACCGGGTGTTCGTGGTCGGCGGCAAAGTCCTTTTGCTGGTGTTGCTCGGCGTCGCGGTGTTGATGCCGTTGCTGGCGATCTTCTGGCGTGGCTTCAGTTCGGAGGCCGGGCAGGGCGGTGGTCTGGTGGCTGCGCGTGAACTGGTCACCAGTGCGAATTTCCACTGGTTGCTCGGCAATAGCCTGAAAGTGTCCCTCAGCGTCGCGGCGATTGTCGTACCGCTGGCCTACCTGTTTGCCTACGCGCTGCAACGCACCCTGATACCGGGCAAAGCTATCTGGCGTGGCATGTCGCTGTTGCCATTGATGGCGCCGTCGATGCTGCCAGGCATTGCGCTGGTTTATCTGTTCGGTAACCAAGGCATGTTGCGCGGTTTGCTCTCGGACAATATCTACGGCTTCTGGGGCATTGTTCTGGGCGAGGTCATCTACACCTTCCCACACGCCTTGATGATTCTGCTGTCAGCCCTGTCCCTGGCGGATGCGCGACTGTTCGATGCCGCCTCCAGCATGGGCGCCAGTCCGGCGAAAGCCTTCCGCAGCATCACCTGGCCGGCGACGCGTCAGGCGGTGTTCGCCGCGTTCTGTCTTGTTTTCACCCTGACCATCACTGACTTCGGCGTGCCCGTGGTGGTCGGCGGCGACTATCAGGTGTTGGCGCTGGAAGCCTACAAAGCCGTGGTTGGTCAGCAACAATTCGGTCGCGGTGCATTGATCGGCATGGTCCTGCTGCTGCCGGCGCTGTTCAGCTTCGGGGTCGATGCGTGGTTGCGCCGGCGTCACGGTGATTCCATGAGCGGTCGGGCGCAGGTCTTTCAACCGGCACCGTCGAAACTACGCGACGGCTGCTACCTGGCCATCGTGCTGCTGATCTGCGCGGTGTTGCTGCTGGTGTTTGGCATGGCGGTGTTCTCGTCGCTGGTGAAGTTCTGGCCGTACAACCTGTCGCTGTCGCTCAACCATTACCAGTTCAACGATACGGCGGGCGGCGGTTGGCTGGCCTACGGCAACAGCGTGAAGATGGCCCTGTGCACGGCGTTGATCGGCAGCGTGCTGATCTTCACCGGTGCCTACCTGATGGAAAAAACCAAGGGCCAGCGCGGACTGAATCTGACATTGCGCATGCTCAGTTTCGTACCGATGGCGGTGCCGGGTCTGGTGCTGGGCCTGGGTTATGTCTTCTTCTTCAACCTCAGCGACAACCCGCTGCATGTGCTCTACGGGACCATGACCCTGCTGGTGGTCTGCACCATTGCTCACTATTTGACCACCGCGCAAATGACCGCGACCACGGCGCTGCGCCAACTCGACGCCGAGTTCGAAGCTGCGGCGCTGTCGCTCAAGGCGCCGCTGTACCGGCATTACCTGCGCGTCACCGTGCCGATCTGCCTGCCGGCGCTGCTGGACATCGTGCGCTACCTGTTCGTCTCGGCCATGACCACCGTTTCGGCGGCGATCTTCCTCTACAGCCCAGACACCATCCTCGCGGCGGTGGCGGTGCTGAACATGGACGACGCCGGCAACGTCGGCGGCGCGGCGGCGATGTCGACCCTGATTCTGTTCACCTCGGCGGGCGTGTCCCTGCTGCTGGCCTGGGCCTCGCGTGGTTTGCTGCGCCGCTCCCAAGCCTGGCGGCAGACCGCGCCCGGTCACTGATTTCCACTCCCGCAACCTCAACTCAAAACAGGAAAAGATCATGTTCAAGCCCCTGGCCCTGGCCGCTGCTGTCCTCACCGCTTTCAGCCTGAACGCCTTCGCGGCGAAAACCGAGTTGACGGTGTACACCGCCCTCGAAGCCGAACAACTGAAGACCTACAAAGAAGCCTTCGAAAAGGCCAACCCGGACGTCGAGATCAAGTGGGTGCGCGATTCCACCGGCATCATCACCGCGAAACTGCTGGCCGAAAAAGCCCGCCCGCAGGCTGATGCCGTCTGGGGCCTGGCGGCGTCGAGCCTGGCGATTCTCGATCAGCAAGGCATGCTGCAAAGCTACGCGCCGAAGGACCTCGGCAAGATCGGCGGCAACTACCGCGACGCCGCCAACCCTCCGGCGTGGGTTGGCATGGACGTGTGGGCCGCGACCATTTGCTTCAATACCGTCGAAGCCGAGAAGCAGGGTTTGACCAAGCCCGTGAGCTGGCAGGACCTGACCAAGCCTGAGTACAAAGGCAAGATCGTGATGCCGAACCCGGCCTCGTCCGGCACCGGTTTCCTCGACGTCAGCGCCTGGCTGCAAACCTTCGGCGAGAAGCAGGGCTGGCAGTACATGGACGACCTGCACCAGAACATCGGCCAGTACGTTCACTCCGGTTCCAAGCCTTGCAAACTGGCAGCGGCGGGTGAATTTCCGATTGGTATTTCCTTTGAATACCCGGCCGTTCAGTTGAAGCGCCAGGGCGCACCGCTGGACATCATCCTGCCGAAAGAAGGCCTGGGTTGGGAGATCGAAGCGACGGCGGTGATCAAGGGCACACCGCATGAGGACGCGGCGAAGAAACTGGCTGACTTCTCGGCCAGCCCTGCAGCGATGGAGCTGTACAAAGAGAACTTCGCCGTCCTCGCTCAGCCGGGTATAGCCAAGCCGCAGACTGAATTGCCGGCGGATTACGAGCAGCGCCTGATCAAGAATGACTTCGCCTGGGCGTCGAAGAATCGCGACGAAATCCTGACCGAGTGGCGCAAGCGCTATGACGGCAAGTCCGAGAAAGTGGCTGCCAAGTAAGATTTTCATCGGCTGACGGGCCCCTTCGCGGGCAAGTCGGATCGCCGCACCGCTCGCTCCTACAGGTGATCGCGTCCCCCCTGTAGGAGCGAGGCTTGCCCGCGAAGGCGGCTTCAAATTCAGGACATCTCTTGATGACACAACACAACGACCTGCTGATCGTAGGCGCCGGCATCCTCGGCTTGTCCCACGCCTACGCCGCCGCCAGGCGCGGTCTCAAAGTCACCGTTTTCGAACGCAGCGAAACGCCCTTGGGCGCCTCGGTGCGCAACTTTGGCCAGGCCCTCGTCACCGGCCAACCGCCAGGCCCGATGCTCGAACTGGCCAAGGCCAGCCGCGAGATCTGGGGCCAATGGGCGCAACTGGCCGGCCTGCAACTCAAGCGCAACGGCTCGTACCTTTTTGCCCGCACCGAAGCCGAAGAACACCTGCTGGAAGTATTTTGCGCCGGCCGCGCCGTGGAACACGGTTACCGTGTCGAGCTGCTGCGCGGCGCCGCATTGCGCGATCTGTACGGCGGCCAGTTCCGCCATCACCGCGCTGCGCTGCACGGGATGGACGATCAGCAACTGTATTCCCGCGAAGCGATCCCGGCGTTGATCGATTACCTGCGCCGCGAAATGAACGTCGAGTTTCACTTCTCCACCCTCGTGCGCGACATCGAACCGGGCCGCCTGCACAGCACCGCCGGCACTTTCAGCGCCGAGCACATCATCGTCTGCTCCGGTCACGATTATCAGACCTTGCTGGCCGAGCCGATTGCCGCGCTCAACCCGCAAATCTGCCGCCTGCAAATGCTCCGCGCCCGCCCGCAGATCAACCTCAACCTGCAACATGCGCTGCTCACCGGTTTGAGTTGTGTGCATTACGGCGCCTTCGCCGATCTGCCGGAAGCAGCGGCAGTGCAGGCGCAAATCCTGCGCGAGCAACCGCACTTGCATGAAAACGGCATTCACTTGCTGATCAGTCCGACGCCTCACGGCGAGTTGATCATCGGCGATTCCCACCACTACGGCAGTGATCCGTCACCGTTCAATGCCGAGCAAGTGGATAACTGGATGATCGAACTGGCCGAGCAGACGCTGGGCTGCAAAGTGCAAGTGGTCGAGCGCTGGCAGGGAGTCTATGGTTCCCGAGGGCCAGGGCCGTTTTCGTTCCTGCGGCCGATGCCGGGCGTGAGCGTGGCACTGATGCACACCGGCGTCGGCATGAGTGTCGGGCCGGCAATGGCCGAATGTAATGTCGCGACGTTATTGGGAGAGCGTTGATGGACCGCAAGGCGCAAGTGATCGACGAGGTGTTTGGGCTGTATGAGCGCTTCGGCGACAGTGATTACATCGGCGAACCGGTGTCGCAGATCGAGCACATGTCCCAGGCTGCACAACTGGCCATGGCGGAAGGCTTCGATGATGAAGTGGTGCTGGCGGCGTTCTTCCACGACATCGGCCATATCTGTGCCGACAGCGCCGAAAACATGGGCGGCTTCGGCGTGGTCAGCCACGAGCGGCTGGGCGCCGATTACCTGCGGCGCGCAGGTTTCAGTGAACGCATGGCGCGGCTGGTGGAGTATCACGTTCAGGCCAAGCGTTATCTGACACTCAAGGAACCCGGCTACTACGAGCGACTGAGTGAAGCTAGCCGTCGGACCCTGGAGTATCAGGGCGGGGTGATGACCGAGGCTGAGGCTGAGGCTTTCGAACAGGATCCGTTGTGCGCCGTCAGTTTGCGCATGCGGCACTGGGATGAGTTGGCCAAGGAGATGTGGGTACCGGTGATTGATCTCGACTTGTTGAGGGAGAAGGCGTTGCGGCTGTTGGCGGCGTAGGCACCTGGAACCGAGTTGCGCCCATCGCGAGCAGGCTCGCTCCCACAGGGGAACGCGTACTCCTTGTGGGAGTGAGCCTGCTCGCGATGGGGTCAGAGCCGACGCCGCAAATTCAGAGCTGCTGCGCCAACACCTCGATCTGCTCCTGCCGCTCCGCCTGATTCAACTTCGCGTGCGGATTCAGCGACGACCATTGCGGATGTGCCCGAGCCTTGTTCAAGGCTTCGGGCAGTTTGCCTTCGCGCCAGCTCTTATCCTGTGGCGTGGCGACCTGGATGCTGTCCATCGCCGCATGCCCACGCGCATTCAGCGCTTGCAGCAACTGCCGCTGCCGCAATGCCAACAACCGCAACACGCTGTCATCGACCGTCAATTCACGCTGACCTTTGATCTTGCCCAGCAACCGGCTGCCGTAGCTACGCGCGGTTTGCAGGGCGCCGCCGGCAATCGCGCCGGCCAGCGCCGCTGCGCCGAGGGTCAAGCCGCCGACCAGCAGATCCACCCCGGCCCCGGCGGCCGCACCTGCCGCGATGCCGCCGCCGACGCGCACGCCCAGTTGCTTGAGGGTTTCCGGGTTGAACAGGTCATCGCCCCAGCGGCCGTCGAGCAGCGGCAGATCACTGGCCGCCGCGTCTTGCGGGCGGAAGGCGTAGAGCTTGAGCAGCGCCTCGACACAGCGCTGTTCCCGTTGGCGAACGGCTTTGCGCAGTTCGCTGATCGCCTGTTGTTCCTGCTCGGCGTCGCTGACCACGCTGCGCCGACACGCCGCACAATCGATCAACAATTCGGCAATCAACCGCGCCGCGCTTTGTTGCCGGGCCAGACGCTGGGCCTGCTGATCGGCGATCAAACGTTCCAGTTGCTCGCGAGAATTTTCCAGCAACAGCGCGAGGCTTTCATAAAGCCGCCGCTCGCCATCCTCCGGCGGCGCCACGCTGTCGAAACGCACCAGGGCATGCAAGCCCAGACGCGCCAACGCTTCACGCCAATCCGGCTCGCGGTGGTTGGCGCTGCTGACGAAATTCAGCACCGGCAGCAGCGGTTTGCCGCAGCTGGCCAGCACTTCAAGTTCGTCGCGGTACTTGGAAAGCACCGGTTCGCGGGCGTCGATCACATAGAGGCCGGCGTCGCAGGTGAGCAGTTGCCGCAGCACCTTGGCTTCCTGTTCGAACCGCTGCCGCGCTTCGCTGCCTTCAAGAAAACGCGCCAGTCGCGCCGGACCGTCGAGGCGTTCACCGGGGCGTTCCAGGCGTTCGAGGTAGTCGAGCAGGGCGATGGCGTCTTCCAGGCCCGGCGTGTCGAACAGGTCGAGCAAGGGCTCGCCGTCCACCGACAACCGCGCGCCTTCGACGTGCCGCGTGGTGCTGGGGCGATGGGAGACTTCGCCGAAACCGACATCACGGGTCAATGTGCGAAGCAACGAGGTTTTGCCGACGTTGGTGTGACCGACCACGGCGAGCTTCAACGGCGCTTTCCACGGATTAGTCATGACCGGTCTCCAGCCAGTTCAGCGGCGCGCAATCGGCGAAGGGCAGTTCCAACTGTTGCAGCGCCACGTGCCAGTCGCCGAGGCGTTCGGCATCCAGCGCTTCGCCGGGCGGCGCTTGCAGCAACCAGACGCGGGTGGCGCTGGCGTTGCGGGCCAGTTCGGCGATCAGCGCGAGGCTGCCGCGGTCCGGCGAACGCCGTGGATCGCAGGCGATGAGCAGGCGGGCCGGGGGGAAACGGCTGAGTTGTTCCAGGAGTTTGTGGCGCGATTCGCGACTGTCGAGGATGCCTGCGTCGTTCACGGTTTTCGGCAGCGGTGGCGGCCATGGCCGTTGATCGTCCAGCTCGATGGCCACCAGCAACGCGCCGTCGCTTTGCAGCTCGCTGACGCCGCTTTCCACGTGATGAAGTTGCGCAGGTGCCGCATCGCTGATGCCCAGACGTTCGCTGGTCGGCATCAGGCGTTCGCGCAGTTGCGCGTAGCCGGGCAGGTTCAGGTCCAGACGCAACATGGCGCGACCTCTTTTCCAGCGCCACAGGCACAACAGCGCCAACAACAACCTCGGCAAAACCCCGTAGACCAGCAACACGCCCACCAGCCACGCGGCCCAGGCCTGACGAGCGCTTTCAATGTTCAGTGCGGCATCGCCGCTGGCGCGGATCATTTCCACGGTGGGCACGCTGAAACCCAACAGAGCCGGCAGGGCGCCCAGAGCCTGAGTCATGACCACGAAGGTGTCGCCGCCAAGGATGGTGGTTTCCCAGACGAAGCCGTAGCGCCGGGTCGCCATCAGCATCAGCAGAATCACCAACGCGCTGAGCATCACCAGCAACCACAAGCCATTGACCAGCACACCGAGCGCCCAGCGATTGAGTTTCTGTCGTTGCAGCAGCAACAGCAGGGCGGGCGCCAGTTGCGCGGCTTTGGCGTCGCGGGCGAGTTTTTCGCTGAGCCACAACCACAAGCGTCCCAGCGTCGCGCCGTGCTCACCGGCAAACACCAGGCCCAGCGCCCAGCTCAACAGCAGAATCAGGTTCAGCCCGAGCAAGCTGCCCAAGGCCCAGAACACATTGACCGGCGTTTGTCCGTCGCCCAGCGCGGCAAACGCCAGACCGGCGCCGCTGACCACGGCCAGCGCGGCCAACACCAACAGCGCCAGTCGCGCACCTTGCAGCCAATGCCTGAGGGCTTCGGTCAGCCCATCACGCTCGGCCAGCCATAAGGCGCGGCGCGAAATCCGTGTCGGCAGATCGCCGCCCGCCGTGCGAGCCAGTCGGTTGGCTTCCAGATCATCCAGTGGGCCGGCGTGTTCTTCGCGCAGGCGAATGGTTTCCGTCAGCCAGAGGGTATTCAGTTCAGTCACGCGGCATCCCGTCGCTCAATTGAGTTGTGAGCATAACCGCTGTCGCGCTTGTCGGGGGGCTACGTTGCGAGAAGCCGAGCCTCTGGTATCCTCGCCGGCATGACTAAATCACTCCCCCTCAGCCTGATCGCAGCCCTCGGTGAAAACCGTGTGATCGGCGTCGACAACAGCATGCCCTGGCACTTGCCGGGGGACTTCAAATACTTCAAGGCCACCACCCTGGGCAAGCCGATCATCATGGGTCGCAAGACCTGGGATTCCCTCGGTCGCCCGCTGCCGGGCCGGTTGAACATCGTGGTCAGCCGCCAGGCGGATCTGGTGCTGGAAGGCGCGGAGGTTTATCCGTCGCTGGAGGCTGCTGTGATTCGCGCAGAGGAATGGGCGAAAGAGCAGGGCGTCGATGAGTTGATGCTGATTGGTGGCGCGCAGTTGTATGCGCAGGGGTTGGCGCAGGCTGATCGGTTGTATTTGACGCGCGTGGCGCTGAGCCCGGAAGGGGATGCGTGGTTTCCGGAGTTTGATTTGAAGCAGTGGAAGCTGGTGTCGAATGTGCCGAATCCGGCTGAAGGCGACAAACCGGCGTACAACTTCGAAGTCTGGGAAAAAGTCTAAAAGCATCGCCAGCAGGCTGGCTCCCACAGTGGGTTTGAGGTGAAACACAGATTGTGTGAACACCCAAAATCCCTGTGGGAGCTAGCCTGCTGGCGATGAGGCCAGATCAGGCGCTAAAGAACTTATGCGTGAGCCAACTCCGCATGCTCATCCGCATCCAGCAGCGCTTTATCGGTCTGCTGCATGATCTGGCTGGTAATCGCCCCGGCCGTGATCGAACCACTCACGTTCAACGCCGTACGCCCCATATCAATCAGCGGCTCAACCGAAATCAGCAACGCCACCAGTGAAACCGGCAAGCCCATCGCCGGCAGCACGATCAGCGCCGCGAACGTCGCACCACCGCCCACGCCGGCCACACCGGCCGAACTCAAGGTCACAATCGCCACCAGCGTCGCGATCCACAGCGGGTCGAGCGGGTTGATGCCCACGGTCGGCGCAACCATCACTGCCAACATCGCCGGATACAATCCCGCACAGCCGTTCTGGCCAATGGTCGCGCCGAACGAAGCGGCGAAACTGGCGATGGATTGCGGAATGCCCAGACGGCTGGTCTGAGCTTCGATGCTCAGCGGAATCGTCGCCGCACTGGAGCGGCTGGTGAAAGCAAACGTCAGCACCGGCCAGATCTTGCGGAAGAACCGCAGCGGGTTGATCCCGGCCACCGACACCAGCACGCCATGGACTACAAACATCAGGCCCAGGCCGATGTAGGACACCACGACAAAACTGCCGAGCTTGATGATGTCTTGCAGGTTGGAACCGGCGACCACTTTGGTCATCAGCGCCAGTACGCCGTACGGAGTCAGCTTCATCACCAGACGCACCAGACGCATCACCCAGGCTTGCAGGGTGTCGATGGCGTTGATCACTTTCTGACCTTTTTCGACGTCATCCTTCAGCAGTTGCAGCGCGGCGACCCCGAGGAACGCGGCGAATATCACCACGCTGATGATCGATGTCGGCTTGGCGCGCGCCAGATCGGCGAACGGGTTTTGCGGGATGAACGACAGCAGCAGCTGCGGCACATTCAGGTCTGCGACCTTGCCTGCGTAGTCGGTCTGAATGGTTTGCAGGCGGGCCATTTCCTGTGTGCCGGCGACCAGGCCTTCGGCGGTCAGGCCGAACAGGTTGGTCAAACCGATACCGATCAGCGCCGCGATAGCGGTGGTGAACAGCAGCGTGCCGATGGTCAGGAAACTGATTTTGCCCAGCGACGAAGCGTTGTGCAGACGGGCCACGGCGCTGAGGATCGAGGCGAACACCAGCGGGATCACGATCATTTGCAGCAACTGCACGTAACCGTTGCCCACCAGATCGAACCAGCCGATCGAGGCTTTCAGCACCGGGTTGCCGGCACCGTAAACGGTGTGCAAGGCGACACCGAACACCACGCCCAACACCAGGGCGAGCAGGACTTTTTTCGCCAGGCTCCACGTCGTGTGACGGGTTTGCGCCAGTGCGACGAGCAGGGCGAGGAACACCAGCAGATTGAGAATCAGCGGCAGATTCATTGGAACTCCCATTAGACATGTGCCAACTGCCTTCCGGGGCAGCTGCGAACCGGCAAGCCTAACAGCTTGATTTTCAATGAATTAATATCAAAAAAGTCTGATGACTGTCGTTTTTGGAATAAGCGGGTGTCGCTTACAGGAATGCAGCTGGCGCGATAGGTGCGTTGGCCGTCGCTGACAGACGGGGACTGTCACACTTATTTGTTAGCGTCGATGTCTTTAAATCAGGGAGATCTATCGATGAAGTTCGCACCGAAATTTCTGCTCGCTGCACTGTGCATTGGCCTCGCCGGCCAGGCCTTCGCTACGGATTTGAAGCACTGGCCAGCCGATCAGGCCAAGGCACTGGATGCGATGATCGCGGCCAACGCCAACAAAGGTAACTACGCGGTGTTCGACATGGACAACACCAGTTACCGCTATGACCTCGAAGAATCGCTGCTGCCGTTCATGGAAAACAAGGGCCTGATCACCCGCGAGAAACTCGATCCCTCCCTGAAACTGATTCCGTTCAAGGACACCGCCGACCATAAGGAAAGCCTGTTCAGCTACTACTACCGCCTCTGCGAACTCGACGACATGGTTTGCTACCCATGGGTCGCCCAAGTGTTCTCCGGTTTCACCCTGCAAGAGCTCAAAGGTTATGTCGACGAATTGATGGCGTCCGGCAAACCGGTGCCGGCCACTTATTACGAAGGCGATGTGGTCAAGAAGCTCGACGTCAACCCGCCGAAAGTCTTCACCGGTCAAACCGAGCTGTACAACAAGCTGATGGAGAACGGCATCGAGGTCTACGTGATGACCGCTGCTTCTGAAGAGCTGGTGCGCATGGTCGCCTCCGATCCGAAGTACGGCTACAACGTCAAACCGCAAAACGTGATCGGCGTGAGCCTGCTGCTCAAGGATCAAAAGTCCGGCGAGTTGACCACGGCCCGCAAGCAGATCACCGCTGGCAAGTATGACGAGAAGGCCAACCTGGGCCTGGAACTGACCCCGTACCTGTGGACCCCGGCGACCTGGATGGCCGGTAAACACGCGGCGATCCTGACCTACATCGATGAATGGAAAAAACCGGTACTGGTCGGCGGCGACACCCCGAGCAGCGACGGTTACATGCTGTTCCACGATGTTGACGTGGCCAAGGGCGGCATCCACTTGTGGGTCAACCGCAAGGACAAATACATGACCCAGATTAACGGCATGATGGCCAAGCACGCTGCGGCCCAAGCCAAGGAAGGGTTGCCGGTGACGGCGGACAAGAACTGGGTGATCGTGACGCCGGCGGAAATTCAGTAACCGCAACACCGATCAACTGTAGGAGCCGGCTTGCTGGCGATGGCGGTTTTTCAGACGAAAAATTGGTCGGCTGACACACCGCTATCGCCAGCAAGCCGGCTCCTACAGGGATTTGCGTATAACGCAGATCAAACGATTGGCAAAAAAATGCCCCGCACTTGGCGGGGCATTTTTATTTCTGCGACTGACGCTTACAGCCCGTCAAGCATCGCCTTGTTACGCACAGCACCCTTGTCGGCGCTGGTCGCCAGCAGGGCGTAGGCTTTCAGTGCGGTGGTCACTTTACGTGGACGTTTCTCCACCGGCTTCCAGCCTTTCTGATCCTGCTCGGCACGGCGGCCGGCCAGTTCTTCATCGCTGACCAACAGGTTGATCGAGCGGTTCGGAATGTCGATCAGCACTTTGTCGCCGTCCTGCACCAGACCAATCGCGCCACCGGCAGCGGCTTCCGGCGAAGCGTGGCCGATGGACAGGCCCGAAGTGCCGCCGGAGAAACGGCCGTCGGTGAGCAGGGCGCAGGCTTTGCCCAGGCCTTTGGATTTCAGGTACGACGTCGGGTACAGCATTTCCTGCATGCCCGGGCCGCCTTTCGGGCCTTCGTAACGGATGATCACGATGTCGCCGGCCTTCACTTCGTCCGCGAGGATGCCGCGCACGGCGCTGTCCTGGCTTTCGAAGATTTTTGCGTTGCCTTCGAACACGTGGATCGACTCGTCGACGCCCGCGGTTTTCACTACGCAGCCGTCCAGCGCGATGTTGCCGTAGAGAACGGCCAGGCCGCCTTCTTTCGAGTAGGCGTGTTCGACACTGCGGATGCAGCCGTTTTCACGGTCGTCGTCCAGGGTTTCCCAACGGGTCGACTGGCTGAACGCGGTTTGCGTCGGGATGCCCGCTGGACCGGCCTTGAAGAAGTGATGTACCGCTTCGTCGTCGGTCTGGGTGATGTCCCACTTGGCAATGCCTTCGGCCAGGGTCTTGCTGTGCACGGTCGGCAGGTCGGTGTGCAGCAGGCCGCCACGGGCCAGCGAACCGAGGATGCTGAAGATCCCGCCGGCGCGGTGCACGTCTTCCATGTGGTACTTCTGGATGTTCGGCGCGACTTTGCACAGTTGCGGCACGTGACGGGAAAGACGGTCGATGTCGCGCAGGTCGAAATCGATCTCGGCTTCCTGGGCGGCGGCCAGCAAGTGCAGGATGGTGTTGGTGGAACCGCCCATGGCGATGTCCAGGGTCATGGCGTTTTCGAACGCCTTGAAGTTGGCGATGTTGCGCGGCAATACCGACTCGTCGTTCTCGCCGTAGTAACGCTTGCACAGCTCGACGATGGTGCGGCCGGCCTGCAGGAACAGTTGCTCGCGGTCGCTGTGGGTGGCCAGGGTCGAACCGTTGCCCGGCAAGGCCAGCCCCAACGCTTCAACCAGGCAGTTCATCGAGTTGGCGGTGAACATGCCGGAGCACGAACCGCAAGTCGGGCAGGCGCTGCGCTCGTACTCGGCAACCTTCTCGTCAGAAGCGCTGGAGTCGGCGGCGATCACCATGGCGTCGACGAGGTCGAGACCGTGGCTGGCCAGTTTGGTCTTGCCGGCTTCCATCGGGCCGCCGGAGACGAAGATCACCGGGATGTTCAGGCGCAGGGCGGCCATCAGCATGCCTGGGGTGATCTTGTCGCAGTTCGAGATGCAGACGATGGCGTCGGCGCAGTGGGCGTTGACCATGTACTCGACGGAGTCGGCGATGATCTCGCGGCTCGGCAGCGAATACAGCATGCCGTCGTGGCCCATGGCGATGCCGTCATCCACGGCGATGGTATTGAATTCTTTCGCTACACCGCCGGCGCGTTCGATTTCGCGGGCGACCAGTTGGCCCAGGTCCTTGAGGTGGACGTGGCCCGGTACGAACTGGGTGAACGAGTTGGCAATGGCGATGATCGGCTTTTTGAAGTCGTCATCTTTCATCCCCGTGGCGCGCCACAATGCGCGGGCACCGGCCATGTTGCGGCCGTGGGTGGATGTTTTCGAGCGGTAATCAGGCATGAAGCACTCCGGGCGGCTAATCAGGTATCAAAAGGGAAGTGAGCTTCTATTGACGTCTGGAACACTCAGAAATGGCCGTGTGTCCGGAAGTTGCCGATAACTTTGCGGGATCGCCGCGCGCTTCAGCTTGAGCTCATAAACCCGCCGGGGGATGACTGGCGATGAATGTCGCGATTCTACACGGCTGGCGGCTGGAGGGAATGCCGGGAAGCGCTGATCCGGCGCCGGTGGCGTGCGCCGGATGACGACCGGCGTAAATCAACTCGCGTTCAGTGCCAGATTGCGCTGCATGATCAGCGCGTTCAAACCCAGGCCCGCGACGCTAAGGATCAGGAAACACAAGGCGAGCGCCGTGGTGAGGTCTTCGGACGCGAGATTGATCATCACGCTGATCACGCCGCCGCACATGAAGATCATCACGCCGCCGACCGAGGAGGACGTACCGGCATCCTGTGGATAGAGGGTCATGGCTTTGGAATTGGCGATAGGCCGGGCAATGGTGGTGCCGGCCGTGCAGATGAGCATGGGGATCAGCACCGCAGCGGCCGTCAGCCCGAACTGATTTGCCAGCCACAGCATGACCAGCCCCGACAATGCGATCAGGCCGAGGCCGATCACTATCTGTGAATTGGCCGGCAGACGCCGATGCAATGCGCTGGCGACTATCCCGCCGAACACATAAGCCACGCCATACAGCAACAATGTCCAGGCGAATTCGTAGGGTGTGAGTGCCAGGCGCTCCATGAAAATGATCGGCGACATGACGATGAATGAAAAATGGCAGGCGAAGGCCAGGGCCGAAATCAACCAGTAACCCATGAAGCGAAAATCCGCGCATAGCCGCCAGTAGGCACTGAAAAAGTGACCGGGCGCGGCATTGCGACTGCGCGGGGTTTCCTTGAGGAGCACGCCAGCCCTTATCCAGACGAAGACCGCCAGCGCGATAAAGACATAGAAGCTGCCCTGCCAGTCCAGATGCATCTGCAACCAGGTGCCAAGCAGCGGCGATATGGAAATGAACACGCCGCCGCCGGTGGTCATCCAGATCCTCATCCGTTCCTGTTCCTTGCCGACGAACAGATCCTGAATCAGTGCCTGTGACAGCACAAAGGACCCGCAACCCACAGCCTGAATGACACGAAACACCAGGAACCAGCCGTATTCGCTGGAAACCAGGCAACCCGTTGCACCGACGATCGAGATGGCGATGCCAGTCAGCAAAAGGGTTTTGCGCCCCCACAAGTCCGACAGCGGTCCGACCAGCACCACGGATAGCCCAAGGCCAATGGCGAACAGGCTGACGGATAACACTATGTCGGACGCTGAGGTCAGGAAGTAATCAGAGAGCGCGGGAAAGGACGGGAGCACGACGTCCAGCGGGAAAACACCCAGTAGCGTCATCGTCATCAAAAGCAGGACGAGCGGCGATTTTTTCGCGGTATGCGGGGAAGGGTTCATCAACAACGCTCTCGATCCGTGAGGGGTAGCCGAGAGTCGACTTGATGAATAGGGAAGTCAATGCAGGAGGTGTGGGACTGTTCTCAGACCGTTGTAGGAGCGAGCCTGCTCGCGAAAAACGAACAGGCTACGCGGGGTGTCAGGCAGCCAGCATCATCGTTGACGACCATCGCGAGCAGGGCTCGCTCCTACTGTGGTTCTCTGGTGTTAGCTGTTTGGCAGCAACCGGCAGGTGATGCTCTTGATGTAGCGGGTTTCAGCAATCGCCGGGTGTACCGGATGATCCGGACCCTGACCGCCACGTTCCAGCATCTGGATGTTGCGATCCAGGTGACGGGCGCTGGTCAGCAGGATGTTCTGCAGGTCATCTTCCGGCAGGTGCATCGAGCACGAAGCGCTGACCAGGATGCCGTCCTTGCTGAGCAGGCGCATGGCTTGCTCGTTCAGGCGACGGTAAGCGCCTTCGCCGTTTTTCATGTCTTTCTTGCGCTTGATGAACGCCGGCGGGTCGGCCACGATCACGTCGAAGCGTTCTTCGCTGGCTTTCAGTTCTTTCAGCGCTTCGAAGACGTCGCCTTCGAGGCAGGTTATTTTTTCAGCGAAACCGTTCAGCGCGGCGTTGCGCTCGACGCCGTCGAGGGCGAAGGCCGACGCGTCGACGCAGAACACTTCACTGGCGCCGAATGCTGCGGCTTGCACGCCCCAACCGCCGATGTAGCTGTACAGGTCGAGGACGCGTTTGCCTTTGGCGTACGGGGCCAGGCGTGCGCGGTTCATGCGGTGGTCGTAGAACCAGCCGGTTTTCTGGCCCTGGATGACCGGCGCTTCGAACTTCACGCCGTTCTCTTCCAGCGCAACCCACTCCGGCACCAGGCCGAACACGGTTTCGACGTAGCGGTTGAGGCCTTCGGCGTCGCGGGCGGCGGAGTCGTTCTTGAACAGAATGCCGCTTGGCTTGAGCACTTGGGTCAACGCCGCGATCACGTCGTCTTTATGCGCTTCCATGGTTGCCGAAGCGATCTGCACCACGAGGATGTCGCCGAAACGGTCGACTACCAGGCCTGGCAGCAGGTCGGAATCGCCGTAGACCAGACGATAGAACGGCTTGTCGAACAGGCGATCGCGCAGGGACAGAGCGACGTTCAAGCGATGCACCAGCAGCGACTTGTCCAGCGGCAACTTGACGTCGCGCGATAGCAGACGGGCGCAGATCAGGTTGTTCGGGCTCATGGCAACGATGCCCAGCAGCTTGCCGCCGGCAGCTTCGAGGATCGCCTGGTCGCCGGCCTTGAAGCCGTGCAACGGGGTGGCGGCCACGTCGATTTCGTTGCTGTAGACCCACAAGTGGCCGTTTCGCAGGCGACGGTCGGCGTTGGCTTTGAGGCGCAGGCTAGGCAGGGACATGACGTCGCTCCGGAAAAAAGAGCGGGAGTATAGCGTGTTGAGGGTGGTGGCGGGCCGGGTGGGCGATGAAACGCTGGTGACGCCTTCGCGGGCAAGCCTCGCTCCTACAGGGGGACGCATTCCAAATGTAGGAGCGAGGCTTGCCCGCGAAGGCGATCTCAAATGCTCCACGGAAATGAAACTTTGGCCGATGTTGCCCGCCGGTGTGTCGGATCCAACTTTATAAAGGTTAGAATCGGCGCCTGTCCCAGAGTGTGTACTTATGTCCCAAGAGCTGACCACCGAACAGATCCAACAGTCCCTGCAAGGCATCAGCGTGCCGGCCCAGCCGCAGATCATGGTGGATCTGCAGATGGAACAGTACATGCCCGACCCGGATCTGGAAGTGATCGCCAAGCTGATCTCCCAGGACCCGGGCCTCTCTGGTGCCCTCCTGAAAATCGTCAACTCGCCGTATTACGGCTTGAGCAACAAGATCGCCTCGATCCAGCGCGCGGTGAACCTGCTGGGCAGCCGTTCGATCATCAACCTGATCAACGCGCAGTCGATCAAGGGGGAAATGAACGATGACACCATCGTTACCCTGAATCGTTTCTGGGACACCGCTCAAGATGTGGCGATGACCTGCCTGACCCTGGCCAAGCGCATCGGCGTCCAGGCCGGCGATGAAGCGTACGCCCTGGGCCTGTTCCACGACTGCGGCGTGCCGCTGATGCTGCAACGCTTCCCGGACTACATGACCACGCTGGAAGAAGCCTACGCCAGCGCCAGTGCCGAATGCCGCGTGGTGGACACGGAAAATAGGGTGTTCAATACCAACCATGCGGTGGTGGGTTATTACACGGCCAAATCCTGGCGCCTGCCGGAGCATGTGAGCACGGCGATCGCCAATCACCACAATGCGCTGGCGATTTTCAGCGATGAGTCTTCGCGCAACAGCCAGCTGAAAAACCTGTTGGCGATCCTGAAAATGGCCGAGCACATTTGTGCGTCTTACCGGGTACTGGGCAACCAGAACGAGGACCATGAATGGAACACCATCGCGCCGCTGGTACTCGATTACGTGGGCCTCTCGGACTACGACTTCGAAACCCTCAAACAAACGATTCGCGACCTCGGCACTCACCGCTGAGTGCCGTCAGAGCCTGATTCGAGAGCACCATGCCTGAACTGCCGGAAGTCGAAACCACCCGCCGCGGTATTGCGCCGTACCTGGAAGGCCAGCGCGTCAGCCGGGTGATCGTGCGTGACCGTCGCCTGCGCTGGCCGATCCCTGAAGACCTGGATGTGCGGCTCTCCGGCCAGCGTATCGTGCTGGTTGAGCGGCGCGCCAAGTACCTGCTGATCAACGCCGAAGTCGGCACGCTGATCAGCCACTTGGGCATGTCGGGCAATCTGCGCCTGGTGGAAGTCGGCCTGCCGGCCGCCAAGCATGAGCATGTGGATATCGAGCTGGAATCGGGCCTGGCCCTGCGCTACACGGACCCGCGACGGTTCGGCGCGATGCTCTGGAGCCTCGATCCGCTCAACCATGAATTGCTGATTCGCCTGGGGCCGGAACCGTTGACCGACCTGTTCGACGGCGAGCGCTTGTTCCAGCAGTCTCGCGGGCGTTCGATGGCGGTCAAACCGTTCATCATGGACAACGCCGTGGTGGTCGGCGTGGGCAATATCTACGCGACCGAAGCGCTGTTTGCGGCCGGTATCGACCCACGCCGTGAGGCCAAGAGCATTTCCCGGGCGCGCTATTTGAAATTGGCGATCGAGATCAAACGCATCCTGGCCGCTGCCATCGAGCGCGGCGGTACGACGTTGCGCGACTTTATCGGCGGCGACGGTCAGCCCGGTTATTTCCAGCAGGAATTGTTCGTGTACGGCCGTGGCAGTCAGCCGTGCAAGGTCTGCGGAACAGAGCTGCGGGAAGTCAAACTCGGGCAGCGCGCCAGCGTCTTTTGCCCGCGCTGCCAGAGCTGATATTCCTGCGGTCTATAGTCAGTGTTCTCACTGCCTAGTCGAAGGACCGTGCCATGAACCTGTTCCGAACCCTTGCCGTCGTATGGCTGCTGAGTGCCGGTGCACCAGCACTGGCAGCAAATACCGGCAGCGGTGACCCGCGCTACACCATCCAGAATCCCCCGGCGTACGCCATGCTCGGCGACTTGCTGATTGCCCGACCCTTGCTGGTCGTGGCAACGGTGATTGGCGCGGGGGCGTTTGTGGTGTCGTTGCCGTTTACCGCGCTGGGCGGCAATGTCGGCGACGCGGGACAGGCGTTGGTGGTCGACCCGGCGAAAGCGGCGTTCGTGAGGTGTCTGGGATGTATTGGGGAGGGGTTTGAGCAGCGGGAGTGAAGCCTAAAAGCTTCGCGGGCAAGCCTCGCTCCTACAAGGATCGTGTAAATCCTGTAGGAGCGAGGCTTGCCCGCGAAGGCGTCCTCACAGACGCCTCATGGCTCACGCCTTACCGGTAATCTTCCGGTACTTCTCCATCAACTGCTCTTCAGTCTCCGGATGCGCTTCGTCCAGTGGAATGCAATCCACCGGGCACACCTGCTGGCACTGAGGTTCGTCGTAGTGGCCGACACACTGGGTGCACAGGTTCGGGTCGATCACGTAGATCTCTTCGCCCTGGGAAATGGCGGCGTTCGGGCACTCGGGTTCGCAGACGTCGCAGTTGATGCAATCGTCGGTGATGATCAGGGACATGCTAACTCCAGCCGGGGCGGCAGGCCCGGGCGCTAAAAACCAATGCGCAATTGTGCCGCATTGGAGAGCGCAGTGCACGCGGGCGCGACGTTCTGTAGGAGCCGGCTTGCTGGCGATAGCAACACCGCGGTCAGTCTGAGACATCGCAGCGGTCCTATCGCCAGCAAGCCGGCTCCTACAGGTCTGGCGTTATTTTTTAAATCGAAGTGTCAGGGCATCCGCCACCGCGGGGTGGACGAACTTGGTGATATCGCCGCCCAACGCCGCGATTTCACGGACCAGCGTCGAGGAAATGAACGAATAGCGCTCGGACGGTGTAAGAAACAGACTTTCCACATCCGGCGCCAACTGACGGTTCATGTTGGCCAGCTGAAATTCGTATTCGAAGTCCGAGACCGCGCGCAAACCACGCAGGAACACGTTGGCATTCTTCTCTTTGGCGAAATGCGCCAACAGCGTCGAAAAGCCGACGACTTCAACGTTCGGCAGATGTTTAGTGACCTCGCGGGCCAGCTCCACACGCTGTTCCAGGGGAAACAACGGGTTTTTTTTCGGGCTGGCGGCGACGGCGATGATCACATGATCGAACAGGCGCGCGGCGCGTTCGACCAGATCGCCATGGCCCTTGGTAATAGGGTCGAAGGTACCTGGGTACAACACTCGGTTCATCGCGTCGTCCTGGCGGGAGTCCGTTGGGGAGTCGGATGGTATCGCAGCCTTCCCGGTCGGCCAAGTCGCCTGTTGGGTAAGAAAGCACTATAGACGATAGGAATATTCGCTCTTTTCATGGGTTTTTCAAACGTTCGGCCAACGAAGTCGCCAGTTGCGCCGTCAGCCCGTAGACCGACAATTGCGGGTTTGCGCCAATGCTGGTGGGGAACAGCGAGCCGTCGTGGATCGACAGGTTGCTGAGCTGATGATGCCGGCCGAGGCTGTCGGTCACGGCGTTTTTCGGGTCTTCGCCCATGGCGCAACCGCCCATCACATGGGCACTGCCCAAGCGTGTGCGATACAACTCAAGGCTCAGGCCGTCGATCAGCGTGCGCGCCTCGGCCAGGGTTTTCACATAGCGCGCATCGGCGTGCATCGGCATCACGGCGTTGGCGCCGCCGGCGAACTGGATCTCGGCCATGCTGTGGAAGGCGCGGCGCAAACCGTCCCAGGCGTAGGGTGAAACCTGATAATCGAGCACTGGCGTGTTGTCGCCGCGCAATTCGACGCTGCCACCGGGACTGTCCGGGTGAAAGCCATCGCGCAGCAACGCCAGCATGGCGTGGGTATGCGGCAGGTTTTCCATGTGTCGGGCGCTTTCCTGGCCAAAACCGCCGAGCAATGTGGCCGCCAGCGCCGGGTGCAGGGGCGGCACTTCGAGTTTGTAGGCCATCGGGCCGGTGGTGCCGTCCTTCCATTGGAAATGGTCGGAATAGATCGACTGCGGCGCGCCGTAGAACGGGTTGATCACCTCGTCGAACAGCCCGGCGGACATGTTCACTAAATGCAGGAAGGTGCGCTTGCCCAGACGTTTGTGCGGATCGGGCGCGTCGGAACGCAACAGCAACGCGGGGCTGTTGATGCCGCCGCCGGCCAGCACGTAATGTCGCGCCATGACCGTGATTGTCTTGCCCGTGGGCGCGACGCAGCGATCATCCATCGCCACGCATTGCAGGCCGGTGACCTTGCCGTCCTTGATCATCAGTTTCTCGGCGCGGGCCAGGTAAAGCAGCTCGCCACCCTTTTCCAGGGTCGCCGGAATCGTTGTGACCATCATCGATTGCTTGGCGTTGGTCGGGCAGCCCATGCCGCAGTAGCCAAGGTTCCAGCAGCCGCGCACGTTGCGCGGGATCACGTGCCAGCTGTAGCCGAGCTGCTCGCAGCCTTTGCGAATCACGTCGTTGTTGGCGTTCGGCGGGACCATCCAGGGTGCGACGCCCAGACGTTGCTCCATTTTCTCGAACCATGGCGCCATCTCGGCCGGGCTGTGGCCTTTGACGTTGTGCTCCCTGGCCCAGTGTTCGAGCGTCGGCTCCGGCGTGCGGAAACTCGAGGTCCAGTTGATCAGCGTGGTGCCGCCCACCGCACGGCCTTGAAGGATGGTGATTGCGCCGTCCTTGCTCATGCGGCCGATGCCTTCTTGATAGAGGCTGGTGTAGGCCTGGTCTTCAAGCATCTTGAAGTCGCTGCTGGTCTTGAGCGGACCTTCTTCGATCAACAGCACCTTGTAGCCGGCGGCGCTGAGGATTTCAGCGGTGGTGCCGCCGCCCGCGCCGCTGCCGATGATCGCCACGTCCGCTTCGAGGGTCAGGTCCTGGGTCAGTTGCGAGCCGTTGTGGGTTTTCCAGCCACGGGCCATGCCTTCGCGGAACGGATCGGGTACGGGCATATTCGGGTCTCTTGTTTTTATATTGAGAAATGTGTCGTTCATCAGGCCGCCTTCGCGGGCAAGCCTCGCTCCTACAGGGGGCGCGCGATCCCTGTAGGAGCGAGGCTTGCCCGCGAAGGGGCCAACTCGGTCTTAAACGGTTGGCGGTCCGGGATACCCGCAATGCGCCCACGACTCAGCCCGGCTGTACCACGCCATCATCACCAGTTGCAGCAACGAGCTATGCCCCATGCGCAACAGGCTCAACGAGCTGTTTTCCCAGCGATCAAGAAAGTGCCGGATCTCATCGGCACTGGCGTTTTCCCAACTGCCCCAGATCCCGGTCAGCGGCCCGCGAGTCACGGCCATCCCCAGCACATCGAACAACTGCTGAGTGAGCTTGAGCATTTCCGGCGACAGGTGATTGAGGCCGTTATCCAGGCAGTGCAAGGTCTGGTCGAGTGCCATCGGCATTTTCCCGGCGACCACGGCGCCATCGAGCATCACCGGAATCAGCGCCCGCAAAAACAACAGATCGCCGCTGCGCAGGATCGCGAAACCGCTGGCCGGGATGCTCGACGAACACCCGCTGAGGCTCGCGCCGAGTCCGGCGGTGGCAAGAAATGCGCTCGCGCCAAGGCTGAATTTAAGCAGGCCGCGCCGTGACAGCGCGGGTGTATCGGACAGGCTTGGGCTCATTATTGTTATTACCCGGCGGTGAAGGTCGTTAGCGGATAAACAGCTTCTGGATCAGTTTCTGAATGGTTTTTCCGTACGGCGGGTAGATCAGTTTCGCCGCGTTGAAACGCTGTTTGATCAGCACACCTTTGGCCTTGCTGAACGTCAGGAAGCCTTCGTGGCCGTGGTAATGGCCCATGCCCGAGGGGCCGATGCCGCCGAAGGGCATGTCGTCCTGCGCGACGTGCAGCAACGTGTCGTTCAGGCACACGCCTCCGGAATGGGTTTCATGCAGGACACGGTTTTGTTCGCGCTTGTCGTAGCCGAAGTAATACAGCGCCAGCGGACGAGGTCGCTGGTTAATGTAGGCAAACGCTTCATCCAGATCCTTGTACGGAACGATCGGCAGCAGCGGACCGAAGATTTCGTCCTGCATCACCATCATCTCGTCGGTGACGTTCAGCAGCAGGCTATGGCTCATGCGCCGGCCCTGGCCCTGGTCGAACAGCGGAATCAGCAGCGCGCCCTTGCTGGTGGCGTCGCTGATGTAGCCGTTGAGCCGGGCCAGTTGTCGGTCATTGATGATCGCGGTGTAGTCCGGGTTGTCAGCCAGTGTCGGATAAAACCCGCGAACCGCCTGACGGTAGGCTTCGACGAAAGAACCCACGCGGTCTTCCGGCACCATTACGTAGTCCGGGGCGACGCAGGTTTGCCCGGCGTTGAGCGTCTTGCCGAACGCAATACGTTCGGCGGCGTCCTTCAACGGCACATCACGAGAGACGATGGCCGGGGACTTGCCGCCCAGTTCCAGCGTTACCGGCGTCAGGTTCTCGGCCGCCGCGCGCATCACGTGTTTGCCGATGCTGGTGGCGCCGGTGAACAGCAAGTGATCGAAACGCAGGCGGGAGAACGCCACGCCGATATCGGCCTCACCGAGCACCACGCAAACCAGGTCTTCGGGGAAGATCCGGCCCAGCAATTCCTTGAGCAGCAGACCGGTGGCGGGGGTCGATTCGCTGAGTTTGAGCATCACCCGATTGCCCGCCGACAACGCGCCAACCAAAGGGCCGATGGCCAGAAACAGCGGGTAGTTCCACGGCACGATCACCCCGACCACGCCCAGCGGCTGGTAAACGACTTTCGCCGAGGCCGGCTGAAAGGCCACGCCGACCTTGCGTCGCGAGGGTTTCATCCAGCCTTTGAGGTGCTGACTGGCATAGTGAATGCCGTGCAGGCTGGGCATCAGTTCGGCGAGCAGGGTTTCATCGGCGCTGCGGTGGCTGAAGTCCTGGCTGATCGCATCGATCAGTGCCTGACGTTCATTGCTCAACAAATCGCGCAGGGCTTTGAGCCATTGAAGTCGCTGGGCGGCGGGCGGCATCGGGTTGGCGGCATAGGCTGCGCGCTGATCGTCGAAGCGGTTTTGAAGTTCCTCCAGGGGCTGCTGCAGCTTCTGCAGGTAGGCGATGTCAGCAGTCATGGTCGGCTCCGGATTTATTGTAGTGAGGAACTTTTTAGAGTCTATGCTCTAGAAAGTCAAATGAGATCCTGACATCGCGTTGTTTTATCCGCTCGCGGTTAGGTCGTAAGATGCCCCTCAACGCACTCTGAATTAAAGCTCAAGCCATGGCCCCTCGGATCAAAACCAGCGAGCGCATCGTGCAGAACAGCCTGGAGCTGTTCAACCAGCAAGGTGAGCGCAGCATCAGCACCAACCACATTGCTGCCCACATGGACATTTCTCCGGGCAACCTCTACTACCACTTCCCCAACAAACAGGCGATCATCGCCGTGCTGTTCAGTGAGTACGAAAGCCTGGTGGACAGCTTCCTGCGCCCGCCCCAGGGGCGCGCCGCGACGGTTGAAGACAAGCGCTTCTACCTTCAGGAGTTGCTGGCGGCGATGTGGCGCTACCGGTTTTTACATCGTGATCTCGAGCACTTGCTCGACAGCGATCCGGAACTCGCCGCCCGTTATCGGCGCTTTTCCCAGCGCTGCCTGATCTATGGCACGCACATCTACGCGGGATTCGTCGAGGCCGGCATCCTGTCCATGGATAAGGTGCAGATTGAATCCCTGACGCTCAATGCGTGGATCATCCTCACGTCCTGGGTGCGTTTCCTGTGCACCACGCGGGAAAATTCCAATCACCTGAGCGAGCAGGCGATCAAACGCGGTGTGTATCAGGTGCTGGTGCTGGAGGCCGGTTTTGTCACCGATCAGTCTCGCGATGCGGTGAACGCGCTGTACGAGGAGTTTTACGTGCCGCTGGCCCAGGCGCTGGAAGAAGTGCAGTAGGATTCAAAATCGACCATCTCACAGGAGCCCGTTATGCCCATTGCGCAACTGATCAGCCCGCAAGCACTGGACCTGAAAAAGGACCAGCCGGGGTTGGTGATTCTTGATTGTCGTTTTGCCCTCGAAGACCCGGACTACGGCCAGCGCAGCTATGCCGAAGGGCATATCGCCGGGTCGAGCTTCGCCGATCTTGAGCGTGATTTGAGCGGGGCGGTGGTCAAGGGCGTGACCGGGCGTCATCCGTTGCCGCAACCTGCGGACTTGATCGAACGCCTGCAAGCCTGGGGCGTCAATGCCGACAGCGATGTGGTTTTGTACGACGACGGCCCCGGTGCCTACGCGGCGCGGGCGTGGTGGTTGCTGGCCTGGCTGGGCAAGCGTGACGGCGTGTTTATCCTCGATGGCGGGCTCAAGGCCTGGCACGCGGCGGGTTTGCCCTTGAGCCTTGATGCGCCCGGTATTGAACGTGGCACCTTCGCGGGAACGCCGGACAATACGCTGCTGTTGAACGCCGAACAGCTTCAGCACCGTCTCGGCCAGCCCGATTTGACCTTGCTCGATGCCCGCGCCTTGCCGCGCTTCAAGGGGGAAGTGGAGCCGATCGACCCGATTGCCGGGCACATTCCCGGCGCGCAATGTGCGGCATTCACCGACAACCTGGGCAGCGACGGGCGTTTTCTGCCGGCCGATCAGCTCAAGCAGCGCTTTGCCGCGAAACTCGGTCAACGTTCGCCAACCGATCTGGTGGCGTATTGCGGTTCCGGCGTGACGGCGTGCCATAACCTGTTCGCCTTGTGCCTCGCGGGATATCCCTTGGGTTCGTTGTATGCCGGCTCGTGGAGCGAATGGATCAACGACCCCGCGCGTGGAATCGCCACCGGCGAATAAACACAAATCCCCTGTAGGAGCCGGCTTGCCGGCGATAAGGACGCCACGGTGTTTCAGACAGACCGCGTTGCCCCAATCGCCAGCAAGCCGGCTCCTACAGTAACGCTCTGCGATACGCCCCCGGCCCCACCCCGTAAACCTGCTTGAACTGTCGGCTCAGATGACTCTGGTCGGCAAACCCCAATTGTGTCGCCACTTCCAACGGCAAACAGCCGCCCTGCAACAACGCCCGCGCCCGAGCGATGCGTTGCTGCATCAACCAGGTGTGCGGTGGCATGCCGGTGGCGCTGCGGAATACCCGGGCGAAATGAAAGGGCGACAGATTGACCGCTGCCGCGAGTTCTTCCAGCGACGGCGGCGCCGCCAATTGCGCTTGCAGCAGTTCCTTGGCCTGCGTCACTGCCCGGTGTTCCTTGCCGGGTTTGCCGGCATCCGGAACGGCGGCGTGACGTTGCAACAGCGACAACATCATCTCTCGCCAGGCGGTCTGCTGTTGCAGGGCAGTGGAGGGCGTTTCGAGCAGGCGATGCAGTTGGCAGAAGCCCTTCACCAGGTCCGGATCGCGATACAGCGTGGCGCCAAATGCCGGCAGGTTATGGGTCGGCAGTTCCAGCTCATCGAGCAACGACAGAATCTGCCCGCTGTCGGGATAAAACGCCCGGTACAACCAACCGTCTTCCGTGCCTTTGTGGCCGGTGTGCAACTCGTCGGGGTTGATCAAAACAAGCGTGCCGCTGCCCGCCAGGTGTTCGGCGCCGCGATAGCGGTAACGCTGGGCGCCGGCCATGATCATGCCGATCACGTAACCGTCATGCACATGCGGGGCAAAACGGTGTTCGATGTAGCGTGCGGACAACAACTCGACCCCGGCCAAAGGCGCCGTTTGCCAGAAACGGATCGACTCGCCCTGATCGATGTCCATCGGTTTACCCGCGACCTGCAGCGGCCAGCCACTGCGGGATGCGCCGTTCCAGGTAATAACCCGGCTGCCGGAACGAGCCATCGACGAAGCCGACATGCCCACCCTTGGCTTGCAGTTCGAATTGAGTGCTGGCGGACAGTTCCTCGGCCTGCGGCAGGCTGTGCGGAAATACAAACGGGTCGTCGGCGGCCTGAATGATCAGCGTCGGCGTGCGGATTTCGCCCAGAAAGTAGCGGCTAGAGGCGCGGCGATAGTAATCCTGTGCATCGGTGAAACCGTGCAGTGGCGCGGTCACCCGGCCATCGAAATCCCAGAACGTGCGCATGTTTTCCAGCGAACCCAGCGCGGCCAATTCCGCCAGACCATCCTCGCGCCCGTCATGCTGGAACTGCCGTTGCTTGTTCTTGATGTAGGCGACCATCTCGCGCATGAAGTGCGCCTGATACACCTTCGAAAAACCCTGGCCGATACGATCGGCGCACTGATCGAGCCGAAACGGCACCGACACCGCCACGGCACCGAGCACGCCGCTGTCGCTGCCGGTCTCGCCCAAGTGTTTGAGCAAAACATTGCCGCCGAGGGAATAACCGACCGCATACAGCGGCGCGAGCGGTCGCTTGGCCCGCAGGTGCTTGATGGTTTCGGCCAAATCTTCGCTGGCGCCGGAATGGTAGCTGCGCGGCAACAGATTCGGTTCGCCGGAGCAGCCGCGCCAGTTCAGCGCGACGCTGGCCCAGCCTTGGTCGCCCAAGGCTTTTTGCACGCCGGCCACGTAAGGCGAATTGGAAGACCCGGTCAGGCCATGCAACACCAGCACCAGCGGTGCATCGGCGCTGTGCGGGCCGTGCCAGTCCAGGTCAAGAAAGTCGCTATCTTCGAGCCACAAGCGTTCGCGTTCGCGCTCGATGTGCGTGGTTTTGCGCCAAAGCGGTCCCCACAAGGTCTGCAAGTGCGGGTTGCCGAGGCCAAAGGCAGGGGTGAAGCGTTCTGACGGAAAAGACACGATTGCTCTCGATGCAGCGGTGCGCAACCTGTGCGCACCTTTTCAGGCCGGTCGGTTAACCGGCGATCTCTGCCATACGTTGCCACAACGAATAGTAGACGCGCCCGGATTTCTGCTCGCGGTGCAGGCGCCAGTTGGCCGGCAGGCCGAGCGTCGAGGGGGCGGTTTCGCTTTCGGTGTACACCCATGCGTCGTCCGCCAGCCATTGGCGCTCTTCGAGCAGGGTGCATACGGTCGGCAACAGGTTCTGGTTGAACGGCGGGTCGAGGAACACCAGGTCGTAAGCCACTGCTGGCTGGGTTTCCAGATAGCGCAAGGCGTCGGCAGTCTGAACCTGGCCGGTGGTGCAACGTAGCGTGCCCAGATGTTCCTTCAGGCTGGACACCGCGATATTGCTCGCATCCAGCGCCTGGCCCATGGCCGCGCCACGGGACAAGGCTTCAAGAAACAGCGCGCCGCTGCCGGCGAACGGGTCGAGTACCTTGGCCCCGGCCACGTACGGCGCGAGCCAGTTGAACAGGGTTTCACGCACCCGGTCCGGGGTCGGACGCAGGCCCGGCGCGTCAGGGAAGCTCAACTTTCGGCTGCGCCATTCGCCGCCGATGATGCGCAGTTGGTTCACGCCGTTGTGCACGTTATGAACAGGTTTTTTTGGACGGGAAGTGGCCATTAATGCTCCGGAACCCCGAGCGGCTGCTCGGCAGGTTTATCAGTAGGGGCCGGTAACGGCTTTTGCGGCACGGTCGGGCCAGCGCTGACGATGACCATTTTGTCCGTGCTCAAGTGTTTGTTCAGTGCGGCTTTGACTTGTTCGACTGTCAGGCTCTGGGACTGCTGCATGAAGTCCTCCAGATAGCTCAACGGCAGATTGTAGAAACCCATCGCGCCGAGCTGGCCGACGATATCGGCGTTGCTGGCGGTGGACAGCGGGAAGCTGCCGGCCAGTTCACGCTTGGCGTCGTCGAGTTCTTTTTCGGTCGGGCCGGTTTTAAGGTAGTCGGCGAGCACGTCCTGCACCAGTTTCAGCGTGCCTTCGCTCATCTCTGCGCGGGTTTGCAGGTTGATCATGAACGGGCCGCGCGCCTGCATCGGGGTGAAACCCGAATACACGCCGTACGTCAGGCCACGCTTCTCGCGCACTTCACTCATCAAACGGGTGCCGAAGCCACCGCCGCCGAGGATCTGGTTGCCCATGGACAGCGCGGCGTAATCCGGATCGTCACGGTCGATGCCCAGTTGCGCGAGCATCAGGTTGGTCTGCTTGGACGGGAACTCGATGTGGCCGATGCTGGCTTTCGGTTCTTCAGGCTGCGGCAGTTTCGCCAGCGCCGGGCCTTTTGGCAGCGCACTGGAGACTTGCGCAGCAATCGCCTCGGCTTCGGCGCGGGACAGATCGCCCACCAGCGCTATCACCACGTTGCCGGCGGCGTAGGCTTTTTCATGGAACGTCTTCAACTGAGCCAGGGTGATGGCTGGTACGGTTTTCGCCGTGCCATCGCTGGAATGCGCGTACGGGTGATCGCCGTACAAGCGGTTCATCAGCTCGATACTGGCCAGTTTGCCGGGGTTCTGTTTCTGGTATTCGAAGCCGGCGAGCATCTGGTTCTTGATGCGCGCAAACGAATCGGCGGGGAAGGTCGGTTTGCCGACAACTTCGGAGAACAACTTCAACGCAGGCTCGCGTTTGTCGGTGGCACTGAGGCTGCGCAGCGACGCCAGCGCCATGTCCTTGAACGCACCGTTGCCAAAGTCAGCGCCCAGGCCTTCGAAGCCCTGAGCGATAGCGCCGACATCTTTGCCGGCCACACCTTCGTTGAGCATCGCATTGGTCAGTACCGCCAGGCCCGGCGCATCGCCGTCCTGGCTGCTGCCGGCGGCGAAGATCAGGCGCATGTCGAACATCGGCAACTCGCGGGCTTCAACGAACAACACCTTGGCGCCTTCGGCGGTGTTCCAGGTTTGCACGTTGAGCGAGCGGCGGCTCGGTGCCTTGCCGTCGAGTTCGGCCAGCGATTGCAGTTTCTGGCTGGACTTGGCCTTGTCGAGGGCTTCGCTGGCGTTGGAGTGGTCGGTCTTCAGGAAATAGAAGGCAGCGGAGCCAATCAATGCGACAGCGACCAGGCCGATCAGGGCCAGACGTGGTTTTTTATGCTCACTCATGAGTCGTCTCCAGTGGCAGGACATGGGCGACGCTGAGACGTTCGCGGGTGAAATACAGCTTGGCGGCTTTCTGGATGTCTTCTGGCGTGACGCTTTCCAGTTCAGCCAGTTCGGTGTCCATCAGCTTCCAGGACAGGCCGACGGTTTCCAGTTGGCCGATAGCGGTGGCCTGGCTGGTAATCGAATCACGCTCGTAAACCAGTCCGGCAATCACTTGAGCCCGCACGCGCTCCAGCTCTTCGGCGGACGGTGCGGTGGTTTTCAGCTGTTCGAGCAGCTTCCACAAACCGGCTTCGGCCTGGGCCATGGTTTTGTTTTTCTGGGTGTTCGGCGATGCCGACAGGGTGAACAGGCTGTCGCCGCGGGTGTAGGCGTCGTAGCTCGACGAACCACCGGACACCAGCTCTTCGCCGCGCTCCAGTTGTGTCGGGATGCGTCCGCTGTAGCCGCCGTCTAGCAGGGCCGAGATCAGGCGCAAGGCGTTGACCGAACGCTTGTCTTCGGCGGTGGCGATGCTTGGCACGTTGAAGCCCAGCATCAGGCTCGGCAGTTGGGTCTGCACGTGCAGCGTAATCTGCCGTTCGCCGGGCTCGGCCAGTTCGACCGGTTTTTTCGCCGGTGGCACGTCGCGTTTGGCGATCGGGCCGAAGTAGCGCTGGGCCAGGGTTTTCACTTCGTCCGGCGTCACGTCACCGACCACCACCAGCGTGGCGTTGTTCGGCACGTACCAGGATTGGTACCAGTGGCGCAGCTCTTCGACTTTCATGCGGTCCAGGTCAGCCATCCAGCCGATGGTCGGCGTGTGGTAACCGCTGGCCGGGTAGGCCATGGCCTTGAAGCGTTCGTAGGCCTTGGACATCGGCTTGTCGTCGGTGCGCAGGCGACGTTCTTCTTTAATGACTTCGATCTCGCGGGCGAACTCGTCGGCCGGCAGGCGCAGGCTGGCCATGCGGTCGGCTTCGAGTTCGAAGGCCACGCCCAGACGGTCGCGGGCCAGCACCTGGTAATAAGCGGTGAAGTCGTCGCTGGTGAACGCATTCTCTTCGGCACCGAGGTCCCGCAGGATCAGCGAGGCTTCGCCGGGACCGACTTTTTCGCTGCCCTTGAACATCATGTGTTCCAGGGCGTGGGACAAACCGGTCTGCCCCGGCGTCTCGTAGCTGGACCCGACCTTGTACCAGACCTGGGAAACCACCACCGGCGCGCGATGGTCTTCGCGCACGATGACCTTCAGGCCATTGTCGAGGGTGAATTCGTGGGTGGGTTGCGGATCGGCAGCAAAGACTGAAAGTGGCAGACAAACTGTGCTGAGCAGCAGGCCTGCAGCGCGGCGGGCTAGAGCATTCATTCGTTTTTAAACCTGTTGAGCTGCCCGCTTGGTCTTAGCGTCGGCGGGCGAGAGGGTGCTAGGATACTGATCCGTTTTACTGGCGGCCACGCCTATCAGGCCTTTGCGTTTGATCAGGTTGTATGGGTTTGCGGCAGAAGGTTGGAATTTATCAACTAAACTCTGCTTTTTCGCCGATTTTGCCGCGTTAGTCCTTCGTGAAATCGTTTCCGTGAGGTGCCACTTGCACCTCTACAAAATGTTGCGCGTGAACAAGCTGGGTCAATCGCAGTCTGTTCTGCATCGAATATTTATTTGCCGAGGCGCCCTTTGGCGCGTCGCTACCGTGAGATAGCCGTCCTCCATGTTTGGTTCCAACGACGACAAGAAAGCCCCAGCTGCGGCTGGCGAGAAGAAAAGCCTGTTCGGATGGCTGCGCAAAAAGCCGCAGGAAACCGTCGTCGAACAGCCACAGCCCATTCCTGAGCCAGTACCTGCGCCGGTAATAGATGAAGCGCCGGCGCCGGTTGTCCTGCCGATCTCCGAGCCGGTGCTGCAACCGGTGGCTGAGGCGCAACCTGATGTCGTGGCTGAGCAGCCGCTGACGCCTGCCGCCGAGCCGTGGCTGACCTTGCCGGTAGCGGAAGAGCCGGTATCGTTGGTCGAAGACGAGCTGGCGCCGCACATTACGCCGCCGATTCCTGCGCCGAGTGCGTTTTCTCCTGCGCCCGTTCAGGTGCCAGTGATTGAGCCAGTTGTTGTGGCCGAACCTGCGCCTGTTATTCCTGAGCCTGTGATTCCAGCCTTTGTTGCGCCGGCTGCTCCAGTTGTTCAAGCACCAGTGCCTGCGCCGGTCGTTGCACCCGTTGCCGCCGCGCCTGTCGTGCCGGTCGAAACACCCGCCGAGCCTGTGCGTACCGAAGAAACCAAAGCCGGTTTCTTCGCCCGCCTCAAGCAAGGCCTGTCCAAGACCAGTGCCAGCATCGGCGAAGGCATGGCGAGCCTGTTCCTTGGCAAGAAAATCATCGATGACGAGCTGCTTGAAGACATCGAAACCCGTCTGCTGACCGCCGACGTGGGCGTTGAAGCGACTTCGGTGATCATCCAGCGCCTGACCCAAAAGGTTGCCCGCAAAGAGCTGGCCGACGCCGACGCGCTGTACAAGTCCCTGCAGGCTGAACTGGCGGCGATGCTCAAGCCGGTCGAGCAACCCCTGAAAATCACCTCGCAGAACAAGCCGTTCGTGATCCTGGTCGTTGGCGTCAATGGCGCCGGCAAGACCACCACCATCGGCAAACTGGCGAAGAAGCTGCAACTCGAAGGCAAGAAAGTCATGCTGGCGGCGGGCGACACCTTCCGCGCCGCCGCAGTCGAGCAATTGCAGGTCTGGGGCGAGCGCAACAAGATTCCGGTGATCGCCCAGCACACCGGTGCCGACTCGGCTTCGGTGATCTTCGACGCTGTGCAAGCCGCCAAGGCCCGTGGCATTGACGTGTTGATCGCCGACACCGCCGGTCGCCTGCACACCAAAGACAATTTGATGGAAGAGTTGAAGAAGGTTCGCCGGGTCATCGGCAAACTCGACGCCGACGCGCCGCACGAAGTGCTGCTGGTGCTCGACGCCGGCACCGGGCAGAACGCCATCAACCAGGCCAAGCAATTCAACCAGACCGTCGAACTGACCGGCCTGGCGCTGACCAAGCTCGACGGCACCGCCAAGGGCGGGGTGATTTTCGCCCTGGCCAAGCAGTTCGGCTTGCCGATTCGCTACATCGGCGTCGGTGAAGGCATCGATGACTTGCGTACCTTTGAAGCAGAACCCTTTGTCCAGGCACTGTTTGCCGAGCGGGAGCGTTCATGATTCGTTTCGAACAGGTCGGTAAACGCTACCCGAACGGTCACGTCGGCTTGCATGAGCTGAGCTTTCGAGTCCGTCGGGGCGAATTCTTGTTTGTAACCGGCCATTCCGGCGCCGGTAAAAGCACCTTGTTGCGCCTGCTGCTGGCCATGGAGCGTCCGACCACCGGCAAATTGCTGCTGGCCGGTCAGGACCTCGGCACCATCAGCAACGCGCAGATTCCTTACCTGCGTCGGCAGATCGGCGTGGTGTTCCAGAACCACCAGTTGCTGTTCGATCGCACGGTGTTCAATAACGTGGCCCTGCCGTTGCAGATTCTTGGTTTGTCCAAGGCCGAAATCGCCAAGCGTGTGGATTCGGCACTGGAACGCGTGGCGCTGTCGGACAAGACCGATCTGTACCCCGGCGACCTGTCCACCGGCCAGCAGCAGCGCGTCGGCATCGCCCGCGCCATCGTTCACCGCCCGGCCTTGCTGCTGGCGGATGAACCGACCGGTAACCTCGACCCGCGCCTCGCGGCCGAGATCATGGGCGTGTTCGAAGACATCAACCGTCTGGGCACCAGCGTGCTGATCGCCAGTCACGACCTGGCCCTGATCGCGCGCATGCGTCACCGCATGCTGACTCTGCAACGCGGCCGACTGATCGGTGACGGGGAGGCTGGGGAATGAGTGCGACACGCAGCCCTAAAGTCTCCGAGCGCGTGGCGCCGAAAGCCGCCGATCCGCAACCGCAGAAGAAAAAACACGACGATGACGACGGTCCGGACTTCGCCACGCTGTTCCGCGCCTGGATTGAAAGCCATCGCGCCAGTCTGCTGGACAGTCTGCGGCGCCTGGGCAAGCATCCCATCGGCAGTTTCTTCACCTGCATGGTGATGGCGGTTGCCCTGAGTTTGCCGATGGGCCTGTCACTTTTGCTAAGTAACGTCGAACGTCTCGGCGGTTCCTGGCAGCGCGCGGCACAGATTTCCCTGTACCTGCAACTTGAGGTCAGCCCGGCTGAAGGCGAATCGTTGCGCGATCAGATCAAAGGCATTCGGGGCGTAGCTGATGCCGAATATGTCGGTCGTGATCAGGCGCTGGAAGAGTTTCAGCAGCAGTCCGGCCTGGGCGAAGCGTTGAAGGAACTGCCGGAAAACCCGCTGCCAGGCGTGGTGCTGGTGACCCCGAACGAGGTCGACAAGCCTGCTCTTGAAGCATTACGACAAAAACTTTCCGAGCTGCCGAAGGTACAACAGGCGCAACTTGATCTAGTCTGGGTCGAGCGTCTGGCAGCCATCCTCAAGCTGGGTGACCGTTTTGTCTTCGGTCTGACCGTGCTTCTGATTTCTGCATTACTTTTGGTGATAGGCAATACCATTCGTCTTCATATTGAAAACCGCCGCACAGAGATAGAAGTGATTAAACTCGTCGGCGGCACTGACAGCTATGTGCGCAGGCCCTTTCTATATATGGGCGCGTTGTATGGCTTCGGTGCGGGGATACTTTCCTGGGGCGTATTGGCGTTTGGCCTGAACTGGCTGAACGAGGCAGTGGTTGGACTGGCCGGTTTGTATGGCAGTAATTTTGCGCTGGCCGGAGTGCCAGTTGCCGACGGTCTGTCTCTCTTGCTTGGCGCGGTGCTGTTAGGGTATATCGGTGCATGGATTGCAGTCGCACGCCACCTGAGGGAGCTTGCGCCTAAGTAGTATCATTTTGCTCGTATTGACCTTTCAGCGTTTATGGGAACTTGTCTTTTGGTTTCCGGTCAATTTTCGCAGTGCTGAACTGCACGAGTTTGTAAGACGGAGGTTTTTTCGTATGACCAATTCTTTGCAACCTGCATATGCTCTGGTCCCGGGTGCGAACCTGGAGGCCTACGTGCACACCGTGAACAGCATTCCATTGCTGACGCCGGAGCAGGAGCGTGAACTGGCCGAGAGTCTCTACTATGAGCAGGATTTGGGGGCGGCTCGGCAGATGGTGCTCGCCCACCTGCGTTTTGTCGTACATATCGCCCGTAGCTATTCCGGCTACGGTCTGGCTCAGGCTGACCTGATCCAGGAAGGTAACGTCGGTCTGATGAAGGCCGTGAAGCGCTTCAACCCGGAAATGGGTGTGCGTCTGGTTTCGTTCGCTGTGCACTGGATCAAGGCGGAAATTCACGAGTTCATCCTGCGCAACTGGCGCATTGTGAAAGTCGCGACCACCAAGGCCCAGCGCAAGCTGTTCTTCAACCTGCGCAGCCAGAAGAAACGTCTGGCGTGGCTGAACAACGAGGAAGTCCATCGCGTGGCGGAAAGCCTCGGCGTAGAGCCGCGGGAAGTGCGCGAGATGGAAAGTCGACTGACCGGCCATGACATGGCCTTCGACCCGGCCGCAGAAGCGGACGACGACAGCGCTTTCCAGTCGCCGGCCAACTATCTGGAAGACCACCGGTACGACCCGGCCCGTCAACTGGAAGACGCTGACTGGAGCGACAACTCCAATCACAACCTGCACGAAGCGCTGGAAGTACTGGACGACCGCAGCCGTGACATCCTTTATCAGCGCTGGTTGGCTGAAGAGAAAGCCACGCTGCACGACCTGGCGCAGAAGTACAACGTGTCGGCCGAGCGTATTCGTCAGCTTGAGAAAAGCGCGATGAACAAGCTCAAGTTGTCGATCGCCGCCTAAGCTGCGCGAAGGCAATAAAAAACGCCCCGATCATTGATCGGGGCGTTTTTGTTTGTATCGAGTACGCATAACCCCCTGTAGGAGCGAGGCTTGCCCGCGAAGGCGGCGTGTCAGTCGAGGAGGATGGCGACTGACACACCGCCTT